>NZ_CP088298.1:2400000-2734686 GCF_021117425.1 Brevibacterium zhoupengii | reverse complement strand
GATCCGCCTCGTCGCAGGAGGTTTCCGCATCTTCTCCCGCGGGGACTATCACGAGATCGTCAAGGACTTCCTCACCTCCGGACAGAGCGCCAAACTGTCCCAGGCCGCACTCGAGACCCTGGCCGTCATCGCCTACCGGCAGCCGATCTCGCGCCCGCGCATCGCCGCCATCCGCGGAGTCAGCGTCGACGGCGTCATCCGCACCCTGCTGCTGCGCGGACTCATCGTCGAAGCGGGCAAGGAAGCGACCACCTCGGCGCTGCTCTACACCACTACCCACCAGTTCCTCGATGCACTCGGAATGAACAGCATCGACGACCTGCCGGAGATCGCCCCGTACCTCCCGGAGGACGCCGACGTCGCCGAATTGGGGGCCGACAACACGGAGGTTCTGGCCTCCGTCGAGGACGAGATGGCCGATCTCGACGATGAGATGTCACGAGTTGACGATTGATTTGAGAGAATGGACATTATGAGTCCATACCGTGATCCCCGAGCGCCAGGCGGGCGCAACAATCGTCCGACCCGAAAACAGCGATCCAGCACCTCTGCACGAGGCTCCCAGCGGTCGCAGTCAGGCACGGGCGAGAAGTCGGATGCCCATGTCAGCGGGGGTGTGAGACTGCAGAAGATCCTCGCCGAGGCGGGCCTGGGCTCACGTCGTGCATGTGAGCAGCTGATCCTCGACGGCAGGGTCGAAGTGGATGGTTCCATCGTGACCGAGCTGGGCACCCGAATCGACACCGAAACCCAAGCCGTGTACGTCGACGCAGTGAGAATTTCGACACAGACTCAGAAGGTCTACCTCGTGCTGAACAAGCCGGCGGGAGTCGTGTCGACGATGAGCGACCCGGACGGGCGTCCCTGCCTGGCCGACTACGTCAAGAACCGCGTCGACCGTCTCTTCCACGTCGGACGACTCGACACCGAGACCGAGGGACTCATCCTGCTGACCAACGACGGGGAGCTGAGCAACCGCTTGGCTCACCCGCGCTACGAGATCCCGAAGACCTACCTGGCCCAGGTCAGGGGACAGCTGGCCAAGGACGTGGGCTCTCGCCTCAAGGCAGGAATGGACCTCGACGACGGCTTCGTCAAGGTCGATTCGTTCAAGCTCGTGGATTCGACGCCCGGCAAGTCCGTGGTCGAACTGACTCTGCATTCGGGTCGCAACCGCATTGTGCGCCGCCTGCTCAAAGAGGTCGGCCACCCGGTCGAACGTCTGGTGCGCACGAAGTTCGGTCCCATCACCTTGGACGAGCAGAGGCAGGGCAAGATCCGCCCGCTGCGCTCGGACGAGATCGGCGAGCTCTTCGAGGCCGTCGGCTTGTGAGAATCCACATCATCGGCACCGGTCTGCTGGGCGCGAGCCTCGGACTGGCGTTGAGTGCACAGAAGTACCAGGTCAGCCTCGAAGACACCTCACCGACCGCCCAGCAGCTGGCGGCGGATCTGGGGGCGGGGACTGTCGGTTCTGCACGTCCCGATGCCGAGGATCCGCAGATCGTCGTCGTGGCCACTCCACCGGATGTTGCCGCGCAGACGATTGCGACGGCGCTGGAGACCTACCCGAACGCCACGGTCACGGACGTCGCCAGCGTCAAGACCCGTCTGCTCGAAGCGGTGCGGGAACTGGTCGGAGAGGCCGAACTCAGCCGCTACATCGGGTGTCACCCGATGGCGGGCCGGGAGAAGTCGGGAGCGATCGCTGCCCGGTCGGACCTGTTCACGGCCCGACCCTGGGTGATCTGCTCGGATGAGGAGACACCGGGCAACCGCCTCGGCGAGGTCGTGGCCATGGCGGAAGCCACCGGTGCCTCGGTCATCCATCTGGATCCGCGCATCCACGATGCCGCGGTCGCGAAGGTCTCCCACGTGCCGCAGGTCGTTGCCTCGCTGGTGGCCTCGCAGCTGCGCCATGCGCCGTTGGAGGAAATTGAATTGGCGGGGCAGGGACTGCGCGACGTGACTCGGATCGCGGCCTCGGATCCACGTCTGTGGACGCAGATCCTGGCCGGGAACTCCGAGGAGGTCCGCTCGGTGCTGCTGGATCTGCGCACCGAACTCGACGAGGTCATCACGGCTCTGGAGTTGGGGCCCGGCTCGACAGGTGCCCTAGCTAAGGCCATCGCGTTGGGCAATGAAGGTCACGATCGGATTCCGGGCAAGCACGGACAGGCTCCGACCAAATATGCTGTAGTCACGATCTTGGTTCCCGACACCCCGGGAACCCTGGCCACACTGTTCAAGGACATCGGTGACCTGAACATCAACGTCGAGGACTTCCGGATGGATCACGCGCCGGGCCAGAAGCTCGGGATCGTCGATGTCTCGGTGGTGCCGGCCACCCAGCAGGAACTTGAAGTCGGTTTGTTGTCGAAGGGATGGCAGATTCCCGAATCCGCCATCGAGAAAGAGGGAATTGCATGAGCGTCGTCGCCATTGACGGACCAAGCGGGGTCGGCAAGTCGAGCACCGCGAAGGAAACGGCCCGCCGATTGGGCTACCGCTACCTCGACACGGGGGCCATGTACCGTGCGATGGCCTGGCTGTGCCTCAACCGGGGCGTGACCGACCCGGTCGACGTCCTCGAGCAGGTCCGCGGGGTCGATCTGGAGATCTCGACCGATCCGGACGAGTTCTTCGTCTCCGTCGACGGAATCGAAGTCAGTGAAGAGATCCGCGACCCCGAAGTGTCGGAGAACGTGCAGACCGTGTCTGCCGTCGTCGACGCCCGCGAAGAGCTCATCGACATGCAGCGGACCATCATCGCCGCGGCACCGGAGGGAATCGTCGTCGAGGGCCGTGACATCACGACCGTCGTGGCCCCGGACGCTGAGGTTCGCATCCTCATGACCGCCCGTGACGAGGTTCGCGTGGCCCGCCGGGCCAAGGAGCTCCACGGAAACGCCGACGCCGAGGCTCTCGCCGCCACCCAATCCCAGGTCACCGGCCGTGACGCCAAGGACTCAGCGACAACGAGCTTCCTGGAAGCCTCCGAAGGCGTCTACACACTCGATACCAGTGACATCGATTTCGACCAGGTGGTCGAGACGGTGCTGAAACTGGTGAAGGACTCACAATGACTGAATCAGAATTCCACGAGAACCCGGACGAGCAACTGGCCGAGCGTCTCGAGAGCATCAGCGACGAGGAGGCCGAGAAGAGGGCGACAGCTCTCGAGGCCGGCCTCTCCAGCTATGACCTCGAAGACGAGGACCGGGCACTGCTCGACGCCTACGGTTTCGAGTTCGAAGCCGAAGAGACCCGCGGGGCCGACCCCGTCCTGGCCGTCGTGGGTCGCCCCAACGTGGGCAAATCGACCCTGGTCAACAGGATCCTCGGGCGCCGTGAAGCCGTGGTCGAAGACGTTCCCGGAGTCACCCGTGACCGGGTGAGCTACCGGGCGGAATGGAACACGAAGGAATTCACCCTCGTCGATACCGGCGGTTGGGACTCGGACTCCAAGGGCATGGCCTCGCGCATTGCGATCCAGTCCGAAGTCGCCGTCGACATGGCCGACGCAGTCGTTCTCGTCGTGGATGCTACGACCGGACCGACCGCGACCGATGAAATGGTCGTGAAGATGCTGCGGAGGAAGAAGAAGCCCGTCATCCTCGCCGCCAACAAGGTCGACGACGAACGCGGCGAGCTCATGGCCGCCGAACTCTGGGGTCTGGGCCTGGGGCAGCCGTTCACGGTGTCCGGCCTCCACGGTCGCGGGGTCGCTGACCTCCTCGACGAGGTGCTCACAATCCTGCCCGAGGTCTCTGCCGTCGAAACCCGCATCGAAGAGGGCGGTCCACGTCGGATCGCTCTGGTGGGCCGACCGAACGTCGGAAAGTCCTCCCTGCTCAACCAGCTCATCGGTTCCGACCGTGTGCTCGTGGACAACGTCGCCGGCACCACCCGCGACCCGGTCGACGAACTCATCGAACTCGGTGACAAGCAGTGGCGTTTCGTGGACACCGCCGGCATCCGGCGTCGTGCTCACCAGGCCAGCGGTGCTGACTTCTATGCCGCGCTGCGCACCCAGACCGCTCTGGAACGCGCTGAGCTGGCTCTGGTTCTCCTCGAGGTCCAGGAACCCTTGAGCGAACAGGACGTTCGCATCGTCACGACGGCTGCCGAAGCCGGCCGTGCCGTGGTGCTGGCGTTCAACAAATGGGATCTCCTCGATGACGAACGTCGCTACTATCTCGAACGTGAGATCGAGCGGGACCTGGCACATGTGGCCTGGGCTCCGCGAGTGAACATCTCCGCGAAGACGGGTCGCCACGCCGACAAGCTGGTCCCAGCGATGGAGGCGGCTCTGGAGGGATGGGACACACGCATCCCGACCGGGCGACTCAACGCGTTCCTCGGTGAACTGGTCGCCGCGAACCCTCACCCGGTGCGCGGTGGCAAGCAGCCGAGGATCCTGTTCGGAACCCAGGCGCAGTCCCGGCCACCGAAGTTCGTGCTCTTCACCTCCGGTTTCCTCGATCCGGGGTATCGTCGTTTCATCATCAGGCGTCTGCGTGAGACGTTCGGGTTCAAGGGAACCCCCATCGAGGTGTCGATGCGAATCAGGGAGAAGCGGAAAGGTCGCTGAGTGAGCGTTGACGGGCAGTTCCACGGGCAGCAGTCGGAGCCGCATCATCGTGAGCAGCAGCCTGAGCTGACTCGTGAACAGCGTCCCTGGCACGCCAGCCGGCCTGCCAGGGCGCTGGTCATCGCGTTGACGATCGCCGGTCTGGCCTATGCCCTGATGTTCTTCAAAGGACTCCAGGACATCGTCGCTCCCGTGTTCCTGGCGCTCAACTTCTACATCGTCGTCTATCCGCTGCAGAAGTATCTGACCAAGTTGAAGGTGCCGCGTGCAATCGGTGCCACCATCTCGGTGCTCCTCGTGCTGGTGATGATCTTCGGCTTCTTCGGGCTGACGGCATGGTCGGTCGCCGAACTCGTGCTCCTGATCCCCAGCTACGGTGAACAGCTCGTCGCGACCTACCAGAGCGCCTTGGCGTTCCTGTCCGACATCGGTGTCACGTCCTCAGTGCTCCAGCAGCAGTTCCAGCAGTTCAACGTCAGATCCCTCATCGACGCCGTGTATCCGCTGCTGACCAATGTGTCACTGGTCGCCGGGCTGCTGACCACTGTCGTCATGGCAGTGTTCTTCGTCGCCATGGACTCCATGGGCATCGACCGGCGCATGCTGATGCTCCTCGACGTCAAGCCCTCGCTGGCGGCTTCGCTCGGCGGATTCGCCAGTGGGGTCCGGCGCTACTGGGTCGTGGCCACAGTCTTCGGCCTCATCGTGGCAATCCTCGACGTCATCGCCTTGGCGATCATCGACGTCCCGCTGATCTGGGTGTGGGGCGTGCTCGCGTTCCTGACGAACTACATTCCCAACATCGGGTTCGTCATCGGCCTCATCCCTCCGGCGCTGCTTGCCCTCGTCGACAGCGGTTGGCAGTCGGCGCTGTGGGTCGTCATCGCCTACAGCGTGCTCAACTTCGTCATCCAATCGATCATCCAACCGAAGTTCACGGGAGAGTCGGTCGGGGTCACACCATTGGTGTCCTTCCTGTCGCTGCTGTTCTGGGTGTGGGTGCTCGGATGGCTCGGTGCGCTCCTCGCACTGCCTGCGACGCTGCTGCTCAAGGCGCTGCTCGTCGACGCGGATCCGAAGGCCAAATGGGTAAACATTCTCCTCGCCTCGGACCCGACGACTGCGAACAGTTCGACGGAGGAGCCACCGGTGTCACCCGTGACCGAATCATTGGGCGACACCCTCGGATCGCCATTGGGGAAGTCTGATTCTGAAGAGGCGGAGGATTCGACAGCGGATTCGGATGGGTCGACGCCTGATTCTGAAGAAGCGAGTACCGAGGGTTCGAGACCTGATGATTCGAAGCCCGCGGAGTCCCTCGCATCCCCTGCTGACGACGGATCCCTGACAACGCCGCCGCAGGGTGAAGCCGAGCAGGACACGTCCGGACCGAGGAGCTGACCTGATTGGTCCGAGGAGCTGACCCGAATGGTCGGCCGGCGAAGCCTCGGGCGGTTGGGATCGCAGAATAGTGCAATCGATTCAGTCAGGCCTCTCGCCACACATGCTGTGAGTGGTTAGCATGAAGTATGGCGACCTTACTGAATATTCATCCTGAGAATCCACAGAACCGAATGATCGACAAGGCCGTGCAGACTCTGCGGGACGGCGGACTGATCGCCTATCCCACAGATTCGGGCTACGCCTTGGGCTGCGCTTTGGACAATAAGGCAGGCATCGAACGGATCACCCGCATCAGGCAGTTGGACTCGAAGCATCACTTCACACTGATGTGCCGTGACTTCGCTCAGTTGGGGCAGTTCGTCATCGTCGACAACTCGGACTTCAGGGTCATCAAATCGATGACACCGGGACCGTACACATTCATCATGAAGGCGACGAAGGAAGTTCCACGTCGGATGATGCACGCCAAAAAGCATTCGGTCGGTGCACGTATTCCTCAGAATGTGACAGCCCTGGCGCTCGTTGAAGCGATGGGCGAACCGATTCTGTCATCGACCCTGCTGCTTCCCGGTGCTGAGGACCCGCTGACCCAGGCCGATGAGGTCGTCGATCAGATCGGCCACGAATTGGACGCCGTCATCGAATCCGGAGTTCCGGGCAACGTCCCGACCTCCGTCATCGACTTCACCGGTCGGGAACCGGTGGTTGCACGCGTCGGGGCCGGAGACGTCTCACGCTTCGAATGAGCTTCAGCGGTTCTTCGATCTGCGGCAGTGCTCGTTCAACCGGTAGCAGTGTTCCATCGACCTCTGGTGCCTCGCGGCGATTGCGAGGCGCCAGAGGTCGACGATGTCTGCGGGCAGTATCTGTGCGGAACCGTGTGCATGATGCTTGCCCACGACTGGCTCACAGCCCTAGGTAGGCTGCCTGCACTTGAGGATTGTCGAGCAGCTTCTCTGCATCATCGGCAAGCACGACTCGTCCCTCGGCCAACACATATCCACGGTGAGCGATCGCCAAGGAGGCTTTCGCATTCTGCTCACTGAGCAGCACTCCGATACCGTTCCTGTTGATCTGCGCAATCGATTCGAGCACCTGTTCGACAACCAGGGGAGCCAGACCCATAGATGGCTCGTCCAAGATCAGCAGGCTGGGGTCAGACATCAGTGCACGACCGATCGCCACCATCTGCTGCTGTCCACCTGAGAGCGATCCTGCAGGCTGGGCTGACTTCTCCTTCAAGATGGGGAACAGCTCGAGGACTTCACTCAGGATCTCCTCGGTGCGGGTGCGGTTCCTATGCGGGTATGTGCCCAAGCGGAGGTTCTTCTCCACCGACATCTTCCCGAACAAGTGTCGGCCCTCGGGGCAATGTGCGATACCGCGTTTGACGATGGTGCTCGGTTGCGTTCGTTGGATCGCCTGCCCGTTGTATTCGATCTTTCCAGAACGCGTACGCAGAAGACCGCTGATGGTTTTGAACAAGGTGGTCTTTCCCGAGCCGTTGGCTCCCAGGATCACCGTCAACTCACCGGGCTGGGCAGTGATGCTCACCCCATGCAGCACATCAGTCGCGTCATATCCGACGCTTATGTTCTCGAGCGAGAGCATCAGTTCTCCTCATCCTTGGTCGATCCCAAGTAGGCACGAATCACGTCCGGATTGCTCTGAATCTCCGCGGGGGAGCCGATCGCTAGCTTCTGACCGTGATCGAGAACGAGGATCGTGTCTGCCAGGCCCATGATCATCGACATCTTGTGTTCGACGAGCAGCACAGACACTCCGCGACTGGGCAGGGAGCGAATGAGATTGCCGAAGTCAGTGGTCTCTTCCTCGGGGATGCCTCCAGCCGGTTCATCGAGGAGTATCAGCTCAGGCTCGGTCGCCAAAGCCATGGCGACGGCCGTGCGCTTCTGCACTTCCTGTGGGACATTGGACGCAAGGTCGTGGCGGAATTCGGCGACACCGCAGAAATCGAGTGCTTCGAGCGCCTTGTCGTGGTTGAGTGCCGATTCGCGGCGATGGCGCGGAGTGTGGAAGATCGCGTCGAAGACATTGGACTTTGACCGGACGATGCGACCGGCCAGCACATTCTCCAACAGTGTGGAATCGTCGAAGAGGTGCGTCGTCTGGAAGGTTCGCGCAATTCCCCCGTTGACTGAGTTATGCGGAGACGAGTGGGTGATATCCCGCCCGTTGAAGGACACAGTCCCAGCGGTGGGGCGGTAGAACCCGTGGATGAGGTTGAACAGCGTTGACTTCCCAGCACCGTTCGGACCGATCACCGCTGTGATCTGACCTTCCTGCACATCGAGATCGACATTCTTCACGGCATCAAGTCCGCCGAAGCGTTTCCCGAGGCCTCTGATTTCGAGCAGCGTCACTTCTTCTCCTCGGTAGTGGTGATGGTGTCGGCAGAAGCACCTCGGTGACCGGCAGCGTCAGCGCTGCTCGAAGAGCTGGTGGGTGCGGAGCCGTCCTTGCGGGCGGAGCCGATTCGTCGCTTTCGCGCTCGTTTGTCGATGAACCCACCCAGATACCCCACGATTCCGCGCGGTGCAAAGATCACGAGCGCAATGATGATGGGTCCGAGCACAATGAACCGGTAAGCCTGGAAGTCCTGGAAAAGTTCGAACAGGAACGTCACAATCATGGTGCCCACCAGCGGCCCGGCCACAGTTCCCATGCCTCCGACCAGGATGAACATCAGGAACTCGAATGTCTTGTCCACCGTCGCAGCATCGGGGCCGATGAAACCGACGACCGAGGCGTAGAGGCCGCCGCCGATACCGCCGAAGAAGGCTGACGCAGCGAAGGCGAGCTGCTTGCTCAGTCCTACATTCACACCGATCGCGTCGGCAAGGTCCTCGCTGGTGCGAATCGTGAGCAGAGTGCGACCAACGCTGGAGCGCCGGATCGCGTACGTGACGTAGACACAGGCCAGCAGGATGATGAAGACGAGGTAGAACATCGCCGTCGGGTTACTGAAATCCACCAGTTCCCCTCCCTCGGGGAACTTCACATTGTTGACTCCGGAATGAGCGTGTGTCACCGATTCCCATCGGCTGATGGTCAGATAGATGATGAAGCCGATGGCCATCGTGAAGATGGCGAAGTACTCGTCCTTCGTCCGCAGAGCGATGAGTCCGCACAGGTATCCGATGGCGGATGTGCCGACCACGCCGACGAGGAAGGCCTGCCAGAATGACCAGTCGAAATCGGTTGTCAGCAAGCCGACCGTGTATGCGCCGATCCCGAAGAAGCCCCCCTGGGCCAGCGACAGCTGCCCGGTGAAGCCGAGGATGATGTTCATGCCATAGACCGCGATCGCCGAACACAGTCCGACGGTGATCACACGCATGATGTAATTCTCGTCGCCGAATGCCAGCGGAGTCAGGGCGATGATGAGCAGCACGGCCAGAGTTCCGAGGATGCGGGGATTCTTCAAAGCATTCATCGTTGCACCGCCTTTGCGAACAGGCCTGTGGGTTTGATCGCCAGCACCGCCACCAGAACGATGAAGGCCACCGCTTCGCCGACAGCCGAAGAGATGTAGGTCGAGGTCATCGTCTCCGCTATCGCCAGCGCAAAGCTGCCGACGATGGCGCCCGGCAGTGACCCGAGGCCGCCGAGGATGATGATCGCGAACACCTTGAGGTTGAGTGAGTCACCCATCGTGGGGGAGAGGAGGTTGATGGGGGAGACGAGGCCGGCCGCGATTGTGACCAGAAGCGCGGACAAGCCCAGAGTCAGCATTGAGACCATGGCGGGATTGATTCCGACCAGAGCCGATCCTGTCCGGTCCTGTTCGATGGCTTCGATCGTCTGGCCGTGGATGGAGCGTTTGATGAACCATGTCAGCAGAGAGAGTACGACGACCGCAGTCACGATGATCACGATGCGCTGTGCCGAGATCTCAGCGCCCAGAATATGCAGACTTCCCGAAATCGGTGTCTCCATCCGCCGGAAGTCGGCCCCCCAGATTGCCTGTGCCACGGCCTGGAAGAAGAACATGGCGCCGATGGCCGCAATCATGTGATGGGTGTGCGGTGAGTTGCGCAGAGGGTGGAAGACCAAGCGTTCGAGCAGCACACCGAGGACGAACAGGATGAGTGCGGCGATGCCGATGGCAGCCACATAGGGCACACCGACCGTGGTCAGGAAGAAGTATGTGACATAGGCGCCGAGCATGTACAGCGACCCGTGTGCGAGGTTGGGGATGCGCAGGACACCGAAGACTAAGGTGAGACCGATTGCGGCAAGGCAGTACACACCGCCGAGTGCAACGCCGTTGAAGAGCTGTTGGATGAAAAGGGTCATGAAGCGAATCCTCACAGGACGTCAGACGGCGCCACAGCGGGGCATGAAGCTCATACCCCGCTGCGGGAAGCGCCGACAATGGTGACAACTAGACGATGGTGACTACTTGGCGTCGGATACCTGCTCTACGGGCACCTTCGTGTACTTCTCGTCCTTGTCCAGGTAGGTGACCTCCAGCTCAGGGTTGACCAGGTGGCCCTCATCCGAGATCTCGGTCGGGAAGCCGTTGACCTTGTATTTGTCATCGACCTTGCCGAGCGCGTCGGGTATCGCTGCCCGGATCTTCTCAGGATCGCTGGTTGTACCCGCTTCTTCCATCGCCTTGGCGATGATGGCGATGCTCTGATAATTCAGGGCAGTTTCGCTGGTCGCGACCTTCTTCTCACCGGCGACTTCCGCGAAGTGCTTGAGGAAGTCCTTTGTGCCAGGATCCTCATATTCCTTGACTGGAAGCACCCCAACGGAGTTCGTCAGGTTCTCGATCTTGGTCACGGTTGCCATCTCGTCGAGCTTCGCCTGGTCCATCACAAGGAAGCTGCCCTTGAAGCCCTGCTTCTTCGCCTCTTCCATGATCAGTGCGGTCGGCTGTGAAGGTCCACCGACGAAGATGCTGTCCGGCTTTTCTGACAGGGCCTTCGAGACTGGGCCCGCGAAGTCCGAGACGGTGGCATAGTCAATGCTGTTGTCTGCACCGATTTTGCCGTCGGCCTTCTTCCACTCGTCCGTGATCGCCTTAGTCCACTGTTGACCGTATTCGCTCTGGGTTCCGAGAAGAGCAAGCTTCTTGCCGCCATGCTTCATTCCCTGTTCAGTGAACGGTTTGGCATAGGACTCGAAGTTCGGCGGAATCATCATCGTCAGTGGATTGTCGGACTGCACGATTGCAGGATCCGATGTGTACGCGGAGATCAGGAACTTGGAGCGACCGTCGTTGATCTGCTGGATCGCTTTGATTGCCCCGGCGTTGGGGGAGACGACGACAGGGGCTTTGTCCTGATCTGCCAGTCGCTGTGCATTGCTGGCTGCGGTGGACGGGGCATACTTGTCGTCGAGGGACTTGAGCTCGATGGTGACCTTTTTCCCGTCGACTTCGAGTCCATCTTTATTGAGATCGTCGACAGCCATCTGGAGACCGGTCTGGACGTTCTCTCCGTAAGCTGCACCGCCGCCGCTCAGAGGACCCGTATAGCCGATGACCACAGACTCGTCACCGCCGGAGTCTCCGCTTCCACCGCCCCCACCGCATGCGCCGAGAGCTAGTGCAAATGTGCTGATGACGGCCGCAGCAAGCACAGGACGGCTCGCCCTTCGCGGGATTGAGGTCATCTTTTCTCCTTTGAAAAGTGAGACGGAGCAACAGCGCTCCTTGAAATTGTCGGGATGCCAAAGCAGGCCCGAAGCCCATCTGAACGAATATTCGATTGAGGCTTAGAATGGAACCTATACATCATCAAATGTGATGTCAATCTCATTGTGAAAATCTTTGACCTTTGTTCTCACGCCGCAATGTGGTGCAGTCTGGCTGGCTCGCGTGGTGTTCCTGTGGTGGACGGACTGGGGTCGATCGACTGGGGTGCCGGGGCAGGAACAGGAGCTGGGATTGTTTGACCAGGGGCCGGGGGCGAAGCGTGAATCGGTCAGAGGCGGCGAAAAGTCGGGATCCCAATTTCTGAGCAAGCAATCGTTCAGTGACAAATGTGGTCTATGGTGGAAGCAGCGAGAGGTGAGATCCATATCACTGTTGTCGCCCCCAATCACGAACCAGCATTTCGGAGGAAAATCGTCATGACTCGGACAGCAATCGTCACAGGTGGCGGCCGCGGCATCGGAGCCGCTATCGCCCAACGCCTGGCAGCGGATGGAATGAATGTCGCGATCCTCGACATGGGTCCGACCGAAGATACGGTCAAGGCCGTCGAAGCCGCCGGCGTGAAGGGACTGGGGATTGACACCGATGTCTCCGACGAAGCCTCCGTCGAGTCAGCATTGAAGACCGTTGCCGAAACTCTTGGTGCACCGACAGTCCTCGTCAACAACGCCGGCATCCTGCGAGACAACCTGCTGTTCAAAATGACGCACGAAGAATTCCAGAAGGTCCTCTCCGTCCACCTCGGCGGTGCGTTCCTGATGGCCAAGGCCGTTCAGGCCTACATGGTCGAGGCCAAATACGGGCGCATCGTATCGATGTCGTCGACATCAGCGTTGGGCAACCGTGGCCAGACGAACTACTCCGCGGCCAAAGCGGGAATCCAGGGAATGACGAAGACCTGGGCGATCGAGCTCGGCAAGTTCGGAGTCACAGCTAACGCGATTGCTCCCGGCCTCATCGAAACCGACATGACCAAAGCCACCGCTGAGCGGATGGGTGTGAACTACGAAGACTTCATCGCAGCGGGAGTCGGACAGATTCCCGTTGCGCGCACGGGAAAGCCCGAAGACATTGCTCACACGGCATCATTCCTCGCCTCAGAGGGAGCCGGCTTCGTCTCCGGTCAGGTCATCTATGTGGCCGGAGGGCCGAAAGACTGACCAGCAGCGGGCTCTGGTCCCACTGACACTCTGGTCTCACTGAGATTCGGGTCCTACTAACATTCTGGACCTACTGACATCGCGACGAACTCCGGTCCGGCGCACCTCACTGAAGAAAGGCACGTCATGCGCGAAGCAGTCATCGTCTCCACCGCCAGAACTCCGATCGGAAAGGCGTACAAAGGGGCGTTCAACGACACCCAAGCCCAGGAATTGGCGGGCCACGCCATTTCCCACGCTGTCTCACGGGCAGGTCTGGAAGGGGGCGAAGTCGAAGACGTCGTCTTCGGTGCAGCCCTGCAGCAGGGCAGCCAATCCACCAACGTCGCTCGCCAGGCGGCGCTGCGAGCCGGTCTCCCGACAACGGTCCCAGGAATGACAATTGATCGTCAGTGCTCCTCCGGGCTGATGGGAATCGCGACCGCCGCCAAGCAGATCCTCTTCGATGGACAGGAGATTGCAGTCGGCGGCGGCGTGGAGTCGGTGTCCCTGGTGCAGAACGACAAGATGAATATGTTCCGGGCGAAGGACCCGTGGCTGGTCGAACATGTTCCCGGAATCTACTACCCGATGCTCGCCACCGCCGAGGTTGTGGCCGAACGCTATGGCATCAGCCGTGAAGCACAGGATGAGTACGCGTTTTCTTCGCAGCAGCGGACCGCAGCCGCCCAGGACGCCGGCCGGTTCGACGACGAAATCGTCGCGTTGCCGACGACGAAGATCGTCGTGGACAAGGAGACCAAGGAAACCTCGGCTCAGCAGGTGACTCTCGAACGCGATGAAGGGAACCGTCCATCGACGACCCTGGAGAGTTTGGCTGGACTGAACCCAGTCCTCAAGCCCGGCGAAGCTTCGAAGGTCCCAAGCATCACAGCAGGCAATGCCTCACAGCTGTCTGATGGAGCCTCTGCTTCGGTGCTGATGTCGAGTGATGAAGCGAGCCGACGTGGACTGGAACCACTCGGCGTCTATCGGGGTATGGCCGTCGCTGGCTGTGATCCCGACGAGATGGGGATCGGGCCCGTCTTCGCGATTCCGAAGCTGCTCAAGGCGCAGGGACTCTCCATCGATGACATCGGTCTGTGGGAGCTCAACGAAGCATTCGCGGTCCAGGCCCTCTACTGCCGTGACCGCCTCGGGATCGATCCAGAGAAGTACAACGTCGACGGTGGAGGAATCTCAGTCGGTCACCCCTACGGAATGACCGGTGCCCGCCTGGTCGGTCACGCTCTCATCGAGGGGCGTCGCCGCGGGGTCAAGTATGTCGTCGTCACGATGTGCATCGGCGGCGGTCAGGGCGCGGCCGGACTCTTCGAAGTCTGCTGACCCAATACGCTGGCTGAAGCTTCACCATCTGACTAACCATCAGAAGGGTGGCTTCTCACCCGAATCCCAGATCTGCTTCTTCGCGTTCTGCTCGGGTTGGCCAGAGAAGGGGTCAACGTACTCGGCCCAAACGGGGGAGTGACCTTTCCCGGTAAAAGCAGTCGTCGGCTGCGCAGTTTGTGACTGCGCGGTCGGCGGCTTTTCTTCTGCCGTCTCGGGCTTCATCTGTTCGTCCGCCTGCCGTGGGGGATTCTCTGTGGCACACGGAGCCGCTCTCGTCGAGGTTGCAGATGGGGGTGGGGCAGCCGTTTGCGGTGGAGGCGTCGCGAAATACTTGAGGAACAGCTTGACATGCTCGACATTGATCGGATTGTCAGGCGGCATGACTTCCGTCGTGATCCCGTGTCTGAAAATGTACTCAAGCCGTCCAGGTTCGGTCATTCTGACCGAGAACTTCTGGTCAGTCTTTGCCTGGTGATGAAGTTTGCAGAGATTATGCAGGTTGCCGAATCGGGTGTGGCCACCGCTTTGTGGGCTGCTGTGGTCGAAGGGAATGATGTGATCGACTTCTGTGAGCTCGGCCCGGCGGGTGCACCCGGGCATGGTGCAGTTCATCCACTGGGCGGCAAGAGGCTGGCGAACGCTGTTGGGGATCGTGTAACTGATTGCCTTCGCATCCAGTGGAGTGCCGGTCGCTGGATCCGTGAGGATACGTGTCCATGTTGACGCATATCCGGCGAGCCTGCGTGCCATATCGGCTGGCAGTGGGGAGCCGTCCGGAAGCATCCCGGCCAGATCGCAAACATCTGCATCTGCCCACTGCTCACCGGCAGCGTTGGCCGATGATGATGTCGACGCAGTCGTCTCTGCAGACTCTGCGTCGGCAGGTGTCGCCGGCGTCCGGGCCGGTTCGGCACTTGTGCCGTCACCTGAAGTGCCGAGGAACTGACTGAGCAGCGTGAACATGGGGACGGTGATCGTCGTGCGTGCTTGGTGGGAAAGCCAATATTCGTGGGTGGGTAAGTCGAGGAGAACCTCGTAGCTGACCGGACTTGTCGATCCGTCATACGGGGACGAGGAATCATCGTCGAGTGGTGTCTGCGGGTCGGTCCCGGGCGGCCAGAATGCCCTACCCGGCGTCGGCCGACCCTTGATCATGGCTTCGAAGAATCGCGGGTCCCGTAACCAGTAGTCGGATGCAGCCTGTCCTTGGCTGGTGGTCTGTTCCTGGCTGTCGCCCTGTCTTTGGCCGGCAGACTGTTTCTGGCCGGCAACAGGATCTTTGCTGTTGGCGCCGGCCGGTGCTGAAGTCTCGTCGTTCATCTGACCGAAGGTCCGTTCGATGTAGTCGAGCAGAGATTCCTCGGGCGACATGGGGACACCGTCAGGTCCAGTGAACAGGCCATCGATCGGAAAGTCCGTGCTCGATATGTCGCCCGTTGTCGTGTTGTTGCTGGTGATCCGAAGCTTCAGCTGGGGTCGGGTGCGAGTGAGAATGTCGAACATGAGCGCGTCGATGCCGCGATCGTCGTCGAAGGACTCACCGTCGTTCAGTTGGTCGCCGAATGCATCGATATTTCCCTTGTAGACGGCTCGAGCGAATGCCTCGACTCTTCTGTAGCAGGCGTGGAGATCTGGAGCTGGACCAGTCAGCGTGAGGTATGCGGTCCCGTCATCACCCGTGCTGATGTCAACCCGGCGGCGGACCGCGACCTTCTCCAGTGTCTCCTGTGCTGGTTGAAGTGCCGCGATCTTCAGTGCGAGCGATCGTTTGAACGTTTCGATCGTGATGTCTGCGCGCCTGTCGGCCAGGTAGTCATCAATGTTGGGCAGGTATCTGAACGCGACATCCCGGCAGCGTCGGGTCACAAATGCGACGTGTTCGATGGTGAAATCGCCATCGATGCAGCGCTGGTGGAACTTCGGAAGCCCGTGGACCAGCGTCATTGCAGACGTGATGTGCTTATAGGCCCCCGACGTGGTGGCACCGAGGAGCGTCGAGTACTCGCAGATGTCTTCAGCACAGGCGTATTGATGGGTCCAGCCGTTGAACGTCGACGCGGGATTGAATGCAGGAAAGTCTGGAAGCGGCTCAGGGTGCTCCCGTGCTTCCCTCTGTTCACGACGCATTCTGCGACCAGCTCCGCGATCCTTCTTTCGGCGGGAAGTGGACGAGGCGCTCGGAGCAGAAGGTGTGGAATGAGCGGGAGACTGTGCGCTGGCTGCTGCGTCTGCTGTGGAGGTCGTGTGGGGGCGTGGGCGTTTGCGACGGCAATGTCGGCGGACGGTCTCCGCGAGAGGCGCGAAGTCATAGGGGACCGTCAGATCGGGACCAGCAAGACCGAGGTAGTGCGCAACCTCGCGAACGAAGATGCCGCTGGTGGCATCGAGCGCTGCGAACTGTGCCTGGTCGCTGCAGGCGTAGACGGCCGACAGGTCGCTGAATGGAGAATCCTCGTCGATATCGAGGCAACGGCCGTTGGAGGCTGACGAACTGGTGTCGTCAGAATGCACGCTGTAGTGCGAGCTGCTGTCGTTCATGTGCTTCATTGCGTTGCCTCCTCTCCACCGCTCTGTGGAGACCTTCGAGGGCATTGGTGTCTATAAACAGTGTATCTATAAATAGAACTGAAAGATAGAGAGATTCGAATATAGGGCGACAGAAAATAGTTGCAGCTATAGAACGTGAACCGTAGATGACCCACAAATATCCGCTATCAGTTACTTTCTCTCATGTCTCGATGTAAGGATCAGTTTGTTGCTATATGATCTCATTCGCCACTGACACGAGAGCCGAAGCCTCCCGATTCGTCGGACTCGATTGATTCGTTAGACTCGATTCGTGGCAGCGATCGACAAGGACATTCTCCGATTGACACTTCCGGCCCTCGGAGCGCTGATTGCCGAACCCATCTTCCTGCTCTCTGACACTGCCATGGTCGGCCACCTCGGCGCCGGTGCTTTGGGGTCGCTGGCCATTGCGTCCACGATCCTGCAGACCGTTCTGGGACTGATGATCTTCCTCGCCTACGCCACCACACCGCGGGTTGCCAGGCGCATGGGAGCGGGGGACCGCTCCGGTGCCATCAACGCAGGCTTTGACGGGATCTGGCTCGCTCTGTGCACCTCTGTGGTGCTGCTGGCCATTGGGCTGCCCCTGCTCAAACCAGTCATCGCAGCATTCGAGCCCGGTGCCGAGATCGCCGAGGGAGCGCACTCCTATCTCGCCATCTCCTGGTGGGGTCTGCCCTTCATGCTCGTCGTCATCGCCGCCACAGGACTCCTGCGCGGACTCCAGGACACGCGGACGCCCTTGATCGTGGCCGCGGCCGGGTGCATCGCCAACATCGGGCTGAACGCGATCTTCATCTATGGTCTCGATATGGGAGTCGCCGGCTCCGCGCTGGGCACCGTCATCGCCCAAGCCGGCATGTGCTCCGTCTACGTGCTGATCTCTATCAGGGCCGCACGACGATTCCATGCGACTTTCCGCCCCGACTGGTCCGGCGTGCTCGCCTCGGCGAAGACCTCCGGCTGGCTGCTGGTGCGCAACGCCTCCCTGCGCGCGGCACTGATCATCCTCGTCTTTCTCGCCACAGCCATGGGAACCACCGAGCTGGCCGCGATCCAAGTCGCCCAGAGCCTCTTCTTCGCCCTGGCGCTCGCCCTCGACTCATTGGCCATTGCGGGGCAGGCTCTGATCGGGCTGCAGCTGGGTGCGCGGAAGGTCGATGCGGTGGCTGCGATCAATCGCAGGCTGTGTCTGTGGGGCATCGTCTTCGGAGTCGTGGTCGGACTCATCCTCTTTGCGGGCGCCGGAATCATCCCGCGCGGCTTCTCTTCGGACCCCGCGGTCATCGCGCTGATGACGAGCCTGCTTCCCGTGCTTGCGCTGAGTATGCCCATCGCCGGCTATGTCTTCGTCCTCGACGGTGTCCTCATGGGTGCCGAGGACGCGAAATATCTCGCTCTGGCACAATTGGTGGCAGTAGGCGGATATGCGATCCTGCTGATTCCGGTCGTCCTCTACTGGCCCGGTGCTCTGGGGCTGTGGGCGGCGTTCTGCATCGGCTTCGTCGGCCTGCGGGCGCTGACATTGGGCTGGCGTGTGCGCAACCGCAGCTGGATTACTCGTGCGGTCGAGAAAGGAACCTCATGAACGAACGTCAGAACCTGGATCCCGCCGAGGCGGAACGCCGGAGCGCACTGAGATCACGCATCCGTCCGCTGGGCACAGAGACCTCGGACGAGGTGTTTCTGCCGTTCCTCGACCTGTGCTTCAACTGGTCGATGGACAAACCTCGGATCGAGGTCGAAGAGCTTCTCGAACGCGACGATGCCGCCTTCTACTTCAAGGACTGGGGCCGCAACGGAGACATCGCCGTCGCCGCCTATGCGCCAGATCCGAACACGGGTGACGCCGCCGAGAACGATTCCGTTGTCGGTTCGGACCCGGAGATCGTGGGCCTCGCATGGCTGCGTCTGGCCGAGTTCGATGCAGTGATCGAAAGGTCGGCTGCCGCGCCCGAGGCCACCGCGAGTGACCAGACCACCGCGACTGACCAGGCCGCCGCAGACGCGCAGGCCCCCGCTGATTCCGATGAAACAGGCGGTACCGATGACTCAGACGATGGCAATGCCACCGGCACCACCGCCGAGGTGGGGCCGCGGTTCACCGGGTACGGCTGGGTGGCCGCGGACATCCCCGAGCTGTCGTTGGCTGTCCTGCCCGACTACCAGTCGCAGGGCATCGGCGGCATGCTCCTCGACGTGGTGTGCACATTGGCGAAGATGAGCGGCTTCCCAGCCGTCAGCCTCTCGGTCGAAGACGGAAACGGCGCGGCTCGTCTCTACCATGACCGTGGATTCGTTGCGGTCGGCCGCAACGGGGATGCCGATATCCTCGTCCGCCGGCTGAAATAGCCGAGCTGATCCGAGCCGCCCCGGCCCAAGCTGTCCGGAGCCGACCCGACCGACCCGAACCAACTAAGTCGGCTAAACCAGCTAAGCCAGTTCGGGAAGTTCCTCTTCGTACAGCCACGGATGGACAACCTCGGCGAGGTCGCGACCGGCCACACCGGATATGCACGTGAGGAAATCCGAGGTCTCGACCGAGGAGTGACGATACTTCGTCGTCCACTCGGAGATCGCGGTGAAGAAATCCTCGTCACCGATCGCGAGCCGCAGCGCATGCAGGCACAGCGCTCCGCGCTTGTACACGCGGTCATCGAACATGTCGGGACCGCCCGGGTCGCTGAGCAGGAAGTCCTGCGGTTCGTCGGAAAGGGCTTCCCTCCAGGTCTGCGCACACTCGTGGGCACTGCTGCGACCCGAGGCTTCCGACCATACCCACTCCGAATAGCAGGCGAAGCCCTCGTTGAGCCAGATATCGCACCAGCGCCGAGGTGTCAGTGAGTTCCCGAACCACTGGTGGGCCATCTCATGGGCGACGAGCCGTTCGGCCTCCCATTCCTCGCCCAGGTGGTTGGGCCCCAGCACAGACAAGGGCTGTGACTCCAGCGGGATCTCGAGCTCATCATCGGTGACGACCACGTCGTAGCGGTCGAAGGGGTAGGGCCCGAACCGGTCGATGAACTCGTTCATCATGGAATGCTGGACCTGCAGCCGCGTCGATGCCTTCGGCCAATGTTCGCCCGCGTAGAGACCCAGGGGGATCGGGGAGGCCGCAGCGCCGTCCTCGGCGTCGATCTGGGAGTAGCGGTAGCGCCCGATCTGCACCGTTGCCAGGTAGGTGGCCAACGGAGTCCGGGATTCGTAGGTCCACAGGGTGCGCCCGGCCTTGCGGACCTTGTCGACGAGTTCGCCGTTGGACACGACGGTGTATTCGGATTCGGTGAGCACCCGGATGCGGTACTTCGACTTATCCGACGGGTGATCGTTGCAGGGGAACCAGGTGGATGCGCCGACGGGCTGCCCGGCGACGAGGACGCCGTCTTCGAGCTCCTCCCAGCCGACGTCGCCCCAGGCCCCGATCGCGGGCTGCGGGTTGCCGACGTAGGAGATGTCAATGCGCACCGGCTGGTTCTTGGGCAGGAGATCGGTGGTCAGCCGCAGCTTCTTGCCCCGCGTCGAGTACCGAACCCTCTTGCCGTTGACGAGAGCCTTCGTGACCCGCAGGCCTGTGAGGTCGAGGACGATCGTCTTCGTCTCCTGCAGCACCCTCCCGGTCAGGCTCGCGCGTGCGGAGAGGCGGTTAGGCCCGATCCGGTAGTCGAGGTCGAGGTCGTAGTGGTCGATGGTGAGGTCGGAGTTGCCGACGTCGGGAGTGTAGGGATCAAGCATCGTGGTGCCGCCTTGCTGGTGTTTCCGGTTCGCTGGATCCGACTTCAGGAAGTTCTGGTGCATCCACCCAGGGTATGACAGGATTGCCGCTGAAATAGGCATGCGCGGGTACGAACTCTCCGCGCATGACCAGCGACGTCGCACCGACTGTGGCATTCGTGCCCAAGCTGGAGGCAGGCAGAATCACGCTGTTGGGTCCCAGGGTCGACCCGTCCTCGAGCTCGACGGTGTCCAAACTCATCACCCGGTCGTGGAAGAGGTGCGTCTGGACCACACAGCCGCGGTTGATCGTGGAGTTGTCGCCGAGGCTGACGAGGTCGGCTTCAGGCAGCCAGTAGGTCTCACACCACACCCCGTGGCCGATCTTCGCGCCCATGGCACGCAGGTACCACACGATGGCAGGTGTCCCGACAGCGTTCCGCGCGAACCATGGTGCGGCGATGAGCTCGACGAAGCAGTCGGCGACCTCGTTGCGCCAGATGAACGATGACCACAGTGGGTGTTCGCCTGCCTTGATCGGACCCGCGCAGATCCACTTGGCTGCGATCGCGAGTCCTGCCGCCACAGCACCGGCGGCCATCATCACGATGCCCGAGGTCAGCAGCGCGAGACCGACAGAGGCCAGGAACGAACCGCCATCGCCTGCAGCACCGGCTCCACCGGCAGCTCCCGAAGCGGAGCCGGAGTTCGGCAGTCCCAGCAGGAACTCGATCGTGAGGAGAACTGCGGCGATGAGAAGCCCGGCGACCATCACCGAGGTGATGCGCAGAGTCTCGAAGAATCCGCGGGCAGCTTTGACGCCGAAGTTCGGAGCATAGGTGAGCGCCTCGTCGGCATCGACGGCGGCTCTGCGCAGCTGCACCGGGGGAGAGCCCAGCCATGAGGAGCCCTTCTTCGCCTTCGCCGGGGCTGCGGAGAGCACCGCGACCAGTGCGTTCTTCGGCACTCGTCGTCCGGGGGAGGCGATTCCCGAGTTGCCGAGGAAGGCACGTTTGCCGACCTTCGCGCGACCGGCGCGCATCCATCCGTGTCCGAGTTCGTAGCTGGCGACCATGGTGTCATCGGCGAGGAACGCGCCGGCGGCGATGGTCGTCATCTTGGGGACGAAGACCACTGTTGAGATCTCCGTGCCCGGTCCGACCTTCGCGCCGAGCATTCGCAGCCACCAGGGTGTGAGCATCGAAGCATAGAGCGGGAAGAGGAGGTCACGGGCCAGGTCGAGGAGGCGCTCGGTCGCCCAGACGCGGTAGCCGCGAGCCGAACGGACCGGGAACTCTCCCTCTTCCATGCCGATTGACAGAAGTCGCACTGACACCAGGATCAGCAGTGCAGTGCAGACGAACCACAGGCACGCGATGAGAGGAGACCAGGCGAGGACGAGCCACGGAGACTCGACGACGTCGATGCCTGAGACACCGAGCATGAGCGCGATGCCGGGCAGGGCTGCCAGATACGGCAGAGCGGCATTGATCTGAGAGCCCAGAGCATAGAGGAGGAAGGGCAGCCGGCGCCGAGGTGGGGGAGCGGGCCAACTCTTTTTGGCCTTGCCGATCCGGACCGCGGGGGACCCCGAATAGATCTGGTTGCGGCGCACCTTGCCTGTCACAGCCGATCCGGCCTCGACGAGTGCGCCTTCACCGATGCGGGTGCCCGGCATCAGGGTGGAGCGGGCTCCGATCGTCGCATTGGAGCCGACTTCGATCGTGCCGATGCGCAGCAGGTCACCGTCGACCCACCAGCCCTTGAGGTCGACCTCGGGTTCGATCGCGGCACCCTCGCCCAGGGTCAGGAACCCCGTCACAGGAGGCGCTGAGTGCAGATCGGCATCGGAGCCGATCTTATTGCCCAGAAGCTTCGCGTACCAGGTCACCCAGGGTGCGCTCGCCACCGAGACGGCCGCCGCGAGATCCGCGATGTGCTCGGCCAACCACAGGCGCTTATGCACCCATCCCGATCGCGGATAGTCTCCTGGCCTGATGCCGGCCATGAGGGCGCGTGCGGCACCGGCAGAGATGAGCATACGGCCCCAGGCAGTGACGAAGACGAGGAACAGGGTGATGATCACGGGCCAGGGAGTGACCGGAAGATCCGCGCCGAGGCTGCTGCCGATGTTCGCCAGCACCATCGCAATGACGACCCAGCGCACACCGCCGAGGATATGGACAGGTATCGCGAGCAGCGTCTGGAATGCCTGCATGCCCTTCGACGTGCGTGCGATCGTCCGTCGTGGACGTGCCGAGGCCGCGGCGGCCCCGTTGTCGACGAGACATAGGGTTGAGAGCGCCCCGAAGCGCGGGTGGGAGTAGATGTCACCGACCGTGACGCTGGGGTGCTCGGTCCGCAGCCGTGAGACCAACTGCGCGGCGGCCAGCGATCCACCTCCGGCGGTGAAGAAGTCCGTGTCCGAGCCGGGGCGAGCCCCGAGCACAGAGGACCACTGCTCGGCGATCCATTCCACCTCGGGATCGAAGACCTCGGAGCTTCCCTCCACCTCGGCGGCATCGCCCATCGGCCACGGTAGGGCGTTGCGATCGACCTTGCCCGAAGTCTTCGTCGGCAGCTCCTCGATGAGGGTGAGCCGGGGAACCAGGGCAGCAGGCAGTTCGGCGCGCAGCAGCTGTTCCCACTCGGACATGCGGGATTCCGGATCAGGTGCGCTCGAGGCGAGGTAGCCGACGAGGATGTCGGTGCCGGCCGGGGTCTGCTTGACGGCCGCTGCGGCACCTTCGACACCGGGCAGAGCCTGCAGGGCGGCATCGATCTCGCCGAGCTCGATCCGGCGACCGGCCAGTTTGATCTGCTCATCGGCACGTCCGACGAAGATGAGTCCTGTGGGGTCGTTGACGACCAGGTCACCCGAACGGTAGGCCCGATCCCAGCCCAAGGACGGCATCGGCGCGTACTTCTCGGCGTCCTTCTCAGGATCCAGGTAGCGGGCCAGCCCGATCCCACCGATGATGAGTTCGCCGGTCTCGCCTTCGGCCACCGGAATGCCGGCCGCGTCGACGACGGCCAGGGACCAACCGGCCAGGGGCAGTCCGATCCGCACCGGGTCGGAGCCGTCGAGCTGGGCACCGCAGGCCACCACGGTCGCCTCGGTGGGGCCATAGGTGTTCCAGACCTCCCGGCTCTCATCACTGAGTCGGCGCCCGAGCTCCGGCGGGCAGGCCTCTCCGCCGAAGATCAGGAGGCGGACAGCATCGAGGCTGTCGGCCGGCCAGAGAGCGGCGAGGGTGGGCACGGTCGAGACCACCGTGATGTTGCGCGAGGACAGCCACGGCCCCAAGTCCATCCCGGACTTCACCAATGTGCGGGGCGCAGGTACCAGGCAGGCACCATGGCGCCAGGCCAGCCACATCTCCTCGCAGCTGGCATCGAAGGCCACGGACAGTCCGGCCAATACCCGATCACCGGGGCCAAGCGGCTCCTCCTGGCAGAATATGGCGGCCTCGGCGTCGACGAATGCCGCTGCGCTGCGGTGAGAGACAGCCACACCCTTGGGCTTGCCTGTCGAGCCGGAGGTGAAGATGACCCAGCAGTCGTCGTCGGGAGTGGGACGGCGCAGCTCCGAGTTCTGCAGCGGTGGCCGGTCGGTGCGAGACTCGATCGACCGGTCGGCGGTGATGATGCCGGTGACGGCCGCCTCGGTGAAGACTGTGTGTGCCCGCTCATCGGGGTCGTCGACGTCGACGGGAACGTACGCTGCGCCCAGCATCATGGTGGCAAGAATCGACACGTAGAGGTCGACCGAACCGGAGGGCACACGCACGCCGACCTTGTCCCCGGGGCCGATTCCGACAGAGGCCAACCGCAGTGCGAGGTCACGTATCTCAACGATCAGCTCGGAATAGCTGAGAACCTGCTGTCCGTCATCGATGGCGGGCTGGTCGCCATGAGCTCCGGCGATCTCCAGGAGAACGTCGATGAGGGTGCGATCCTCGCGTGGTCGCGGAGGTGCGGGAAATTGCGCAGAATATACAGTCACAGGTCTTCCGGGTCGAGCGTGAGAAACGGACAGCGGCCTACGTGCCAGCCATCATCGACCAACACTCTATAGCTCGAAGGTGTCGTGAATGTGAACACGCAGCCCGGCAACAGGGTGTGGCGCGGTCTCGATCCTGATCGCAGGTGAGTCTCGGACCATGGGCATCTTCACTATGGTGCAGAGCCTTCACTATTGTGTGAACCACAGCGTGTGGGCCGAACCGCAGCATGACGGCTCAACCACAGCATGACGAGACGCAGATGTCCGTGATAGAGCTGAAGTGCGGGCGTGAGACACGTCACCCGAGCGATTTTCAATGATGAGGAGAGAGTCAATGGTCACAGTCTTCAAGAACGCCAAGGTCTTCGACGGATTCCGGTTCCTGCCGGGGGTGCGAGACATCGTCGTCGATGGGGGAGCCATCACCGCCGTCACCGAGGGCGGCCAGGGCTCACATGATGCCGGAGACACCTATATCGACTGTGCGGGCAAGACAGTCATTCCCGGCGTCATCGACTGCCACGTGCACCTGATGAGCACGGGGGCCAGCAACTCCTCGTCATTCCATGACCCGTTCTCACTGCAGTTCTACAACTCCGTGGACAATATGAGCAAGACGCTCAAGGGCGGAGTGACCACTGTCCGCGATGCCGGTGGCACCGATCTCGGTGCGAAGGTCGCAGCCGAGACGGGCATCGTCCGTGGGCCGCGTATGTCGATTGCCGTGAACATCATGTCCCAGACAGGAGGACACGGTGACTTCCACCTGGTCTCGGGCGCCGATTCGCCATTCCTCGCCCCTCACCCTGGTCGGCCCTCTGGCGTGGCCGATGGGCTCGAGGGAGTGCAGCGCAAGACCCGTGAGCTGCTGCGAGCCGGTGCCGATCACATCAAGATCTGCTCGACCGGTGGCGTGCTCTCACCCCGTGATGATCCCCGGCACTCCCAGTTCACCGAGGCTGAGATCGCCGTCATCGTCGCCGAGGCGGCTGCCCAGGGCGCGCACGTCATGTCCCATGCCCAAGGTGCCCCAGGAATCAAGAACGCGGTCCGCGCGGGGGTGCGTTCCATCGAACACGGCATCTACCTTGATGACGAAGCCATCGACCTGATGCTTGAGAACGGCACCTTCCTGGTCCCGACCCTGCAGGCTCCGCAGGCAGTGATCAAGGCCGCCGAGGCGGGTTCAGCTCTGCCGCAGTCCGTGGTCGACAAGGCGTATTCCGTCATCGAAGCCCACTATGCGTCGATCACGAAGGCCCATGAGGCTGGAGTCAGGATTGCGATGGGCACCGATGCCGGCGTCGGCCCGCACGGGGAGAACCTTGAAGAGATCAGCCTTCTCGCCGAGGTCGGCCTCTCCACTACAGAAGCCCTGGCGGCCGGCACGTCCATTGCGGCCGAACTGCTCGGCCATGACAACGTCGGGCGGATCGAGGCAGGTGCGCTCGCCGACCTGGTCGTCGTCGACGGTGATCTCAGCACCGCAGACGTCAGAGGAATCGAGTCACGTGTCAGTTCGGTTCATCTGGGCGGCGAACTCGTCTGAGGAGACTGACGTTCGACTGAGAAGACTGACGTGACTCGCTCACGAGGCTGACCATGTGCGCCAGGTGAGGGGAGACTAACCTCACCTGGCGTACAATTGCGGCGTGAGCAATCGAAACCATCCGTGCAGCGCCAATGGCAGGGACAGCGCCCGGGACGTTGGCAGAGGCGTCGATATGCGATGAACCCACTGGACTGGTCGTTTCCCATCGCCGTCACCTGGCTCATTCTCTTCGGCATCATTCTGGCCCGGGCCGGCGGGACCTTCCTCCTGGGGCGCTTGGCGCGCAAGGGAATCAGGAAGATCGAACGCATCGACGCGATCATGTCGGGACCGAAGTACCGGAAGGCCGAGGCCATGATCGAACGCTTCGGCGCCCCGGTGATCGCATTGAGCTTCCTCATGATCGGGGTGCAGACCGTTCTCAACCTGGCAGCGGGAACCAGCGGCATGAGCTATCGCCGCTACATTCCCGCGCTCGTCGTCGGCGGCTCGCTGTGGGCTTTGATCTACTCGACTGTCGGTCTCATCGGGTTCAAGGCCCTGGCCACCGCCTACAATGCGGAGCCGGGCCTGACTGTCGGTCTCGGCGCCTGCTTCGCGCTGGCGATCGTCGGACTCGTGATTGGTCTGAAGAAGAAGGACGAGAAGCCCGAACACGCCGCTCACGGCTCGGCTTGAACGGCGAGCCACCTCGGCGCGGTCCCCTGAAAGGCGAGCCACCTCGGCGAACTCAGTCTCGCGGGCGAGCCGGGAGATCCTCGGTCATATCCTCCAGCTCGATTCCCTTCGTCTCTGGCACCTTCCACCAGACGAAGAAGAACGACAGCACCGCGAAGAAGGCGTAGAAGCCATAGGCGAAGGTCAGGCTGATATCGGCGAAGATCGGGAACGTCGTCGAGATGGCGAAGTTCGCAATCCACTGGGCTGCGGCGGCCACGGCAAGCGCGCCGGCGCGAATCCGATTGGGGAACATCTCTCCCAGCAGCACCCACACCAGGGGACCCCAGGTGGCGCCGAATCCGACGACGAACACATTCGCTGAAATCAGCGCGATGATCGACCACGGCGCACCCAGCTGGGCACTGGTGGTGCCATCGGCAGCCGTGGCGAGCTCGGCGAACGAGAACGACACCGCCATCATCGCCAATGAGATTCCCATCAGGAACGAACCGGCCAAGAGCATCTTCCGACGCCCGACTCTGTCGACGAGGAGAATCGCGACGATCGTCACGACGATATTCGTCACCGAGGTGATCACCGAGGTCAGCAGGGCACTGGATTCGTCGAAGCCGACCGACTTCCACAGCGTCGTGGAGTAGTAGAAGATGACGTTGATGCCGACGAACTGCTGGAACACGGACAACAGGATTCCGATCCAGACGATCGGCTTGAGCCCGAAACGGCGACCGATGAGGTCCTTGAAGGACTCTTTGTCCTCGCGTCGGATCGAATCGCGGATGCGCTCGATGAGCGAATCCGTGTCGGTGACCCCGGTGAAGACGCGCAGAACCCGAGCCGCCTCGTCCTCTCTGCCGCGGGCGACCAGGAACCGTGGGGACTCGGGCAGTCCCAGGGCCATGAGCCCGTAGACCAGCGCGGGCAGAGCCTCGACCATGAACATCCAGCGCCAGGTCTCGATGCCGAACCACAGGGGATCGGCGGCCCCGCCGGACAGCGACGCCAACAGGGCATTCGACAGGAGCGCGGCGAAGATGCCGGTCACGATCGCCAGCTGCTGCAGGGAACCGAGGCGACCGCGCACTCGGGCGGGAGACACCTCGGCGATGTAGGCAGGGGCGATGACGGATGCGGCACCTACACCGAGACCGCCGACCATGCGCCAGATGATGAGGTCGGTGACGCCGAAGGCCAAACCTGATCCGATGGCAGAGACGAGGAACAGGATTGCTGCGACGACCATGACCGGGAGGCGGCCGTAGCGATTGGCCAGGCTGCCCGCGAACCAGGCTCCGAGCGCGCACGCCAGCAGGGCTGAGGAGACCGCGAAGCCCTTCACTCCGGCACCGAGGGCGAATTCCTCGGCCAAGGCGTCGACGGCGCCGTTGATGACGGCAGTGTCGAATCCGAAGAGGAATCCGCCCAATGCGGCGGCCAGCGAGATCCCGACGATGCGGGAGTTCACCCGTTCTCGACCGTGGAGTCTGCCGTCGGGGGATGGGTCGTTGTGAGGCAAGTGGGACTCCTCCTGTGAATGACATTCGGCACCTGGTGCGAATGCGACGTCGATGAGCTGCACCCCAGGGTATGCCACTGCGAAGATGTCCGGCACATGATCGTCCGAGAAACTCGACTGTCCGAGAAGCCCGACTGTCCGAGAAATGAGCGACTGCGGGGAGCGGAGCCGAATTGTCAGTAGAGTAAGTGCCACGTCGCCGTCGACGAGCTCGGTGGAACTCGTCATCACCACTATGAGAAAGGGACCGCCGCATGGCTGTTGCCTGGTGGAGTATCATCCCATTCGTTCTGCTCTTGGGATGCATTGCGGTCCTGCCGCTCATTCCTGCCACCGAGAAGATCTGGGACCGAAATCTCGTCAAACTCACCGTGGCTCTGGTCCTCGGTGTTCCCATCGCCGTGTGGTTCGTCATCGGCGGAGCCGGTTCCACTGTCTCCCACGCTCTGGTGGAGTACTTCCAGTTCATCGTCTTGGTCGGCAGCCTGTTCGTCGCTTCCGGAGGAATCTTCCTTGTCGGTGACATCAAGGCGACTCCGAAGAACAACACGATCTTCCTCGCCGTCGGTGGGGTGCTTGCTTCGTTCATCGGCACCACCGGGGCTGCGATGCTTCTCATCCGTCCGATCCTCAACACGAACCAGGACCGCAAGCACCGGACCCACACCGTCGTCTACACGATCTTCATCGTGGCCAACTGCGGTGGTCTGCTGACCCCACTGGGCGACCCGCCGCTGTTCCTCGGAATGCTGCGTGGAGTGCCCTTCGAATGGACGTTCGGACTGTGGCCCTACTGGCTCTTCGTCAACTCGCTGCTGCTGATCAGCTTCTATGCCCTGGATCGCAAGATGTATGCGAAGGAACCCGCCGAGGCGCTGGAAAAGGACGCGGAGTACGCCACCAAACTCGGGCTGCGCGGGGCGAGCGGACTCATCTATCTTGCCGTGATCATCATCGCCGTCGCGTTCATCCCCTCGATCGACATGCATGCGGTCGAATCCGGGCACGCAAGCTTCGCCCAATTCGTTCCCTGGCGCGAAATCGTGATGCTCGCCGCCGCACTCGCCTCATTCCTCTTCGGCGACCGCGGTGCCCGATTCAACCTCAACAAGTTCACGTGGACACCGATCCTCGAGGTCGGGGCACTGTTCATCGGCATCTTCCTCACGATGATGCCCGCGCTGGCCTACCTCGGTCAGATTGCGCATCGGATTCCGCTCAACGAGATCTCGCTCTTCGTATTCACCGGTGGACTCTCCTCGGTGCTCGACAATGCTCCGACGTATGTGACCTTCTTCGAAATGGCCGCCCAGGTGCCGGGCGAGCCCCGAGTGGCAGGCGTCGCGGAAACTCTGTTGATCGCAGTGTCCCTGGGCGCTGTCATGGGCGGGGCGATCACCTACATCGGCAATGGTCCGAACTTCATGGTGAAATCCGTTGCTGACTCGGCCAACGTGACGATGCCGAGCTTCGGCGGGTATGTCGGGTGGTCGATGACCCACTTGGTTCCGATTCTGGCCGCGATGGTGCTGCTGTTCATGACCGACGGTCTCTGGTGGAAGCTCCTCGGCATCCTGGTGACTCTGCTGGTGCTCGGACGTGCCGGTCTGAACATGCGAGAGGGCAGGCTCGTGGCAAAGAAGGGGGCAGGCTCGAACGACCGGGCGAGTGAGTCCGGCCAATGAGTCCTCGGCCCAGCGCCGGTGCGCGCGCAATCGCCGGTGTCGGGCTCTATTTCAGCTGCAATGGTTTCGTGTTTGCGGCGCTGCTGCCGTGGTATCCGCTGCTGGTCGAGCGGCTGGGGCTGAGCTCGTGGGAGTTCGGACTCGTCGTCGCATCGTTCGCGCTCGGCGCGATCGTGTCCTCAGTCGTACCGGCGCACCTCATCTCACAGTTCGGAGCCAACGCCGTCGTCGTCGGAGGCACCGTGCTGCTGGGCCTGTCGGCGGCCACAACGGCGTGGTCGGTCAACGGATGGATGATGGCCGTCTGTCTGTTCCTCGTCGGCTTCTTCGATGCCATTGTGGACGTGGCCCAGAACGTCGTGGGCATCGGGGTCCAGGAGAGCCTGTCGCGAGTCATCCTCTCGTCGATGCATGCGCTGTGGAGCTTGGGTGGGCTCGTCAGCGGTGCCCTTGCCACGATCGCCGCTGCCAATGGGATGGACATGAGGCTCCACCTGGCACTGATCACGGTGGCATCCATTATCGTGATCCTGCTGGCTCGTCGACTGATCGGCGATACCGTTCCTCGCAACGGTCCTGCGAATTCCAGTCTCGATGACGTCGCCGAGGCTGGCGCCGGTCCCAGCGAGGCTGCAGATTCCAGCGATGCTGCAAGTGCGAAGCATCCCAGTTCGAAGCGAGCCATTCTGCTCATGGCACTGCCCTTGGCTGTCGTTGCCATCTGCGGAACTGCGGTCGAGGACATCGCGAACAATTGGTCCGCGTTGGCCGCGGTCGAGTTCAGCGGTATGTCTGCCGCGACAGCCGGAATCGCCTTCAGCGTGGTCATCGGCAGCCAATGCCTGGGCCGCTTCAGTGGCGATCTGTTGGTTCAGCGTTTCGGGCCCAGCCGGATCGCTCGCCTCGGTGGGGGACTCATCGCCCTCGGCGGTCTAGGGGCTGTCACCGCATTCGAGCCCGTCCAGCTGCTGGTCGGCCTCGGCATGATGGGATATGGTTCGGCCACTCTCGTTCCGGGTGCGCTCGGAGCCGCTGCCCACCTGCCGGGAGTGGGGCGGGCCGGAGGCGTCACGCTGGTGAATTGGATTATGAGAATCGGCTTCTTGGGGACCAGTCCGGTAGTCGGCGTCATCGCCGGTTTCGGCAATCTGCGGTGGGGGCTGTCTGTTCTGATCCTCATCGGCGCCGTCACGATGGTCTTTGCCGGTCGACTGGGCGGGAGGCAGCCACGTTGAGGCTGAGCGGCTCAGCGGCTGTATGACCGAGCAGCTGAGCGACTGAGCGGCATAGCGGCCTTGAAATTGTCGCTCGGGGCCGTTGCTGGGCAGACTCGGAAGTGAACGATGTCGTGAGACATGCACCCGAATATGTGCACGATGTCGTGAGACATGACCGGGTCAGAAATGAGAAATGTGCCGCGACATCGTAGGAACGATGTCGCGACACATGACACGGTCGGGCTAGCGGTGTCTGGTTGCACGACATAGTTCACTCCTGTCTCACGACATCGATCACTGACTGTGTCACGACATCATGCACACCCTGTGTCGCGACATCCTTCACCCCATGTCTCACGACATCGTTCACACATGAAAGAGACAAACAGAAACCGCGTCATCGTCCTCGCCATCACCGAGGGCAACCTGACCGTCCTCGAAGCAGCTACTCGCTACAACGTCTCGAAGCGCTGGATCTACACCCTCCTCGCCCGCTACAGGACCGGAGGACTCGACGCTGTCGACCCACAGCCCAGACGCCCTCACTCCAACCCCAACGCCACCGACAAGGCCACGATCACCACGATCCTCAAACTCCGTGCCAGACTCATCGCCGAAGGCCTCGACGCCGGCCCGGAATCGATCTGGGACCGACTCCCAGCACAGACGAGGCCCAGCACCGCCACGATCTGGCGGATCCTGCGTCGTAACAACACGATCACCGACCAACCCCAGAAGCGACCACGCTCGTCCTGGCACCGTTTCGAAGCCGCAGCACCGAACGAGACCTGGCAATCCGACTTCACCCACTGGCCCCTGACCGATGGCACCGATGCCAAGATCATCTCCTGGCTCGATGACCACTCGCGGATGTTGCTCCATGCCACCGCCTATCCCGAAATCACCGGACGTGTCGTCATCGATACGTTCACCCAGACCATGGATACCTACGCGCCACCAGCATCAACGCTGACTGACAACGGGATGGTCTACACGACCCGCTTTTCCCGTGGCCATGACGGCAGACCCAAACAGCCCAACGGGTTCGAACAACTCCTGTCCGATATGGGCATCGTGCAGAAGAACGGGGCAGCCCACCACCCCACGACGCAGGGCAAGGTCGAGCGCTACCACCAAACGCTCAAACTTTGGTTGGCCGCAGACGGACTCGTGGCGACCTTCGAAGCACTCGATACCCAACTGGTCAGGTTCGCCCACGTCTACAACACGCAACGGCCCCACAGGGCCATTGGCAGACGCACCCCCGAGACCGCGTACACGGCCATCAGCAAAGCTGTCCCGGTCATCGACATCGCTGACACGATCTGGAGAGTCAGATACGACCAAGTTGATGCCACAGGCACGATCAGCATCCGCTATGCCGGGAAACTAAGGCACCTGGGCATCGGGAGGGCTTGGGCTAGGAAGCGAGTGCTGCTGCTCATACAAGGACCCGAAACAATGGTCATTGACCGAGATGCGGGCGAAATCATCGCTGAACACACACTCGATGCGAGCAAGGACTACCAAAAGAAGAAATGAACGATGACGCGAGACATACAGTGAACGATGTCGTGAGACATGCACCCGAATATGTGCACGATGTCGTGAGACATGACCGGGTCAGAAATGAGAAATGTGCCGCGACATCGAGTGAACGATGTCGCGACACATCACACGGTCGGGCTAGCGGGATTTGAACCCACGACCTCTTCACCCCCAGTGAAGCGCGCTACCAAGCTGCGCTATAGCCCGTTTCCGTGCTGCTTCGGAAAGCAACGAGACCCAGCCTATAACGATCCCCGGCCAAGTGCCAAAATTGCGTTTCGTGACCATGAAAAAACGAGTATCATCCCAGGTAGTCATGTGAGAGACGGGTGCAAGCCTGGGCTGGTACCGAGGATCGGTAACATTTCTGTTTCGTGATTGTTATGAAAGCACCCCAGGCGGCTATGCTTGGAGGACCAACAAGCTAAGAGGAGTCGACATGGCAAACCTGGATTATCCAGTGTCCTTGCGATACTCGCGCGACCATGAATGGGTCGAGACCACGGAGAACAGTGCGGTTGTCCGCGTGGGTATCACCGATTTTGCCCAAGAACAGCTGGGTGACGTCGTGTATGTCGATCTTCCTGATGTCGGCGATAAGACCACTGCTGGAGAATCCTGCGGCGAGGTCGAGAGCACGAAGAGCGTGTCCGATCTCATTGCACCCGTGTCCGGTTCCGTCACCGAGGTCAACGAAGGACTCGATGACGCTCCCGAAACCGTGAATACCTCCCCGTTCCAGGACGGTTGGATGTATCTCGTTGAACTCAGTGATCCACAGCAGGTCGAAGCGCTGATGGACAGTGAGCAGTACAAAGAGCTCATTCAGAGCGAGGAGGCGTAAATGTCGCAGAACAACGATCAAGGTCGTCCCAACCCCTCGCAGACCTGGTATGACAACGGTCAGGTGCCGCAGTCGAAGAGGTTCCCATTCGGCGCCGGAAACGGCGACGACGCTTCTGGACCCGAGACTCGCCACAATCCGCAGGTCGACCCCTACGGTCAGAACAACGGGGGCAGCCAGGGAAACGGCCAGCAGAACTATGCGCCGCCCCAGCAGTCTCAGGGCAGCCCAGCTCCGCAGGAGACACCTCCCTACGGTCAGGCTCCGGTGAACAACGGTCCGCAGGCTCCGCAGTACGGCAATGCTCCGCAGCACAATGGCGCTCAGCATGGTCAGTACAACACCGGACAGCAGGGCCAGTTCCCGGGGAGCCAGGGCCAGCAGCCCGGCTATCAGCAGCCTTCGCAGCAGCCGAACCAAGGCCAGTATCCTCCCCAGGGCAATCAGCCGCAGTATGGCAACCAGCCCCAATACGGCAACCAACCGCAGTACGGTAGCCAGGGACAGCAGTATGGCAGCCAGGGACAGGGACCACATCACGGCAACGGCCAGGAACAGCAGTATCGCAACGATGAGCCGGTCTCCAGTGATTCCGGCAGTCAGCAGTTCCACGGGATCCTGGATCCGCATACCGGTGAGATCCACCCTGTGCCCGACCTCGAAGGTCTGCAGGACACGGATGCACTTCTCGTCGTCGTTTCAGGTCCGGACTCGGGTTCGCAGATTCTGCTCGACACCGACGTGGTGACTGTGGGTCGCAGCCCCAACGCAGACATCTTCCTTGACGATGTCACCGTTTCGCGCAAGCATGCTGAATTCATTCGGACACCAAGTGGCTTCACACTGCGCGACACAGGCTCACTCAACGGAACCTATGTGGGTCGTCAGCTGATCGATTCCATTGAATTGCAGAACGGAGCCGATGTGCAGATCGGCAAGTTCCGGATGATTTTCCAGCAGCGTCCGCGCTCCTGACCGGGGGATAATGTCAAACATTGAAGTTGAGGTGGTTGGTGTTCGCATCGAGATGCCTGCCAACCAGCCCATCCTTTTGCTCAAAGCCACTGAGCCTGCCTACTACCTGCCCATCTGGGTGGGTGCCATCGAAGCCAATGCACTCTCGATTGCGCAGCGGGGACTGACCCCACCGCGACCGATGGCGCATGCGCTGCTGCTCGATACTCTCGAAGCGTATGAGACGTCGTTGGCCGATGTCACGATCACCGGCCGCGACGGACAGATCTTCCTGGCCGAGCTGCACACGAACGATGGAAAGTCGATCTCTGCACGTCCCTCCGACGCAGTCACGCTGGCCCTCACGGCCCAGTGTCCCGTCTACGTCGATTCAGAACTTCTCGAAGACGCCGGAATCGAAGCACCCGAAGCCGACGAAGAGGAAGTTGCCCAATTCAGGGACTTCCTCGACAACGTCTCGGCAGAGGACTTCGAAACCGGTACCGAAACATCATGAAAGAACGATTGTGAGCTTCCATATCGATCCGGTATTCGCCAACAGAGACAGCGCCCCAGCAGGCACGAATGACCTCAGCGGTCTTGATGCCTGGCGTGAGATGGATCCGCAGCAGCAGCCGACCTATCTTGATACTCCGGCACTCGACGATGCCCTGACCAGCCTGCGCAACTCTCCGCCGCTGATCTTCGCCGGCGAGGCCGACGTGCTCAAGCAGCGCATCGCAGCCGCCTCCCGAGGCGAGGCTTTCGTCCTGGCCGGCGGTGACTGTGCGGAGTCCTTTGCCGGCGCTCAGGCCGATAAGATCCGAGCCCGAGTGCAGACTGTGCTGCAGATGGCCGCGGTGCTGACGTACGGCGGTTCCATGCCCGTCGTCAAGATCGGTCGTATGGCCGGTCAGTTCGCCAAGCCCCGCTCCGCGGACATGGAGACACGAGACGGTGCCACGCTTCCCTCATACCGAGGCGACATCGTCAATGGTTACGAGTTCACCGAGGAGTCTCGCCGTCACGATCCGGCGCGGCTGCTTCAGGGCTACCATGTCTCCGCTTCGACTCTCAATCTCATCCGGGCATTCACCCAGGGCGGTTTCGCTGACCTGCGTCTCGTCCATGAGTGGAATCGCGGGTTCCTGACATCGAATCCCGGTTACCAGCGTTACGAGCAGACTGCGCGCGAGATCGATCGCGCCATCCGTTTCATGGACGCATGCGGTGCAGACTTCGATGCGCTGAAGACGACCGAGTTCTATGCCGCTCACGAGGCCCTGCTCCTCGAGTACGAACGGGCACTGACCCGAATCGACTCACGCACCGGAGAGCCTTACGACGTATCGGGTCATTTCCTGTGGATCGGCGAACGCACCCGCGACATCAATGGAGCCCACGTGGACTTCTTGTCGAAGGTGCGCAACCCGATCGGCGTCAAGCTTGGTCCCACGGCCACAGCCGACGACGCTCTGGCCCTGGCAGAGAAGCTCGATCCCGACGCAGAGCCTGGTCGACTGACCTTCGTCACCCGCATGGGTGCAGGGAAGATCACCGAAGCACTGCCGAATCTGCTTGCCGGAATCGGCGACCGTCTTCCGCATGTCACCTGGGTCTGCGATCCGATGCACGGAAACACCATCACCTCGAACACCGGGTACAAGACCCGTCGATTCGAGGACGTCATGGCCGAAGTCGAAGGCTTCTTCACCGCGCATCAGGAAGCCGGGACCATTCCGGGCGGACTGCACATCGAGCTCACCGGAGATGACGTCACCGAGATCATGGGTGGAGCGACCGAGATCGACGACGAGGGACTGCGCCGTCGCTACGAGACCCTCGTTGATCCTCGCCTCAATCACGACCAATCGCTGGAGATGGCGTTCCAGGTCGCGGAGTACCTCACACGCCGCAATTGATGTGACGCTCAGCCAGCAGCCGTTGGCTCGTTGTCACAGACCGTGACCTGTCGTCTCAGACAGCCGCGAAAAAGCCGGTGGCCGTGCGATCGAATCGCACGGCCACCGGCTTCATTGTATTCAAAGACTTGGCGATGTTGTTCAGAGACGGACACTGCTCAGTGAAGGAACCCGACGGATTCAGTCGTCCTTCTTGTCTTCGTCCTTCTTGTCTGTGTCCTTTTTGTCCTCGTCCTTCTTCTTCTCATCCTTCTTGTCGTCCTTGGACTCTTCCTTCTTCTCCTTGCCTTTGGAGACGCGGACGATGATGAGAGAGTCATAGGGCTTGGCTTCGGAGCTCTTCGGCCACTGCGAAACCACTTTGCCCTTGGGGACGTCGTCGGAGAAGACTTCGTCTTTGCCGACACGGAATCCGCGTTTGGCCAATGTGGCATAGGCGGCGTCGAACGTCAGGCCCTCGACATTGGGCACGGGAGTCGGTTTGACGCCCTTGGAGATGACGAGATCGACCTTCGTGTTCTTGGACAGTTCGTCACCCGACTTCTTCGAAGCTGAGATGACAGTGTCCTTATCGACCGAGTCGCTGTACTCCTCATCAACCTTGCCGAGTTTCAGATCGGCTTTCTTCAGAGCGTCCTCGGCCTCATCTTTGCTGAGACCCTTGAGCTTGGGCACTGCAAACATCTCTTCGCCCTTGGACACAACGACCGTGACAGTCGAGTCCGGTGCCAGCTCGGATCCGCCCACCGGTTCGGTGCCGATGACCTTTCCGGCCGGAACAGTGTCGTCGAAGACCTCCTTCGGCTGAGCCTCGAGGCCGCTGTTCTCAATCTGTGAGGACACCTTCTCGATGTCCTTGCCTGCCAGCTGGGCAGGCACGATGGAGGTCGGTGCGGGAAGATTCGCAATGACGAGCCAGGCCACAAGTGCGAGGACGAGCACGGCGGCACCGATGGTCGTTGCCAGTCGGCGTCTGCGCCGGCGATGAGGAGCCGCAGACGCTGCTGCACTTGAGCCGGCAGCCTCGGTGGCATTCCCGCCGGCATCCCCAGCTCCGCCGGCGCCTGCCGCAGCTGTGCCTCCCGCGGCGGCCGCACCCGCAGCCTTGTCGACTGATCCGGTCTTGCTGTCGCTAGATTCGTCCTCGTCATCGGTGTCGTCTTCTGATGCATCGACGGCAGGGTCTTCTCCGTTGCCTGTCGCAGCAGCTGCTCCTGCAGTTCCGATTGCAGCAGCACCAACGCCGGCAGCACCGACCGCTGCTGCGGCTCCCGCTGTACCACCTGTGTCCTGGTCGGAGGCAGTGTCCGAGGCATCCGCCTCGGCGGTCTCATCGTCGTCGTTGTCGAGGTACGGGATCTCGTCCGTGCGCGATCGCTTCTCCTTCGGAGCTTCGGCTCCGAGATCGATGCTCGCTGTCAGCGCAGGGGAGTGCTCGCCGGGGAGCACATTGGGGTCGCCGAGATCGAGCTCGGCGTCGCTCATCTCAGAACGTGCCTCGGCAAAGGCTAGCCTGAACTCTGCGGCGTCGTCGGGGCGGTCGTTGGGATCCTTCGACGTCGCCCACAGCACCAGGGCATCGAGTCGGGGACTCAGGCCCGTGATCTGGTCCGATGGAGGAGGCACAGAATCGTGGACGTGACGGTAGGCGACCTGGATCGGGACTTCATCCGTATAGGGCTGCTTGCCGGTGAGCATCTCGTAGAACATGATGCCGACGGTGTAGAGGTCGGTACGGATATCGGCACCGGCTCGTGTGACGAGTTCGGGTGCGACATATCCGACGGTGCCGATCAGCGTCTTCGTCGTGGTTGCGGTGGTCACGGCGCGAGCGAGTCCGAAGTCTGCGAGCTTGACCTGTCCGTCGGTACCCAGGAGGACATTGTCGGGCTTGAGATCACGGTGGATGATCCCGGTGGAGTGGACCGCTTCGAGCGCAGCCAGAATCGCATCGAGAACGACGATCGCCTGCCGGGGAGTGAACGTGCCGCGGTGCTTGAGCTCACGGCGCAGGGTCACCGAGGGCAGGTGTTCCATCACGAGGTAGACGGTGTCGCCGTCGCGAGACTGGTCATGGATGGCGACGAGGTTTGGGTGGGTCAGGCGCCCGGCGTTGATGGCCTCGCGTCGGAAGCGTTCGACGAAGGTCTCGTCGCTGATCAGGTGCTCATGCATGACCTTGATCGCGATCTCACGGTCCAGGCGCAGATCGGTGCCGCGGTAGACCATGGCCATTCCGCCGCGCGCGATCTTCGCATCGATGCGGTAGCGGTCATTGAGGATAGTGCCGATGAGCGGATCCGTGCGGGCACTCATAGCGCCTCCTGCATTCGCTGTCGCTGCATCTGAACGGCACGGACGAAGGCCTTCGTCTCGGGCAGCAGCCCTTCGCTTCTCACGGAGCGCAGATCCTGGTAGTACCCGGCCAAGGCTTCGTTCTCCGATTCTGCCGTTTCGATCAGCCACCCCAAGATGACGGTGCCCGCAACGATGTTGTCGGCGACATCGAGAAGATCGAGACTGCGTCCGACGATGTCGCTGGCCCACCTGCCCGATCGTGGGGTGACCTGCATGACGCCGATGGCGTTGCCAGCCGAGACCGTGGTGTGTTGGAATCCCGACTCCTGTGCGGCGACGGCCTGCATGAGTGCCGGATCGGCACCGAGTTCCTCGGCGATCGATGCCACGATGAGTCGAGCCTGGGCCGGGGCCGGGTGGGTCCTGCGCAGCAGGGTGAACTTGTTGAGACGGGCAGCCGCGAGCACAGCGGGTCGGATGCCTTCGACCTGGGCACTGGTGGCGACGCGGGGTATGTCCGTCGGAGGCTCCGGAGGGGTGCGGTGTCGGCGAGCCGTCGAGTCCCTGAGCAGAAGCAGTTCGCCGACTTTGAGGAACGACTCGTCGCCCATTGAGTTGGCCCGTCGCAGTGATCCGGGCGACATCTGATGCCTGGCCGCAATTCCTGCCAGCGTCTCACCCGGTGCGACGACGTGTGAGGGATCGGTGTCGGGCAGGTCGTTCTTCTCCGGCAGGGACAGCACTTGACCCTGGTGGAGATTCTGCCGCGGCGAGATGGCATTGAGTTCGGCCAGAGCAGGGACTGAGACGCCGTGCTTGCTGGCCACTCCGTACAGGGTGTCACCGTCGCGAGTCTTATAAGTGCGGCCACCGTGGGTGACCGGAACGGTCTCACCGTTGGTGCCCGAGGTCCACTGTGGTCCCGGTGCAGGCACCGGCGATGAAGGGGAGTCTGTGTACGCGCTTGAGGGGTCTGCAGGTGTCTCAGCGTCAGGGGAGGGGGCAGCCTCGGTGAAGTCGATCTTGACATCGTGGTCCGTGGAATCACGGTCGGTGAAGCCCGGGATGGGACCCGTGGAATTCACCTTTGAAGCAGCACGGATGTCAGGAGCGGCGGTAACGGGCACCTGAGGATTCCGTCGCATTCGTGTCATCTGTCACCTGTTGACTTCATATCGGATGGGGAAGTTTCACACTCCAGAGTATCGAGTGCCCGGCCCGCACCCGAGCATTCGGCACCGCATGGCGGGGTGTGTCTTTCAAATATTGCTAGGCTTGACGATGTGAATACGGAAGAACTCGTCCAGGAATGGGCCACATTGCCAGATATCGCTGAGTCGACAGGTCTCGACATCATGAAGGTGCGCAGGCTCCTGGAAGACGGTGCGATCTGCGGTTACAAGCACGGGAGCCCCAAAGTGATGCAGGTGCCGACGGCGTTCTTCGTCGACGGGTCAGTGCTCACTCCACTCAAGGGCACCCTGAGCACCTTGCGGGATGCAGGTTTCGACGATCAGGAATCCATCCACTGGCTCTTCACCCCGGATGACTCCCTGCCCGGTCGCCCCATTGATCTGCTGCGTGCCGGCAATCGCAAAGAGGTCCGACGTCGTGCACAGGCTCTGGCCTTCTGAGCCTTCTCCTGTCTGACTGATCTCTCAGCTCTTCCGGTAGCTGAGGGCCTCCGCGAAGCTCGTGAGCTGCCTCTCGGCTGCGGGCCCGATTGTCGTTCGGGTCGAATGAGCGGGTGAGTTCTCGGCTGCCCATTCGCGGACCACGGACAGGGCCTCGTCGTGCTTGGAGCGAATGAAGGATTCAACCGCGTCCAGACCACCTGATTCCGTGAGCATCGACACGCATTCTGCGACTTCGGAATCGGAGAGGTCCGGATCGCCGAGTCGTTCGGCCATGATCTGAGTCTGCTTGGGACTGAGGTTCTTCATACTCTCGGCGATGAGGACCGTGCGCTTACCCTCACGAATGTCATCACCTGCTGGTTTGCCCGTGGCTGCGGGGTCGCCGAAGATACCGAGCACGTCGTCGCGCAGCTGAAACGCCTGTCCGAGCGGCAGCCCGAACCGGGAGATCTCCGCGAGCTGATCCTCGTCTGCTCCGCCGAGCGCGGCACCGAGGAGGAGTGGCTGCTCGACCGAATACTTCGCCGACTTGAAGCTGAGCACCTCCCACGCGCGTTCACCGATGCGTTCGTCGTCAAGGGGGACCACCTCGGCGAGGACATCGAGGTACTGGCCGACCATCACATCTCTCCGGAGTGTGGCGCGCAGGTCCCGTGCCGAAGGTGTGATGCCCAAGACGTTCTGGGACTTCTCGAAGAGCTCTTCGCTGAGCGCAAGACAGATGTCTCCGATGACGATGGCGGCCGCCACCCCGAAGGGCTCGGCTCCGCCCTGAAAGCTGCGTTCGGAGTGCCGTGACTCGAACTGTCGATGCAGCGCCGGCTTGCCGCGGCGTGTGTCGGAATGATCGATGACATCGTCATGGATGAGGGCGGCGGCATGGAGGAGTTCAAGCGATCCGGCCGCCTCGGCGACACCACCGTTCATAGCGTCGCGTGAGCGATCATCGCCAGAGGCCAACTGGAAGCCCCACCACAACAGGACCGGGCGGATCATCTTTCCACCCCGAGTGAAGTCGAGCAGAGCCCGACCGATGTCAACGGCATCCGGTGAGATCGCGAGGAACTCGGCCGCCTTCTGCTCGAGGAAGGTCTCGATCTCCGCGGAGACCTCAGACGCGATGGACTCGGGGGAATCCAGTTCGCTGACAGTGCTGCCAGGGGAGGAAGGCTCGGTTGACCGTGCGGTCTCCGCGGCACCAGTGCTCGGAGCATCGGCAGGAGTCATGGAACGATGTTCCCGCCGACCGTGACGATCGAATTCTTCTTCTCCGAGGGATCCTCAGCGATGGTCACGACGAGCAGGCCCTCATTGTCCTTGTGCCGGAAGTTCACGACTTGGGCACTCTTCGTCTTGACCTGGTCGCCGTATTCTTCGAACCCGGCTTTCTTCAGCGCCTTGGAGTAGAACGCGAAGATGTCCTTCGGCTCGGCTTCGGCGCTCATGACCAGGCTGACCTGTTCGAGCTTGCCCGAATCGGCTCCGTTCTCCGCTTTCGCACGAGCACTCGAGAGCACGGTCGAGTCAGGGTAGGGCTTGAGGTACTTCGGAAGATCCTTGACGTCTGTGGATGCAGCGTCTGAATCTTCATCCGCCTGCTTGGTGCCGGCAGACTCAGAGGCCGCTGGTGTTGATGCGGCGGCTGAAGACTGGGTCTCTTCCGCAGTGGGTGATCCTTCGGCCGCCTCATTGTCCGGGCCCGAGCATCCTGCGAGGACGAGGGCGGCGGCGAGGGGCAATGTCATGACAGTGGCGCGCGTTACCATGACTACAGACTACCCGGACTGAGCGACGGGGGCCGAAAGGAGCAGGCGCAGACAACATGGGTGCTCGATGAGTCGTAAACAGCTGGCACGTTCCGGCGGCGATCTGAGCCGTCTCGGCACGGACGACGCCGGAGCCACAATGCTCCATCTCGACATGGACTCCTTCTTCGTCTCGGTGGAGCTTCTGAGCCGCCCCGAGCTTGTGGGCCGGCCTGTCATCGTCGGCGGCCGCAGCGGGCGGGGCGTCGTGGTCTCGGCCAGCTACGAAGCCCGAGAGTTCGGTGTCCACGCGGCCATGCCGATGGGTCGTGCAATGAATCTGTGTCCCTTCGCCGAGGTGATCCCTCCTTCCCATGGTCTGTACTCCTCGTACTCGGAGAAGGTCTTCGACTTGGTTGCTCAGGTGACTCCTGACTTTCAGCAGGTCAGTGTCGACGAAGCCTATATCGACGTGTCCGCCGCAGTGCGCAGATTGGGCTCCCCTGTGGAGATCACCTCGCAGCTGAGAGCCGAGATCGAGGAGCAGACGGGGTTGAGTGCATCTGTGGGCATCGCTGGCAGCCGGGTGGTGGCGAAGCTCGCGTCTACCCGGGCCAAGCCGCACGGGCAGCTGCTCGTCCCGCTGTCTGCGACTCAGGAGTTCCTTGACCCGATGCCGATCGAAGCTCTTCCCGGCGTGGGGGAGAAGACGAAGGACGGGTTCTACAGATACGGCATTCGACTGATCGGCGATCTGGCAGCCGTCGACGAAGCGTGGGCGGGCCGGGTCTTCGGCGCTCATGGGCACCATCTGTGGCGCAGCGCCCACGGGTTGGACTCGCACGGGATGGACAGACAGGTCAAGGATCGGTCGATCAGCGCCGAACACACGTTCAACGATGACGTCTGGGATCTCAGCCAACTCGAACACGAGCTGCTGAGGTTGGCGGACAAGGTGGCACACAGAGTCCGGGCCGATGGCAAGGTCACGACTACCTTGGGATTGAAGTATCGCCTGGCCGATTTCACGACTCTGTCACGGTCGATCACTCTCGATGCCCCGACAGACCTGGCCCGTGAGATCTATGAAGCACTGCGGCCGGCAATGAGGAATCTGCGCGAGCAGAAGTCGAAAGGCGTTCGCCTGCTGGGAGTACGGGCAGCTGGTCTGATGGACTTCTCAGCCAGTGGGCGACAGGTGAGATTGGACGAGGCCGAGCATTCGGGCAGAGAAGCAGAAGTCGCTCTGGATGATGTGCGCAAGAAGTTCGGGACAGCCGCGATCTCGCAGGCCTCGCTGCTCAGGAAGCGCCCTGAGCATGATAATACGGGTCCTGACCATGTTTAGGCAGTGAAGTGCGCCATAGTCTGAGGACGTGGTGAGAATCCGGGGGATGCAAGGGCCCTCAAGATGTTTTTTCAGGGTTCAGAGACTATGATTGTGTCATCAGGCCAGAGTAAGGAAACGGGGGTTCGAGATGCCACTCTCCGATCACGAACAGCAGCTGCTCGATCAGTTGGAGAAGCAGCTGCGCAGTGAAGACCCACGTTTCGCACGCAATATTTCCGAAACCCAGGCAGCTGCCAATGGTCCAGGCTTCTCCGCGAAGCGATTCGTGGTGGGCATTCTGGTCACGCTGGTCGGGCTTGCCGCGACGATCTTCGCTATCTCGATGGTGGCGAACACCGCATGGTGGATCATCCTCGGCGTCGTCGGGTTCGGTCTCATGGTTGCCGGTATGTACTGGGCATTCAGTCGGCCGCGTCAGATCGGCGACAAAGCGAAGCGTGCACAGCCGTCGAACGGTCCTAAGACTGAAGCGAAGGGGCCGTCAGGTTTCATGAACCGCATCGAAGACCGGTGGGAGAAGCGCCAGCGCGGAGAATGATTGCGCGACCGTTGCTGGCTGAGCAGATTCTCGCCGGCAACTGCTGATCACACCGTCTCATACCAACGAAGCGTCCTCTTTACGAGGACGCTTCTTCGTGTGCGGGCCCATTTCGTCGTCGCCTCACCCACCGCCGCGTCGGCCTCTGCGGGTCCGGCCCGACGCACGACTCGTTGATCGCGCGCGTCCCTGTGCGCAGGGGACAGAGCCACACTTGTCGACAGAACCGCACACTTGTCGACAGAAGTGCACTCTCGCTGGTCGAGCCGCCGGGCAGATCATCGACCAACACTGCTGTGCTGACTGATCACCGTGACCGACCAAGACAACCGATGAGCGAATTGCTCCGACCTAGCCAGAGCCCGCTGCCTCAGACGACGCTGCCCCGGATGTGCGAGGCATCCGGGGCAGTGACAGGGCAGTCAGCTGGCTCAGCGAGGTGGATTGAAGATGCTGGCCGGCCAGATGCTGGCGGTGATCCGGCTGCCGGGAGTGGCGTTGGCCGACAGGTCAGACCTGACCTCGTCAATGAGGGCACTGACCTCAGTTGAAGAGATGCTCTGTTTGCCGCCGCCGTAGCGCTGCGCCTCAAGAGCATCAACGAAAGCTGACAGGGCAGTGTCGTCGCCAGAAGTGCGCGCTCCCGCTGGGGGAGCAGGGCTGCGCAACGCGGTGAATCCATCCCCGGATTCTCCTCGTGCACCCGACGAGCCAGAACCAGAGCCAGAACCAGAGACTGCAGAAGAACTGTCAGGCTCATCGGTCTCGCCTTGGGCCCTGCTGGCAAGCACGAGTTCGTTGAACCTCAGCGTTCTGCTCGGGTCAAGGCTCTGACCATAGTCCGTCGACAGTGCCCGCACCTCGGTCCAGACCTTCTCGAGCTGCTCAGGATCGCGTGTGCGACGGCGACGCAGGATCAGCCTCCACAACGCGGGGATCGCTGCTAGCAGCAGGATCGCAAGCACGATGAGACCTGCCCAGAGGTATTTGCTGATGTTCGCGCCGGCAGGCTCTCCCGCTGCTGATGTCTCTTCGCTCGAGCTCTCAGACTCCTCTGCTTCGGACTCTTCGGCACCGTCTGTGGGCTCCTCTGACGGTGAGGAGCTCTCTTCGGAACCTTCCTCGGAGTCACCTTCGGTATTGCCGCTGGCGACCGTCCACTTGGGTGGGTCTCCGGCGGGGCCGCCTGGGGTGGGTTCGAACCGCACCCAACCGGCACCCTCGAAGTACAGTTCCGGCCACGCATGCGAATCCTGCATGCTGACTTCGTAGCCCTCACCTGACTTGTCTCCCTCACCGAAGCCGACTCCGATGCGCGCAGGAATTCCCATTGTTCGGGCCATGATCGTCATCGCCGACGAGAACTGGACGCAGTAGCCCTTCTTGTCGACGAGGAAGTCAGAGATCGCATCTCCGCTGGCCCTTTCGGGAGCATCCAGCGAGTACTCGAAGTCACCGCTGCGGAAATAGGCTTGGAGCAGGACAGCGGCTTCCCACTGGTTGTCTGCATCCGCAGTGACCTTCTCTGCAGTCTCCTGCACACTGGTCGGCAGACTGTCCGGGACTTCGAGTTCAGTCTCGAAGTCACTGGAGTTCACGGGTGTTGCGCTCTGCAGGTCTTTGACGTCGGGATTGATGGACACGTACTCCATCGAGTAGTCCTGCCCACCGGACTTCTCACCGTTGCCGACGACCGTCAGCGATTTCTCGTCGTAGATCCAGCGCCGGTCCAAACCTGTCGGCTGCTGTGGAGCGTACGGGGAAGGAAGATACTGCTGATCGTATTCGTCGGTGATGGAGACGTCGATGCGCTCTTCACTGTAGTTCTTGCTCCGGGGGAGTCCCTGCGGCCAGGGCAGACCCTCATTCGCGATCGCAAATGAGTCGAGCGGGAACGGGGTCGGTGCCCAGGTCTGGCCGTCGAAGGAGTTGATCGATGTCAGCCTGATCGGCTGCCCCTGCGATTCAGTGCTCGTGTAGTCGAAGAGGGTCGAATCGTCACGGTCACCCAGATCGGCACGCAGATCGAGGAACGGGTTCGTCACGGTGAGGTCGCCCTTGTCGCTTGCTGCACGGTTGGGCAGCGTCTGCACCTCCGGCAGCAGCACGGGGAGCCCGATGCCGATGGCAACGGCCACGGCACCGGCCACGGTCGCGGTCAGACCGCCACGCCACTTCGCTGCTGGGAGATACGGGCTGAGCATGAGGATGAGGAAGGCCGCCAAGATCGCGACCACGTGCCACCACTGCACCTGGGTGGGTGCGAAGAACACGGGGATCATCCACAGCACCAGGAGCAGAACACCGCTGACCTTGGGAGCTTTGAGGTCACAGACGAGGCCGTCGATGAGGATGGTGATGAGAGTGAACGCGATGGTCAGCATCGTGGTGAAGCCGGGGGTGCTCGGTGCTGGAGGAACCGTGGCATACAGATCGCTGACCCCGGAGGACAGAAGATCGATCACACTGGTGAATGAGCTGCCGGTGGGGACGATGCCGAGGATCAGCGTTCCCGGTGCGCACAGCACGAGAACTGCGATGAGTCCCACGAGGCATTGCGCGATGACGGCCGCACCGGTGGCGCGGAGAACCGGGACGCTGCGGAAGATCGCCCCGACGATGACGATGAGGAGGATCGAGATGAGGACGGAGGGGAGCCAGGCGAAGTCGGAGAAGACGGCCGAGAGTCCGACAGCGGCCAAGACCATGGCCACAAAGACGGAGCAGGCCTCGAGCAAGACGGGAGACTGCTTCTCGGTGTTCTCGTTTGTGTCGGTGCTCATCGCTTCACCCGCTTCGAATCGAAGGCGGTCCATGATTCGGGCAGATCCTCGCTCAGGCCCACCATCGTCAGGTCGTTGATGTCATCGAGGCTGCGCACGGTCACCGGCACGCGGCGGGAGAATTGAGCGGCCAGTTCCTGTCCGCGAGCGTCGTCGACGGCGCAGATGAGGATGTGGTTGGGATTGTCATGGGCAGGCAGCTGCACTCTGCCGGCCTCGACGAGGGCTGTGAGCAATCGCAGTCGGTCGATATCGCGTTGTCCTTTGAACCTGATCTGATGGCCGGGTGCAACGACGAAGACCTCATAACCTGCACGCAGGAACGCCGTTCCGGCTGCTGCCGCTGCGGCAAGGAGGAATTCGACCTCGAGGGAGTCCGGGCGTTCGCCCTCACCCTTGAGGTCGACGACGATGAGCGCGTAGAGCGTCTCCTCGTCGGCTTCGTGTCGGACCATGAGCTCACCGGACTTCGCGGTGCTCGGCCAATGGACGTGTCTGAGGTCGTCTCCCGGGACGTATTCCCGGGTGTGGAAGTCTCGTGCTGTGTGGCCCGGGCGAGCCTTGCCATCGTCGAGTCGGGCGGGTCTGATCGCCGAGTCGGAAGGGATCCGTGCCGGAAGGATCGGCACCGATACTGCAACAGGGTGACCGGCGAGCACCTTCTTCTTCCTCGTGACAAGACCGAAGGGGCCCGAGACCGTGATGAGCACGGTCTCGACTCCGCTGAGACCACGGCGATGCGGAGTGAAGGACGTCAGGACCGTCTGAGAGGCACCGTGCGCCAGCGGAGGGACCTGTCCGACCGTGGAGTCGCCGAATCCCTCGGCCGCCACGAAATCAATCGTCGAGGCCGGAATGGCCAGGCGCCCGGTGTTCGTCACCAGAGCTTCGACCTCGACCTCTTTCCCTTCGTGGGCAAGCGGGTAGCGGTCCCTGGACTGAGGCAGCGCCACAGTGGGCAGCCCAGTGCGCAGAGTGATCGAAACGCGGCGGGTTCCCCAGGTGATCAGCAGTGCCGAGAGGAGGACCAGCGCCAGCAGCAGAATCCCCGCAGGCAGAAGTCCTGGCAGCGAGAACCGATAGGCGGTCACGATCAGTGCCGCACCGGCGAGGACGAAGATGATTCCTGACGTGCTCAGACGCATGTGGTCACTGAACCGTCGAAATGGGCACGCGGGACAGGAGCCTGCCGACCAGTTCGGCTGCCAGCTCGGAATCGTCGCCATCGCGCGGGATGATTCGGTGGGCCAGGATGTAGGGAGCCAGTGCCTGGATATCGTCCGGGGTCACGAAGGTGCGTCCCGAAAGCGCGGCGCGAGCCTTGGCCGCACGGAGAAGATGGACGCCGCCGCGAGGGGAGGACCCAAGGAGGATGGCTTCGTCGTTTCGGCTGGCGTGGAGGATGGAGACGATGTATTCGCGCAGCTCTCTGGTTGCACTGACATGTCGGACGATTCCTCGGGCCTGGTTGATCTGCTCAAGACTGGTGACCGGAGTCGCGCTGGAGAGCGGATCATGCTCGATCTGGTTGTCGAGCAGGTCGATTTCGTCAGCGGTGTTGGGGTAGCCCAGGGAGATGCGTGTCATGAAGCGGTCGCGCTGCGCTTCGGGAAGGGCGTACGTGCCTTCCATGTCGATCGGGTTCTGAGTAGCGACGACGATGAATGGCGAGGGCATCTGGTAGGTCTCGCCGTCAATGGTGGCCTGTCCCTCGGCCATGCATTCCAGCATCGCGGACTGGGTTTTCGGGGAGGCGCGGTTGATCTCATCGGCGATGACGATATTGGCAAACACCGGACCCTGTCGGAATTCGAAGTGACGGGTCTCCTGGTTGAATAGGTTCACACCGACGACGTCTGTCGGCAGCAGGTCGGGAGTGAACTGGATGCGCCTCACCGAACCGTCGACGACTTTGCCCATGGCCCGTGCCAGCAGAGTCTTCCCGACTCCGGGTACATCCTCGAGGAGGACATGGCCCCCTGCCAGGAGCGCTATGAGCGAGAGTCCGACGGCTTCGTCCTTGCCTTCGAGGACGGCGTTCATCGCTGTACGTGCCCGTGAGGTGAGTTGCTGCACCCATTCGATGTGCTCGGCACCGATCACGGAATTGGTCTGAGTACCTTCTTGGCTGATCGACATGATTCCATTGTCCCCTATCGCGCCCCGAGCATCCACATAGGCGCCTCCGGGCCGCATTTCTGCATCCGCACACCTGTTCCTGTGCTTGGCCGCCGACCTCCTCCACTTCGCTCCCCACTTCCCTCCCCACACTCCTCCCCACTTCGCTCCACCAGAGACCCCCACTTTCCTCCCCATTTCCCTCCCCACTTTCCTCCCCGCGCGGCAATGAACCGCGCACTTCCCCAGATATTCAGGGATCTGAGGACTCAGTGCGATCCCTGCAGACGGGAACCTTAAGGCCGAAAAGTCCCGCAATTGTCCCTCTGGGATGTCCTCCCGACTCGCCCATGGGAAATTTTCCCCACTTTCCTCCACCTATCTGACCTGGGCTTTTATAGGTCCATGGGACCGAAATGGGGTCAGACACTAGATTGGGTGGAGGGAAGTGGAGTACTGTGGTTGCTATCGGAGCCAATTGGGTTTCGAAAGGGGTGAGACGACATGTTCTTGGGCACTCATTTGCAGAAGCTCGACGACAAAGGTCGGCTCATCCTGCCCGCAAAGTTCCGGGAGGAGCTTTCGCCCGGTCTCGTACTGACCCGTGGACAGGAGAACTGCCTCACCCTGTTCCCCACCACGGAGTTCGAAGCCGAGCATGAGCGAATCCAGAACGCGCCGAAGACGAATAAGGAAGCCCGCGATTACCAGCGTGTGTTCCTGTCGGCGGCCTTTGCGGACCAGCCGGACAAACAGGGACGCATCACGGTCCCGAACATATTGCGGCAGTACGCATCACTTGATCGGGAAGTGGCAGTGATCGGCATGGGCAACCGCGTCGAGATCTGGGACTCACCGACATGGGACAACTACCTGGTCGGCGCTCAGCAGGCATTCGCTGAACGTGAGAACGAGGTGATCCCCGGAGTGATCTGATTCTGCTCGGGTTTGATCCTTGCCCGCCGTGTTCGAGTTTCGGGGAACTTCCCCGTTTCCGAAGCTCGGCAGTCCTGACACACTTCCCCGGTGCCAGGGCAGCGGCGGACAAGGTTCTGGCTCCAGCGTTTCACCCCCACGACCACCACCCACGAAGGACTCACCTATGAACGACCAGCACGTACCGGTCCTCTTGGAGCGCGTGGTCGAGCTCATCGGAGTCGGGGTCCAGTCCGCCAGGGACAATGGCTACGCGCCGATCGTCGTGGACGGAACCCTGGGAATGGGCGGACACTCGGAAGCCATTCTCACCGCTTTCCCCGATGTGCACCTCATCGGAGTCGATCGCGACACCCAGGCCATCGACATCGCCACGAAGCGGCTCGCACCCTTCGCCGACCGGACCGACATCGTCCATGCCGTCGATGACGAGATCCCAGAGATCCTTGACGACCTCGGCGTCGAACGAATCAGCGCGATCCTCCTCGACCTCGGCGTCTCCTCCCTGCAGCTGGACGAGGACGAGCGTGGGTTCTCCTACTCCCGTCCGGCCCCCTTGGACATGAGGATGGACCGTACCCAGTCCCTCACCGCCGCCGAGGTGCTGGCCACCTATTCCGAAGCCGAACTCCGCCGCATCCTCCGTGAATACGGCGAAGAGAAGATGGCGGGCCGGATCGCGAACATCATCGTCACCGATCGTGAGACCACACCGTGGGAGACCTCGCAGCAGCTGGCAGCGATGCTCAGTCGAGTACTTCCTCAGACGAAGAAGAAGTCCCACCCGGCAAAACGCACATTCCAGGCTCTGCGCATCGAGGTCAACGACGAACTCGGAGTGCTGCGGACCGCGCTCCCGGAGGCGCTGCAGGCACTGCACCTCGGGGGAGTAGCCGTGATCGAGTCCTACCAGTCCCTTGAAGACACGATTGTGAAGAAGATCTTCCGCGCCGGAACCACCACCTCGGCGCCGCCGGACATGCCGGTCGTTCCCGAAGAGCTCCAGCCGTGGCTGTCGGAGATCATCCGCGGTGCGGAACTGGCCGACAGCGACGAAGCAGACAGAAACCCTCGCGCCAAGAGCGTGCGATTGCGTGCAGTACAGAAGATCAGGGAGGCACAATCGTGAACAACGCCCAAGCCGCCGTCCGCCGCCCGCACCTCACCGAGCGCAGCCGCGTCGCAGGGGAGCCGAGCTCTCGGCTGACACCACCGAGCCTGAAGCTGCTGAAGTTCGAGCTGCCGAAGGCCCGAGTGCCGTTCTCGATGCTGTGCGTGGCGATCCTCGTCGCGACCCTCGTCGCGGTGCTGCTGCTCAACATCTTCATCTCCCACACCTCCTATCAGATCGACCAGCTCAACTCCGAGAAGGAGCAGCTGGCCGAGCAGAAGGACCGACTGGTCGAAGACAACTCCTACCGAGAGTCACCGCAGAACATCTCCATTGCGGCCGAAGAGCTCGGGCTGGTTCGTGACTCGTCGCCCGAATTCCTCGATGCGAAGACAGGGAAGATCATCGACGCCCCTCCGATCGACGTCAGCGGAGAAAAGAAGCCGACAGTTGTCCCCGGCCCGCGTGCCAATACCCGCGAAGACCTCCGTCCCAATCTACGATCGGATGAGAAGCTGCCAGTAGTCGGCGGCAGTCCCAGCAAGGACATCGCCCCACCGGCTCAGGACACTCCGAAATAAGGCGAGTCCGACAGCCATTCGCCGATCAGCAAGGACCAAGGACAGTGCAATGGGCCCACGAGCAACTTGGGTGAAGAAAAAAGGCGGACGAGGCAAACCGAATCTGCGCCTGCGTATGGCGCTGATCGCGAGCCTGTCCATCCTGGTTCTCCTCGTCACCTCCGGGCGCCTGATCTCGATCCAGGGCATGGATTCGATGAAGCTGGCGGAGAAGGCTCTCTCCAACCGGCTCGTCACCAAGACCCTGCCGGCTTCGCGCGGACAGATCCTGGCCGCCGATGGCACAGTTCTCGCCGACAGCGTCTCCCGCTATCAGCTCGTCGTGGACCAGCAGAACGTGGCGCAGTACAAGGTGGACGGAAAGCTGGTCGGCGCTTGGGGTGCTGCTGAGGCTCTGGCCGCTCCACTCGACACCGACCCCGGTCTGCTCTACCCCAAGCTGGTAGGCGACAAACGCTGGAACCCTGTTGCGAAGGGACTGACCTCAGAGACCTGGCGCGAGGTCAAGGATCTCAATATCCTCGGTCTCTCCGCTGAGGAGTACGCAGTGCGCTCCTATCCGTCCGGCGCGGTGGCCGGGAACCTCGTGGGCTTCCTCAGCTCGGACGGCCAGCCTCAGGCTGGGCTTGAGATGGCCTACAACGAACAGCTGAGCGGACGCGACGGTCAGCAGCAGTACGAGCGCGGTGCGCGCGGTGAGATCATCCCACTCGGGGACAACAACACCCGTGCCGCCGTCGACGGAGAAGGTCTGCAGACGACGATCGACCCGGCCCTGCAGTACTACGCCCAGCAGGCGATCGAGGAACAGCGCAAGAAGCACGAGGCAGAATCCGCGTCGATCGTGATCAAGGACATCAAAACCGGCAAGATCCTCACCGCGGCTGATGCCCCCAGCGTCGATCCGAACTCACCGGGCAAGGTCGACGGAGAGGACCGTGGGTCTCGCATCTTCACCGATGTCTTCGAGCCCGGTTCGACGGCCAAAATGGTTACGGCCGCCGCCCTGCTCGACCTGGGACTGGTGACTCCGGAGCAGGAATTCACGGTGCCCGATAAGTGGAAGGCACCCAACGACGAAGAGTTCCGTGACTCCCACCCGCACCCAGATGAGAAGCTCACCTTCGCCGGGATCCTCTCCGAATCGTCGAACACCGGCACCATTCTGGCCGGGAATGCGCTCTCAGAAGAGCAGCGTTACGGCTACCTGAAGAAGTTCGGCTTCGGTACGCCGACAGGCGTCAAGTTCCCTGCACAGACCTCAGGCATCCTCCACCCCTACAAGGAGTGGGACGGGCGCACCAAATACACGGTGATGTTCGGCCAGGGTGTGGCCGCGAACGCTGTCCAGACCACCGATGTCATCGCCACCATCGCCAACGGCGGGGTGCACGTGCCCTCGACGCTCGTCGATGGAACGGTCTCTCCCTCGGGGAAGACGATCCCGAACCCGGCAGGTGAACCCGAGCGGGTCATCAGCAAGAAGGCCGCTGACCAGACACTGTCCATGCTCGAAGGCGTCGTCGCCAAGGGCACCGGCAAATCGGCGCAGGTCTCCGGCTACCGGGTGGCGGGAAAGACAGGAACCGCGCAGGCTCCGGCAGCCGAAGGCGGCGGCTACGACGGCTACACAGCATCGTTCGTCGGCGTCCTCCCCGCCGAGGACCCGCAGATCGCGATCTCGGTGACGTTGCAGCGGCCCCGAAACGGCTATTACGGTGGAAGCGCCGCGGCCCCGGTGTTCTCCGATGTCGCCGGCTTCACCATGCGTCACCTCAAGATCCCTCCATCGACCGAGGATCCCCAGCTACCCGCTCGAGAATGGAAATAATGCGTATCTCACAGCTGCTGCCGGCAGCCCCTGGAACCGTCCACGGAGATCCTGACCGCGAGGTCGGGGGAGTCTCCCACGATTCGCGCACCGTATCCCCGGGCCAGCTGTACGCAGCGCTGCCGGGTGCCAATGTCCACGGAGCGAAGTTCGCACCGGATCTCATCGAGCGCGGAATCACCGCGGTCCTCACCGATGCCGCCGGTTGGGACATGATCTCCGCGGCCGTTGATCCGCAGACCCTCGCCGAGGTGACCGGGCTGATCGTGGAACACCCCCGGTCGGTCCTGGGCTTCGTCTCGGCCGCCGTGTACGGCACTTCGGTGTCTCCACAGCTGATCGGTGTGACCGGAACCAATGGGAAGACGACGACGACCTACCTCGTCGACGGGATGCTTGAAGCCCTCGGACACCGCACCGGAGTCATCGGCACTGTGGCGACGCTCATCGCCGGCGTCACCGAACCGAGTGTGCGTACGACCCCTGAAGCTCCCGAGCTGCATGCCCTGTTTGCGAAGATGCGCGCCGCTGACGTCGACACCTGTGCCATGGAGGTGTCCTCGCATGCGCTGAGCCAGCACCGGGTCGACGGGGCCCACTTCGCGGTCTCGGGTTTCACGAACCTGTCCCAGGACCATCTCGACTTCCACAACTCCATGGACGAGTACTTCGACGTCAAGGCCCAGCTGTTCACTCGAACCTTCTCCGATGCCGCTGTCATCGTCGTCGAGGACAGGTGGGGCGAGAAGATGGTCGAAGCCGCTCAGGTGCCGGTGCGCACGCTGGGGCGAGACGACCGCAGCGAACTGCGGATTGAACATACCCCAGGCGAATCCGAGTTCATCCTCCACCTCGGCGGATCCGCAGACGAGACCATCGCCCTGCGCTCTCCGCTGCCGGGGGACTTCAACGTCACGAACACCGCGCTGGCCGCGGCGATGCTGCTGGAGGCCGGAATCGCCGTCTCGGATCTCAATGCGATCGGACGCACCTTCAGTGCCTCAGTCCCAGGCCGGATGGAGATCATCGATGTCAGCGGCCCGCGCGCCGAAGGCCAGACGCATCCGGAACACCTGCCCCGTGCGATCGTCGACTACTCCCACACACCCGATGCGATCGAGAAGGCCCTGACCTCGCTTCATGCCGACAGCGAGGAACTCGTCATCGTCTTCGGCGCAGGCGGTGACCGTGACAGGGGGAAGCGATATGGGATGGGCCAGGCTGCCGCTCGCGGGGCAGACGTGATCGTCCTCACCGATGACAATCCGCGCACCGAGGATCCGAACTCTATTCGGGCCGCCATCCGAGAGGGCATCGATGCAGAGATCTCAAGCGGACGCGCGCGTGTGAAGAAAGTCATTGAAGTTGCCGAGAGGGGGTCCGCCATCGACGAGGCGATTGCCGCCGCTGAGGCCTCCACAACCGTGCTCATTGCAGGGAAGGGCCACGAAACCGGACAGTCCGCCGGCGGCGTCGTGACCGACTTCGACGACAGATCGAGGACACGCTCAGCGCTGTGCACGCGACTTGGCGGCGCACAAACAGGTAAAGTTCACAGTTGATATGAAGCGACTGAGTGCAGCCGAAATAGCAACCGCCGTCTCCGGCGAGTTGTACGGCGTTGACCCCGAGACCAAATTGTCCGCCGGAGTGGTAACCGATTCGAGAGAAGTCGGACCCGGCGATATCTACGTTGCCCGCCGAGGTGAATCCTTCGACGGCATCGAATTCGCAGCGGCCGCCGTCGAGGCCGGCGCAGCGCTGATCATCGGCGAATCCGTCCCCACCCTTGACGATGCGACGCTGCCCACCGTCCTCGTCTCCGATGCCACGGAGGCGCTGGGCCAGTTGGCCAAGTGCAATATCGAATCGCTGCGTGAGGCCGGTGAGATCACGGTCATCGCGATCACCGGCTCGGTCGGCAAGACGACGGTGAAGGATCTCGCCGCCGACTTACTCGCCGGCGAGGACGAGACGGTATGGCCGCCCAACTCATACAACAACGAGGTCGGCGTGCCATTGACCGCGCTGCGGGCAGGGGAGACCACTCGCTTCCTCGTCCTCGAGATGGGTGCCCGTTCCATCGGCAACCTCGCCTACCTCACGAGCCTGGTCCGCCCCGATATCGCGGTCGAACTCGCAGTCGGCACAGCCCACTCCGGCGTGTTCGGCTCGATCGAGAACACCGCACGGGCCAAGGCCGAACTCGTCGAGTCCCTGACAGCAGGATCCGTCGCGATCCTCAACGCCGATGACTCACGAGTGGCCGGGATGCGCGAGGTCCTCTCACCCGATGTCAGCACCCTGTGGTTCTCACAGCGTGAGTCACTGCCCGAATGGGTCGCGGACGAGGACTCGGTCGTGCGCGGAACTGGTGTCACCACCGACGCCTCGGGACACGCCACCTTCTCACTGAACCTGCCCGGCGAAGAGCCGCAGGACGTGCGCCTGGCCCTGATCGGCGAACACCATGTCGGCAACGCACTGGCCTCGGCTGCCATCGCCCATGCCTGTGGAGTGGGCGTGAAGTCCATCGTGACCACACTCTCCACCTCCTCGGCCGCGAGCCGGTGGAGGATGGAGCTCATCGACTCCCCGTCCGGTGTGACCGTGCTCAACGACGCCTATAACGCGAACCCCGAATCAATGCGGGCCTCGTTGAAGACGCTGGCATCGATGGGCCGCGGCGACGAGGAGAGCCGACCACGGCGGACCTTCGCAGTCCTCGGCGAAATGCTCGAACTCGGCGAGGAATCGATCTCCGCCCACTCCGACATCGGAGAACTCGTCGTGCGACTCAACATCACTCGCACCATCGTCGTCGGCGACGGAGCGAAACCCATCTTCAATGCCGCGAACCTGGAAGGTTCATGGGGCAACGAAGCTGCCTGGGTCCCCACCGCTGCTGAGGCCAAAGACCTCCTCAGCGCGGAACTGGCGCCAGGAGACATCGTCTTGTTCAAATCCTCCAGAGATGCCGGTCTGCGCTATCTTGGAGATGAAATCGCCGGTGTATCGGGGGGCCAATGATCGCCGTACTGCTTGCCGCCTGTCTGGCACTGATCTTCGCGCTGGTCGGCACACCGCTGTTCATCCGTGTTCTCGTCAAACGAGGCTACGGCCAGTTCGTCCGTGATGACGGTCCGACGTCGCATGCCACGAAGCGCGGCACACCGACCATGGGCGGCGTCGTCATCATCGGTGCCGCCATCCTCGCCTACCTTCTCGGGCACCTGTTCACCGGGTCGGTCCCGACGGCCTCCGGACTCCTCGTCCTCTGGCTTGCCGCCGGGCTCGGCGTAGTCGGCTTCCTCGACGACTTCATCAAGATCAAGAAGCAGCGCTCACTGGGGCTGCGTCCGGTGCCGAAGCTGCTCGGCCAGGCCTTCGTCGGAATCTCCTTCGCAGTTCTGGCACTGCAGTTCCCGAACTCGTTCGGAGAGACGCCAGCATCGACGAAGGTGTCGTTCATCCGCGACACCAACCTCGACCTGGCCTTCGGGTCCGCAGTCCTCGGCCTCATCCTCTTCGTCATCTGGGCCAACCTCATCGTCACCGCGGTGTCCAACGCAGTGAACCTCACCGACGGCCTCGACGGTCTGGCAGCCGGCGCCTCGGTGGTCGTCTTCGCCGCCTACGTCGTCATCGGCACCTGGCAGTCGACACAGAACTGCAACCTGATGACGGACGCCACCAACGCCTGCTACTACATGCGCGACCCGCGTGACCTCGCGATGGTCGCCGGCGCCATGGCAGCTGCCTGCTTCGGCTTCCTGTGGTTCAACACCTCCCCGGCGAAGATCTTCATGGGCGACACCGGTTCCCTGGCCATCGGCGGCGCAATCGCCGGTCTCGCGATCATGTCGCGGACCGAACTTCTGCTCGTCGTCCTCGGCGGACTCTTCGTCATCATCACCCTCTCCGTGATCATCCAGGTCGTGTCGTTCAAGACCACCGGAAAACGCGTGTTCCGAATGGCACCGCTCCAACATCACTTCGAACTCAAGGGATGGGCCGAAGTCACCATCGTGGTCCGGTTCTGGATCATCGCAGCGCTCTTCGTCATCGCCGGAATCTGCCTCTTCTACGCCGAATGGGTGTCTCGCGTTGGCTGAGAATCCCCGCACGGACTATCCGAACGCCGACGCGATCCCGGCCGCACTCGAAGGGCCGAGCTCCTCATTGGACGGCCTGCGGATCCTTGTCACCGGTCTCGGTGTGACGGGATTCCCCGCGGCGGTCCACCTCGGCGAACGTGGCGCAGATGTCATCGTCGTCGACGGTGATGAGCATGCCGACGTCAGCGAGAAGGTCCAGATCCTCGAGGTCTTCGACGTCGACATCCGCCGCGGTGAGCAGCACGTCACCGCACTGCCCGAGGAGGCTCTCGACCTGGTCGTGACATCCCCGGGGTGGCGGCCCGACCACCCCTTGCTTCTGGCCGCCGCCGAGGCGGGCGTGCCCGTGATCGGCGAAGTCGAGTTGGCATGGCGCATCCGTGGCACCAACGACGCCGCCTGGTTGGCCATCACCGGCACCAACGGCAAGACCACGACCACGACGATGCTCGAATCGATGCTCTTGGCCAACGGTATGAAGGCCAAGGCGTGCGGAAACATCGGTGCACCGCTGCTCGAGGCCGTCCTCGAACCGGGCCTTGAGGTCCTGGCGATCGAACTCTCGAGCTTCCAGCTCCACTGGCAGTATTCGCTGAGCGCCGATGCCGCGGCCGTGCTCAATATCGCCCCCGATCATCTGGACTGGCACGGCAGCGCCGACGCCTACGAGGCTGCGAAGGCCAAGATCTACCACCAGGCGAAGACCGCGTGCATCTACAACGTCGCCGACGAGGCGACCCTGCACATGGTCGAAGAGGCCGACGTCGTCGAGGGCGCTAAGGCCGTCGGCTTCACCACCGGCATTCCGCGTCCGGGAGAGCTGGGCGTCGTCGAAGACATCCTCGTCGATCGTGCCTTCATCCCACAGCGCTACTCCTCGGCCGCCGAGCTCGCCTCCTTGGACGATGTCGCCGCGGCGACTGGAGTTCCCGGACGTGCCCCTGCAGACCACCAAGTTGCGAACGCACTTGCGGCAGCGGCCCTGGCACGGAGCATCGGAGTACCCGGACAGGCGATCTCGGAGGGACTGAAGAACCATTCGCTCGGAGCCCACCGGATGGTCACCGTCGCAGAGAGCAACGGGATCACCTGGGTCGATGATTCGAAGGCGACGAACACTCACGCAGCCAATGCTTCGCTGGGCAGCTTCGACCCGATCGTCTGGATCGCCGGGGGACTGCCCAAGGGGGCGGACTTCACCTCGCTGTTCGCCGAGCACGGGCACCGACTGCGTGCACTGGTCCTCATCGGTTCCGACGACTCAGCCTTCCGCGATGCCATTGCGGCGACGGTTCCCGAACTCGACGTGATCCGGATCGAACCCGCACTCGCCGTGGACTCGGGCGTGCCGCGACGTCGTGGCGAAGCCGTGGTCGCTGCCGCAGTGGAAGCCGCTGCGGGCATCGCCACCTCCGGTGACACCGTCCTGTTGGCTCCTGCTGCAGCAAGTATGGACCAATTCCTCAACTACAACACTCGAGGTGAACTCTTCACTCAGGCTGTCCACGCACACCTGGGGAGCTGAGATGGGACGGCAGACAACCGCGAAGCCGCACGCCAAGCGCAAGCCACAGGCCGTGAAACCGCAGTCACAGCAGAAGTCTCAGCCGCAGCGGAAGCCGCGGTCCCAGCAGAAGCCGCCGTCGCAGTCGAAGCCTCGCGCACAGCAGACGACTCAGACGTCGCAGAAGCCGACAGCGAAGATGTCTGCCCCGACGCAGTCCGCTGAGAAGAAGCAGGCAGCCAAGAAGCGAGCGCCGAAGAAGACCTCTGGAGCCGGAGCCTCACGGACTGACAAGCAGTCGACGAGCGCCCGCAGCGCACAGACGACCGATCCCAAGAGTCGGCCGACGACAAGTGCCGTACGGACGATGCTGTCGTCTGTGCGCCGTGAGTTCGGTCGAGTCTCCGCCTACCCGCTCACGACCTACTATCTGATTCTCGTCTCGGTCCTCGCGCTGACGTCTCTCGGACTCGTCATGGTCCTCTCTGCGTCCTCGATCACCTCCTACGACGGGGGAGAGGGATCGTCCTTCGCCTACTTCAACAAGCAGGCAGGGTTCGTCGCGTTGGGCGCCATCCTCATGGTCGCGGCCTCGTTCTTCCCGGTGCACGTCTGGCGGAAGCTGTCATGGGGAGCGCTGCTGCTCGGCGTTGTCATGCAGGCCTCCGTCTTCATCCCCGGACTCGGCAAGTCGACGAAGGGCAACGCCAACTGGATCCAGTTCGGCGGCTTCCAACTCCAGCCCTCGGAATTCCTCAAGATCGCCCTGGCCGTGTGGTTGGGAGCCGTGCTGGCCAGCAAATACGGAAAGATGACGACCTTCGGCCACGCCATGATCCCCGTCGTCCCGGGCATCGTCCTCGCAATCGGCCTCGTCGTCGGCGGCAACGACCTCGGCACGGCACTGGTGCTCATGGCCATGGCCCTCGTGTGTCTGTTCATCGGCTTCTTCCCATGGAAGTACTTCCTCCTGCTCTTCGGCGGTTTGGGTGCTGTTGCCGCGTTCTTCGTCTTCAGTTCGGAGAACCGACTCAACCGCATCACCGCGGCACTCACCGGCCACGCCGATCAGACTGCCTCCGACATCACCGGCCAGGCCTGGCAGTCCAACCACGGACTGTTCTCGTTGGCCTCGGGCGGCTGGCTGGGAGTGGGGCTCGGGGCCAGTCGAGAGAAATGGTCCTGGCTTCCCGAAGCTCACAACGACTTCATCTTCGCCATCATCGGTGAGGAGCTCGGCCTGCTCGGCTCGTTGGCCGTGATTCTGATGTTCGTGGCACTGGCCTGCGGAATGATTCGGGTGATTCTGCGCTCGAAGTCCAGATTCATCCAGATCACCACGGCCGGACTCTTCGCCTGGCTGATCGGCCAAGCCGCAATCAACATCGCTGTCGTGACCGGGCTTCTGCCGGTCATCGGCCTGCCCCTGCCCTTCGTGTCCTACGGCGGATCCTCCATCGTCGCGTCCCTGCTCGCGGTCGGGGTGATACTGTCCTTCGCCAGAACCGAGGACGGAGCCCGGGCCGCGATCAAGGTGCACAAAGACCGAGTGAGATCATCGTTCGCCGTACTTGCCAGAAAGAGAAAGAAGTGAGATGACGAGCATTCTCCTCGCCGGTGGAGGCACCACCGGACACATATCGCCCATGCTGGCGATCGGCCGTGAACTGCGCGCCAGCCATCCCGAGTGGGACGTCTTCGCGCTGGGAACCGCGGACGGGCTCGAAGCCGACATCGTTCCGAAGGCCGGCTTCGAACTCCTCACCATCGACAAGGTTCCCATGCCGCGTTCGATCTCGCCCGCCGCGCTGAAGTTCCCCAAACGATTCGCCGCCAATATCTCCCACGTCAAGAAGATCATCGCCGAGCGTGACGTCAAGGCTGTGGTCGGAGTCGGCGGGTACGTCTGCCCTCCGGCGTTCATCGCAGCCAAGCAGGCGAAGATCCCACTGCTCGTCCACGAAGCCAATGCGAAGCCCGGAATGGCGAACCGCCTCGGCGCGGCCCTGACCAAGCCGGGACTGGTCGGGGTCACATTCCCCGACACGAAGCTGCGCAATTCCACGCTGGTCGGCATGCCGATGCCGACCGAGATCGCCACACTGGACCGCAGCGACTCCGCCCAACGACAGGCATGGCGGGCCGACCTCGGTCTGAGGGATGACAAACCCGTCCTGGTCGTGACCGGCGGGTCCTCTGGGGCACAGCGCATCAACGACGCCTTCCTCGCCGCGGCACCACTGTGCCAGGACGCCGGGGTCCAGGTCCTGCACATCACCGGAGCCGGCAAGGACGACGCCCTGCGCGAGGCCGCTGCCCAGCTGCCTGACTATCACGTCGTCGACTACGTCGACGGAATGCACAGGGCATACGCGGTCGCGGACCTGCTCGTGGCGCGTTCAGGTGCCGCCACCGTCTCCGAAGCCACCGTGGTCGGGGTGCCCGCCCTCTATGTTCCCCTGGCCATCGGCAACGGCGAACAGCGCCTCAACGCAGCAGGCAGCGTCAAAGCCGGAGCATCACAGCTCGTCGACAATGCGGAATTCTCCCCGTCGACCGTGACCGATCAGATACTGCCGCTGGTGAACGACCGAGCCCGCTTGGACGCCATGAGCGCAGCTGCCCTCGACCTGCACTATCCGACCAACGCCGCGGCCACCATGGCCACAATCGTCACCCGCGTTCTGAGAGGTTGAACATGTCCACACCTGAAATCGTCCCGGCCACAGAACTCGGTGCCGTCCACTTCATCGGAATCGGCGGTTCGGGCATGTCCGGGATCGCACGGATCATGGTCATGAACGGCGTCGCCGTCTCCGGTTCCGATGCCAAGGGGTCAGCAGTCGTCGACGTACTGCGGACGCTGGGCGCCAGAGTCGAGATCGGACACTCGGCGGACAACCTCGGCGAGGCCGACACCCTGGTCATCTCCTCAGCCATCCGCAAGGACAATCCCGAACTCGTCGAAGCTGAACGCAGGGGTTTGCGGATCCTGCATCGCTCGGGTGCCTTGGCCTCGCTGATGGCGGGCAAACGGGCTGTGGCTGTGGCCGGAACCCATGGCAAGACCACAACGACGTCAATGACGACCGTCGCGCTGCAGGCGTGTGGGCTCGACCCCTCGTTCGTCATCGGGGGAGTGCTCTCAACCACGGGCACCAACGCTCACCTGGGGACCGGAGACGTCTTCGTGGCAGAAGCCGACGAATCTGACGGCTCCTTCCTGCTCTACGAACCCACCGTCGGCATCCTCACCAACGTCGAAGCGGACCACCTGGACTACTACGGGACCCCGGAGAAGGTGCGGGAGGCGTTCGTCGAATTCTGTGCCGGGATCGGCGCCGACGGGGGCACCATCATCGCCTGCGCAGATGACCCTGGTTCGCTCGACGTCGCACAGCAGGCTCGGGCGCAGGGAACATCGGTCATCCTCTACGGCACCGCGGAGTCAGCAGATGTGCGACTGCGCGAACTTCAATCTGGTCTGGTCTCGGAATTCGTTCTCGACATCCCGGGACAGGCAGAGCCCTTGCCGGTGGCACTGCGGCAGCCGGGCACCCACAACGCCCTCAACGCGACGGCTGCGATCGCCGTCGCCCACAGCCTCGGTGCCGACGTGGTCAAGGCGGCCAGCGGGCTCGGAGGCTATGGAGGAACTCGGCGCCGTTTCGAAGAACGCGGAATCGCCGCGGGAGTGCGCGTCATCGACGACTATGCCCACCACCCGACTGAGCTTCGCGCCGTGCTCAGCGCGGCCCGCGGGGTCGTCACCGACGAAGGTCGGGTGTGGGCGATCTTCCAACCGCATCTGTACTCACGCACGATGGAGTTCCGGACCGAATTCGGCGAGGCGCTCGGTCTTGCCGACGAGGTGGTCGTCCTCGACGTGTTCCCCGCCCGGGAGGACCCCGTGCCAGGTGTCACCGGTGCACTCATCGCCGATCGTGTCCCACACGAGAACGTGACCTTCGTCGAGTCCTTCAGCGAAGCAGTGCCGTACGTGGCGGCACGAGTGCGCCCCGGCGACCTCGTACTCACCCTCGGCGCCGGGGATGTGACGATCCTCGGCCCTGAGCTGCTCACCGCGCTGGAGGCCTGAACGCAGTGGTGCCCCTTCCCGAACCGCGCACCGATGACAACTCGACCGCGGACCTCACCGGGGTCATCCGTGCCCGACGGAGACAGGTGTGGCGCTCCCGACTGATCCTCATCGGCGCAGTCGCCGCAGTCCTCATCGTCGTCGCCGTGCTCTGGTTCTCACCCCTGCTGGCGTTGGACAAGGTCAGCGTCAAAGACAGCCGCCTGGTCGACGGCGACAAGGTCTCCGCAGAGGTTCTTCGCACCGCCGGCGGCACACCGCTTCCCCAGGTCCGGCCGGGAGCAGTGGAGAAGAACGTACTCAAGGAGTTCCCTCGTGCGAAGAAGGCCTCGGTGCACTATTCGGGTCCGCGCAGCCTGAGCATCGAAATCACCGACAGGGACCCGGTTCTGGCGATCACCACCAGTGACGGATTCGAGCTCTTCGACGACGAAGCCGTCAACCTGGGCACAGTCAAGAAGGCGCCGAAGGGCGTGACCGTGCTCAAAGCCTCCGGCGGTGCACCCGATGAGGAGACAGTCGCCGCCGTGATCCGATTCATGGCCGAGCTGCGACCACAGCTGCGTTCCGACCTGCACTCGATCCAGGCCAAGGACGAGAAGAACCTCTCAGGGGTCATCGACACCGGAAAGGCAAAGGCGAAAGTAGTCTTCGGAGACGACTCGAGCGCCAGCCTGAAGATGCGCACCGCACTGCAGCTGGCGGCAGACGGACGCACCGAAATCGACGTCTCTGTTCCCTCTGTGCCCGTGACGAACTGAAAAGCGTCGATTCCGGAGCAGTTGCCGCTCATTGCCGCCGACACACCGGGGCTGAAGTTTGGCCGATGTCCGACACTCCGGCGAGAATGGTTGCAGTGGTGTTGCCCCGGACAATAGCCTCAGGGCAAAGAAGACTTTTCGAATTTGCACGCAGATGATGCGTGGACGATGCGCCGAAAGAGGAACCGACTTGGCTGAATTCCCACAATCCGGAGCGGATATCAAAGTTGCCGGTACCGGCGGCGGTGGTGTCAACGCTGTTCAGAGGATGATCGACGTCGGACTGCGCGGCGTGGAGTTCATCGCGATCAACACGGACGCCCAGGCACTCGTGCTCTCGGACGCAGATGTGAAGCTGGAGATCGGCCGCGACCAGACTCGTGGACTCGGTGCCGGTGCTGATCCGGAGATCGGCCGGAAGGCCGCAGACTCCAGCGAGGAAGCCATCCGCGACGCACTCGAGGGTGCCGACATGGTCTTCGTCACCGCCGGTGAAGGCGGCGGAACCGGTACGGGCGCGGCCCCTGTCGTCGCTCGAGTCGCACGATCACTGGGAGCACTGACGATCGGTGTCGTCACCCGCCCCTTCACCTTCGAGGGACGTCGCCGTTCCGCGCAGGCCGAAGCAGGTATCGCAGCACTGCGCGAAGAAGTCGACACCCTCATCGTCATCCCCAACGATCGCCTGCTCTCGATCTCAGACCGCAGCGTCTCCGTCGTCGACGCGTTCCGTTCGGCCGATGAGGTCCTGCGCTCGGGTGTCCAGGGCATCACCGACCTGATCTCCGTCCCCGGCCTGATCAACCTCGACTTCGCCGACGTGAAGTCGGTGATGCAGGACGCCGGAACCGCGCTCATGGGCATCGGAGCCGCCACTGGCGATGACCGTGCCGTCCAGGCCGCCGAGTCCGCCATTGCATCGCCTCTGCTCGAAGCCAGCATCGACGGTGCCCACGGTGTGCTCTTCTGCATCCAGGGCGGTGCTGACCTGGGACTGTTCGAGGTCAACGAGGCTGCTCGTCTGGTGCAGGAAGCGGCACATCCCGAAGCCAACATCATCTTCGGTGCAGTCATCGATGACAACATCGGCGACGAATGCCGCGTCACTGTCATCGCCGCCGGGTTCGACAACACCGTCGCCGGACAGGAATCAGCTCCAGCCGAGGCTGCTCCCGCCTCGATCCCGATGGCAACGAATCCCTCGGACATCGAATCCGCACCACCAGCAGAAGATGCTGAGCCCGCGGCGCCAGCGGCAGCGGTCGAGCCTGAACCTCGCAACGAGGACCATCAGATCCCGACCTCACTGCCCAACGAGCGCAGCACATCCACATCATCGAGCTTCGACAACGACCTCGATATTCCGGATTTCCTGAAGTAAGATGCTGCACTCGAGATTCGTCGTGCCCGGTAGGGTGAGCGCCCATGTGGCGTTCACCGACCGGCACGGCGGTTACTCGAGAGGAGACCTGTCATCGTTCAACCTGGCGCGACACGTCGGCGATGACGACGAACTGGTCGCAGCGAACCGAGCCGCTCTGGCCCAGGTCCTCGGGCTGAGAGGAGAACGACTGAGCTTCGTGTCCCAGGTTCACGGAACCAACGTGCACACCATCGAGTCACCGGAGCAGCTCCGCGAAGCTCCCACTACGGCAGATGCCCAGGTCACCACACACGGTGGCATCGGCTTGGCCATCATGGTGGCAGACTGCACACCGATCATGCTCGCGGACCCTAACGCCGGAGTCATCGGCGCGATTCATGCCGGACGCCCCGGAATGGCCGCAGGCGTGGTGGCGGAGACGGTGACCCATATGCGAGACCTGGGTGCCGCGAACATCCACGCGATCATCGGCCCCTCGGTATGCCCACGGTGCTACGAAGTCCCTGCCGCAATGAGGGACGAAGTCGCTGCACTTGAGCCGGTGGCCGCCTCGGTGTCGGTGACCGGGACACCGGCACTCGACGTCGCGGGGGCAGTGGCCGAACAGCTGCGTCGGGAGGACGTGCACATCGACCATTTCTCACGCACCTGCACCCGCGAGTCCGAAGATCTGTTCTCCTATCGCAGGCATCACAGCACAGGCAGATTCGCCGGCGTGGTCTGGCTCCAGGAAGAAATCCCCACGACACACCCATGAGACACACCCGCCAGGCCGGTCTGTTGAGATAGTTTGGCGGCAGGCGAGGAAGTGCCGAAGGCCGAGGAGTGGAAAAATGTCAGCAATCAAGAAGACGCTGGAATACCTGGGTTTCGTCGAAGAAGAGGACGAGCCCATCGAACGTCGTGACCGCGAGGTCATCGACACCTACGAAGAGCCCGTCGACGATCATGTCGAGGAAGAAGAGGAACGTCCCTCCGCCCAGGTGACGCCGATCCATCCGTCACCGATTCGTCCAGTCGACTCTCCCGCGCCAGGAATTTCCATGAACCGCATTAAGACCATCCACCCACGCAGCTACAACGACGCGATGGTGATCGGTGCCGCGTTCCGTGAGGGAACCCCGGTGATCATGAACTTGTCTGAGATGGACGAGAACAACTCGAAGCGTCTCGTCGACTTCTCTGCCGGTCTGATCTTCGGCCTGCACGGCTCAATCGAACGCGTGACCAACAAGGTGTTTCTTCTCACCCCGGAGGACATCGAGGTCAGCGGCGAGAACGAGTCCGATCCGGACACGCAGGCGAGCTTCTTCAACCAGAGCTGAGCCCCGTTCGACCAGAGCTGAATTCTCCTGGTCAGAACTCAAGCTGCGCAGTCCGTGCCTCGCTCCGGTCTCTGGTCGCAGACGTTCTAATCTCATCCTCAGCTCGACCGTATAAGCTGGGGATCGACAGGTAAGCACCAAAGAAAGGCACGAGGAAACACGTGGCCATCATCTTCTACATCCTCGGCACGGCACTCAGTCTTTACGTCTATGTTCTCCTGGCTCGAGTCGTCCTCGACCTCGTCCAGGTCTTCTCACGCGAATGGAAGCCTGCAGGTTTCTTCCTGGTTCTCGCCGAGATCGTGTACACACTGACCGATCCGCCGCTGCGCCTCCTGCGCAAGGTGATTCCACCACTGCGTCTGGGGCAGATCTCACTGGATCTGGGCTTCATCGTGCTGCTGATCGGAATCCAGATCCTCGCATCGGTTCTGTTCAACTTCTCGAGGGTGAGCGCCTGAGACGATCGGCTGAGTTGATGCGCAGCGCAGGTTTCCTCTTCGTTACATGACTGTTGCACTCATCACTGCGGCTGCCTTGAGATGGCCCTCAGTTCGCTGAATAGTTCCGTGTGTTGCTAGGCTCGATTATTACAACTTCGTCATATGAAAATTGCGACACGGCATTTCTGCAGGACAAAACTGCAGGTGTTACGCTAATGTGACGTTGAAGCCGTCTTTATGGCGGCAGCGTAATGAATGTAGATCGACCAAAGGTGACCTCATGGCGCTCACGCCTGAAGACGTAGTAAACAAGCGGTTCCAGCATGTGAAGTTCCGCGACGGGTACGACCAGGATGAAGTCGACGATTTCCTCGATGAGGTAGTCGTAGAGATCCGCCGTCTCTACCAGGAGAACGACGAACTTCGTCAGAAGCTCTCCACCGCCGAACAGCGCGTCAAGGAACTCGACGCCGGCGGAGCATCTGCTGCCGCACCCGCTCAGGACATCGACGCCACTCAGGCAATGCCTGCCGCGGTGCCGGCTCCCTCCTCGCAGAAGGCTGCCGAAACGCCGAAGCAGGCGCAGTCCCCAGCAGCGCCTGCTGTCCCGGAGACCACCGAACAGCCTTCCGCACCTGCAGTCAAGGAAGCAGCACCTTCCGCTCAGTCTCCTGCAGCGAAAGAATCTGCTTCTGCCGGCAACGCAGCACCAGCTGCTGCAGCAGGCACAGCCGCTGGCCTCGGCATCGGTTCGGGCCTCGGCAGCGGAGACGGCGACGCCCACGGGCTCATCGCTTTGGCACAGCGCGTCCACGACGAGCATGTGGCAGAAGGCGAACGCCGCCGCGACGAACTCATCAGGTCCGCAGAGACCGAAGCCAAGGACATCGTCGGCAAGGCCGAGACCAAGCGCGATGAGACCCTGTCGACCCTGGAAACTCAGAAGTCGACCCTCGAGCGGTCCATCGATCAGCTCTCGAACTTCGAGCGTCAGTACCGCACGCGGCTCAAGAGCTACCTCAACGATCAGCTGCGCGACCTCGAGAACTCGACAAGTCTGGCGCCGGAGACCCTGGACGGGAACTCCTTCGGTTCGTCATCGAATCACAAGCTCTGATTCGTCACAGCAGACACGCAAGGTCCGGGAACTCCATGGAGATCCCGGGCCTTGTTCGTGTCCGGGTGAGATGTCGCATAGCGGCTCCGTCCGGGCCGTCGCGTCCATCAACAGTGAGTTAGAATGAGCCAAATGAACGATGATGCCACTGAGACACGACCCCGGCGGCGCCGAATGCTCGGGATGTTGTTCGGCATTGCCGGGATCGTCCTCATCGTGGATCAGTTCACGAAGTTCCTCGCGGTCAGATTCCTCGAAGGACAAGAGCCTGTCGCTGTCATCGGCACTCTGGCAGGGTTCAACTTCTACCGGAACCCAGGCGCAGCACTCGGACTCGGTTCCGGTGTGACCTGGATCTTCCCCCTCATCGCAATTGCTGTGTTCGTCGCGATCATCATGTTGTCGAGGAAGTTGGGCTCCGTGGCCTGGGCCATCGGACTCGGTCTGCTCTTGGGGGGACTGTTCGGCAACCTCGTTGACCGGTTGTTCCGGCAGCCGGGATTTCTGCACGGCGCCGTCGTCGATTTCATCGACCTATCGTTTTTCATCTGCAATGTCGCTGACATTGCGATATCCGCAGCGGCTGTCACCCTCGTGGTGGTCAGCCTCAAAGGCATTGAACTGGACGGATCGGACTCGAAGCACGAGGACACGGTCGGAGAGGACACACATGGCTGAACGCTCGATCCTGGTACCCGAGGGCCTCGAAGGCCAGCGGGTGGACTCTGCGCTGTCGAAGCTGCTGGGGCTCTCCCGCACAGCAGCCGCCGACATCTGCGCCGAAGGGGGCGTGCAGCTGGCAGGACAGGTCGTCGCAAAGTCGGATCGAGTCTCCGCCGGAGAGCGACTGGACATCGAGATGCCCGAACCCCCGCGGCCCCTGGAAGTCGTGCCGGATCCCGTCCCCGGGATGAAGGTCGTCCACGATGAGGAGTCCTTCGTCGTCATCGACAAACCCGTCGGCGTCGCCGCTCACCCGGCCCTGGGCTGGAAGGGCAGGACCGTCGTCGGCGGACTTGCCGCAGCCGGCTTCAGAATCGCCACCTCGGGTGCGCCGGAACGGCAGGGCATCGTCCAACGCCTCGACGTCGGCACCTCGGGCCTGATGGTCATCGCGAAGAGCGAATACGCCTACAGTGTGCTCAAACGCGCGTTCAAGGAACGCACCGTGGAGAAGACTTACCACGCCGTCGTCCAGGGACTGCCGGATCCTGTGCTCGGCACCATCGACGCGCCCATCGCCCGCAACCCTCGCCACGACGGTCTCTATGCCGTCCACAGCGGAGGTAAGAACGCGATCACCCACTATGAGGTGCTCGAAGCTCACCGACGAGCCTCCCTGGTCGAGGTTCATCTCGAAACCGGGCGCACCCATCAGATCCGGGTCCACTTCTCTGCACTGAAACGACCCTGCGTCGGTGATCTTCCCTACGGCGCGGACCCGACTCTGGCCAAGGACCTGCACCTGGAACGGCAATGGCTGCACGCCGTCAAACTCGGCTTCCATCACCCGGAGTCGAACGAATGGGTCGAATTCGAAAGCGGATACCCCGAGGACCTGCAGTACGCGATCGATCGTATCCGTACGTCCTGATCTCACCTCGGAAACTGCGTCGCAGCTCCGTCCCGCCACCTCGCTGACCGACCGATCCTCGGTCGCCGAGGCGGCGTTTCGGGCTCCGCCTACAGACCCGGAGATGGTCTAAGCTGGGGGTCGCAGCAAAGGTCATATCTGAGGGAAGGCTGTCAGTGCCGAAAGACGATTTCGTCCATCTTCACGTCCACACCGAATACTCCATGTTGGACGGAGCCGCCCGACTCACGGACCTGATGGCCGCGACCAAAGCGTCGGGAATGTCGGCCATCGCGACCACGGACCACGGCTACCTCTTCGGTGCCTTCGACTTCTGGTCCCAGGCAACTGCAGCCGGCATCAAACCCATCATCGGCGTCGAGGCCTATGTCACCCCCGGCACCGACCGGCGTGATAAGACCAGGGTGAAATGGCGCACGGATGAGTCGCAGAAGCGTGACGATCTCTCCGGCGGTGGTGCCTACACCCACATGACGCTGCTCTCACGCAACAACACGGGCATGCGCAATCTCTTCAAGGCCTCCTCCTACGCTTCCCTCGACTCCGTCTTCAGTAAGTGGCCGCGCATCGACCAGGACCTGCTCGAGACCTACTCGGAGGGACTCATCGCGACCACGGGCTGCCCCTCGGGAGAGATCCAGGTCCGGCTGCGCCTCGGGCAGTACGAAGAGGCCAAGGCCGCTGCCGGCAAATACCGTGAGATCTTCGGCAAGGACAACTACTACGTCGAGCTCATGGATCATGGGCTGTCCATCGAAAAGCGTGTGACCAAGGATCTCATCCGTCTGTCGAAGGAGATGGACATTCCCTTGGTCGCGACCAACGACCTGCACTACACGCATGAGTCCGACGCGAAGGCCCACGAAGCACTGCTGGCCATCCAATCCGGGTCGAAGCTCATCGAACCCACCTATGACCAGGGCGGCTCCCGCTTCGCCTTCTCCGGATCCGGCTACTACCTCAAATCGGGTGCGGAGATGCGCGCCCTGTTCTCCGAATTCCCCGAAGCCTGCGACAACACACTCGAGATCGCCGAGAAGTGCGAAGTCTCCTTCGACACCTCGGCGAACTACATGCCGAAGTTCCCCTGCCCACCCGGAGAGGACGAAACCTCCTGGCTGGTCAAAGAGGTCCAGACGGGACTCGAATACCGGTATCCGGGAGGAATCCCCGACGATGTGCGTAAGCAGGCCGACTACGAGCTCGACGTCATCATCTCGATGGGCTTCCCCGGCTACTTCCTCGTCGTCGCCGACTTCATCAACTGGTCCAAGGACAACGGCATCCGCGTCGGCCCCGGACGAGGTTCCGGTGCCGGCTCCATGGTCGCCTACGCGATGCGCATCACCGACCTCGACCCGCTCAAGCATGGACTGTTCTTCGAGCGCTTCCTCAACCCCGACCGTGTCTCCATGCCCGACTTCGACGTCGACTTCGATGATCGTCGCCGCGGCGAGGTCATCGACTATGTGACACGGAAGTACGGTGACGAACGTGTCGCCATGATCGTCACCTACGGCACCATCAAGACGAAGATGGCGCTCAAGGACTCTGCCCGAGTCCTCGGCAAGCCATTCTCGATGGGGGAGCGCCTGACCAAGGCCCTGCCCCCGGCAGAGATGGCCAAGGACATTCCGCTGGCCGACATCGAGAACACCGAATCGAAGCGCTACAACGAGGCGGGGGAGTTCAGGGATTTCGTCGACTCTGACCCGGACGCGCGTGAGACCTTCGAGACGGCGAAGGGCATCGAGGGACTGAAGCGGCAGTGGGGCGTCCACGCGGCCGGGGTGATCATGTCCTCGGACCCGATCATCGATGTCATTCCCATCATGCGCCGTTTCCAGGACGGCCAGGTCATCACCCAGTTCGACTACCCCACCTCTGAGGGCCTCGGACTGATCAAGATGGACTTCCTGGGGCTGCGAAACCTCACGATCATCTCCGACGCGGTCGAGAACATCAAAGCCAACCGCGACTACGATCTCGATCTCGAACACCTCGATCTCGATGACCGCGGGGCTTACGATCTGCTCTCCCGTGGTGACACTCTCGGCGTGTTCCAGCTCGACGGCGGCGGGCTGCGTGCCCTGCTGCGACTGATGAAGCCGGACAACTTCGAAGACATCTCCGCAACGATTGCGCTCTACCGTCCGGGCCCCATGGGTGCTGATTCCCACACGAACTTCGCGCTGCGCAAGAACGGTCTGCAGGAGGTCACCCCGATCCATCCGGAGCTCGAGGAGCCTCTCGAGGACATCCTCGGCACGACCTACGGTCTCATCATCTACCAGGAGCAGGTGATGGCGATTGCGCAGAAGGTCGCCGGGTACTCGCTGGGCCAGGCAGATATTCTGCGTCGCGCCATGGGCAAGAAGAAGAAGTCCGAGCTGGACAAACAGCAGGTCGGCTTCTTCGGCGGCATGAAGGAACGCGGCTATTCCGAGGCGGCGGCACAGGCCCTGTGGGACATCCTGCTGCCCTTCTCCGACTATGCGTTCAACAAGGCCCACTCGGCCGCCTATGGTCTCGTGTCCTATTGGACGGCCTTCCTCAAGGCCCACTACACGGCGGAGTACATGGCCGCCCTGCTCACCTCGGTGGGCGATAACAAGGACAAACTGGCGATCTACCTCAACGAGTGTCGACGTCTGGGCATCACGGTGCTGCCGCCCGACGTCAACGACTCGGCCCTGCACTTCACCCCAGTCGGTGAGGACATCCGCTTCGGTATGGGAGCCGTGCGCAACGTCGGCGCCAATGTCGTCGACGGCATCGTCGAAGCCCGTGCGGAGAAGGGGGCCTACACCTCCTTCACGGACTTCCTCGACAAGGTGCCCAGCCACGTCTGCAACAAGCGCACGATCGAATCACTCATCAAGGCCGGCGGATTCGATTCGCTGGGGCAGACTCGCAGATCACTCGTCGAGGTCCATGAGGAGGCCGTCGACTCGGTCATCGGCGTCAAACGTCAGGAGGCCAACGGCCAGTTCGACCTGTTCGCCGGACTCGGCGGGGACGATGATGAGCCAAGCTTCTCCGTCGCGATTCCCGACCGACCGGAGTGGGAGAAGAAGGAGAAGCTGGCGTTCGAACGAGACATGATCGGGCTCTACGTCTCCGACCACCCTCTCAACGGTCTCGAAGGTGTCCTGGCAGCTGAGTCGGAGGCCTCCATCGCCGAGGTGGTGGATCCGGAGTCCCACCGTCACGACGGATCGCAGGTCAAGATCTGCGGCATGATCACCCAGGTCAGCCGCAAAGTCTCGAAGAACTCGGGCAAGCCGTACGCGATCGTGACCGTGGAGGACCTGAACGCCGAGGTGGAGGTCATGTTCTTCGGTGACACCTACGAACCCGTGGCGAGCCTGCTGGCCAACGATCTCGTCATCTCGCTGACCGGGCGCATCCGTCATTCCGATGACCGCCCGACGTCGATGATGGCGATGTCGATGACGATTCCCGATGTCACCGACCCGAAGGATCGTCCGCTCAACCTCATGCTGCCGATGGAGAAGGCCACGGAGGAGATGGCCTCGAAGCTGCTCCAGGTGCTCGAATCCCACAAGGGCCAGACCGATGTGCACCTGGTCCTCTCGCAGCCGGGCAGGCAGACGGTGATGCGCTTGGATCGCGCCATCCGCGTCGACCCGAATCCCAGCCTCTACGGTGACCTCAAAGCTCTTCTGGGGTCTCGCTGTCTGACGGCCTGAGAACACATGCGGTAAGGACGGGGACTAGAATGGTGCGGGTGAACATTCTGGACTTCCGCGGCGAGAGACTGAACAAGCGATTCCTCAAGCAGAGACTGCCTCGTGCCGCCGAGACGCATGCTGATATCGAACGACGAGTCGCCGAGCTCCTGGCTCAGGTGCAGGCCGGGGGCACCCGTGCCGTGAAGGAATTCACCGAGAGGTTCGACTCGGTCTCGCTGGAGTCGCTGCGTGTGCCCGTCTCCGAACTGGAACGTGCCGAAGCCGAACTGGACCCGTCGGTCAAGGCAGCCCTGGTCGAATCGATCTCCAGGGCCAGGAAGGTCGCTGCGGACCAGCGTCCCGCTGACGTCCGCACACAGTTGGCCTCCGGGGCACACGTGACGACACGGCACCTGCCGATCGAGCGAGTCGGCCTGTACGTCCCCGGCGGGCTGGCAGTCTACCCTTCGACCGTCGTGATGAACGTGGTGCCGGCACAGGCTGCCGGGTCAGCCTCACTGGCCATCGCCAGCCCGCCGCAGAGCAACGGACTGCCCCACCCCACCGTGCTCGCCACCGCCCACATCCTCGGCGTCGACGAGGTCTGGGCCATGGGCGGTGCCCAAGCCATCGGAGCGTTGGCATACGGTCTCGACGATGAGGAGCAGCTTGACCCCGTCGACCTCATCACCGGTCCGGGCAACGCCTACGTCGCCGCCGCAAAATCGCTCATGCGATCCCAGGTCGGCATCGACGCAGTGGCCGGACCCACCGAGATCATCATCCTCGCTGACGCGAACGCCGATCCGGCCTTCGTCGCCGCCGATCTCATCAGCCAAGCCGAACACGACGAACTGGCCGCTTCCGTTCTCGTCACGGACTCGACCGAACTCTCCGAACGCGTCCAGGCAGAACTGCTCACCCAGGTCCCAGCCGCCGCTCACCAGGCGCGGATCGACACCGCCCTGTCGGGGCAGCAGTCGGCCATCGTCCTCGTCGACGATATCGATGCCGGGATCGACGTCGTCAACGGGTATGCCGGCGAGCATGTCGAAGTTCACACCGCCGAGGCGCATGCGGTCGCTGCCCGCATCACCAACGGGGGAGCGGTGTTCGTCGGAGACTGGTCTCCTGTGTCCCTGGGCGACTACTGCGCAGGATCGAACCACGTCCTGCCCACGATGGGAACCGCAGCTCACGGCTCCGGCCTCGGAGTCCACTCATTCATCAAGGTCAGCCAGGTCATCGACTACGACCGTTCGGCACTGGCCGAGGTCGCCGACCACATCGAAGTGCTGGCCGAGCGCGAACAGCTGCCTGCCCATGGTCGGGCCGTCAGCATCCGGTTCGAGGAGTAGATATGCGTTGTCCGTTCTGTCGTGAATCAGATTCCCGAGTCGTCGATTCGCGGACCAGCGAAGACGGCGCCGCGATCCGGCGCCGGAGGCAGTGCCGTCATTGCGGGCGCCGCTTCACCACCATGGAGGCGACCAGCCTCTCGGTGATCAAACGTTCCGGCGTGACCGAAGAGTTCTCCCGGCAGAAGATCATGTCGGGCGTGCGCAAAGCCTGCCAAGGACGCCCGGTCAATGACGACGACCTGGCGAAGCTCGCGCAGAAGGTTGAAGAGGACATCCGGTCCAAAGGGATCGCTGAGATCGATGCCGACGAGGTGGGTCTGAGCATCCTCGAGCCGCTGCGTGAACTCGACCAGGTCGCCTACCTGCGATTCGCCAGCGTCTACCAAGGCTTCGACTCCCTCGAAGACTTCGAGACGGCGATCGACTCTCTGCGTGCCGATGCCGCACTGAAATCCGGCGATGCCAGGCAGGCCATTCCCGAAGATTTCCAAGCCTGAGAAAATCACCGACAGAATTCTGTGAGCGGAGTAGTCCAGCGCACCGATTCTTGTGTAATATTGACAGTGCGCGCTTCGGCGCGCGGCCGCTTGCGGTTCGGAGGGGAAGCCGAACCGTCAAGCGGCCCTTTACTTTCCCAAGAGACTTTCTCCGCGAGGACAGGGAAGCCGGATTCAGGACCAGCGGGTCAGGTGGCCTCCAAACTGAGCAGAGTGAGACGAAGGGCGCATCGGAGGTGACTCCGATGCGCCCTTCGTTCGTGTCGTCTCAGGTGTGCTGAGAGACCCCAGGGACTGCCTGCCTCAGTCTGCGATGAGCTCCGTCAGCTCCGTCGGTGCAGAGGCCAAGATCCGCAGCCGATCCGTCGTGCGAGTCAACGACACATAGAGCGCTCCGACCCCGTCTTCGTGCCCCTCGGGAGCGATCAGGCCGGGTTCGACGATGACCACGGAATCGAATTCCAGGCCCTTGGCCTGCTGAGCGGTGATGACCGCGATCTGATGGTCGAGGCCGGTGACTGAGCGACCGATGTCGAAGCCGGCCAGCACCTCGGCGACGGAATCGATGTGATCGAGCGGAGCGATCACGGCGATCTTGCCGCCGCCTACCGTCTCAACCTCATCCCTGACAGCAGGAACGAGAGCCCCGAGTGCCTCCTGCGTCGAGGAGAACGAGTCCATTCGTGGGTCAGGGCCGCCCTGGCGGACGGATTCGACGAGTTCGAGCTGCGGGAAATGACGATGCAGATAACGGTTGGCCAGGTCCATCACTGACTGCGGAGTCCGGTACGAGACGGTGAGAACCTGCAGGCTGTAACGGTCTCCGACGAACTCGGACAGGATGGAGTTCCATGTCCGGGTGTTGTCCACGTGCGAGGACTGAGCCAGGTCACCCACGACGGTCGCGGACTTCGACGGAACCCGCCGGAAGAGCACCCGCCACTGCATGGGGGAGAGCTCCTGAGCCTCGTCGACGACGAGATGGCCATAGGTCCATTCGCGATCGTCGAGCGCGCGCTCGGCCAGCGTGACCGTCGGGCCTTCCTCTTCCCACCGGGCAGCCAGCGTCTCCGCATCGATGAGAGCCGAGGTATCTGTCATGTCGAGGACCGCCTCGGCGTACTCCCGAGCCGACTCATCGCGTGCGGCGGTCTGCTGCGGGCTGCTGCCGAGCAGCTCCGCGAGCTCATCGAGGAGAGGAACGTCCTCGATGGTGAGCTCTGCATTGGCGGGGCGGATCAGCTTCTGCTGGTCCTCGGGAGACAGCAGACGCTCGGCGGCAGCCTGCAGCTTGTGCGGTTTGGACAGCAGCGCACGCAGAGCCGCAGCAGGACTGATCGGGAACCAGGCGAGGTTGAGAGCTCGGCGCACGTCCACGCTTGAGCGCAGTTCGTCCATCAGCTCCGGCAGTCGCTCACCTGCACCGTCGAGGCCCATCTCCCGTGCCAGATCCTCGGCGAGGGTCTTGAGCAGGCCGGAGACGAAGCCGTTGCGGGCGGCATTGTGCGGGTCCCCGGTGCGCCGGGCCCGATCGCGGGCTCCGCGCACATCGCGGCGGCGCAGCCAGATGGTGTGTGATCCCACGCGCAGCTCTTCGTCCTGATCGGAGATCCGCTCGTAGTTGGCGATGTGGTTCTTCAGTACGGCGGCCATCTCTGATCGCCCCTTGACCACGGCGACGTCCGTGTCATCGCTCAGCTCGGTCTCGAGACCGGGGTAGAGCTGCCCGGGGGTGAGCAGAAGCGCACCCGTTTCGCCGAGGCTGGGCAGAACCTTCTCGATGTACTTGAGGAACACAGCCGAGGGGCCGACCAGCAGCACGCCCGATTTCGCGATGCGCTCCCTGTGGCGGTAGAGGAGGAATGCCGCACGGTGGAGTGCCACCGCCGTCTTCCCCGTTCCCGGTCCGCCTTGGACGACGAGCACGCCCTGCAGCGGCTGGCGGATGATGGCGTCCTGCTCGGCCTGAATGGTCGCGACGATATCGCCCATGCGACCGGTGCGGTGATTTGTCAGGGCCGCAATCAGCGCGCCCTCGCCCTGCAGATTCGACCGTTCATCATCGTCGAGGGCCTCGATGTCGAGCACATCGTCCTCGAGGTCGGTGACCGTGCGGTTCTTCGTCACCAGGTGCCGACGTCGGATGACACCGGCAGGGTTGGCCGCAGTCGACTGGTAGAAGCGCTCCGAGGCAGGAGCGCGCCAGTCGATGAGGATCTGCTGACGGTTGGCATCGGTGAGTCCGATCCGTCCGATGTAGCTGGGCTCGGCGTCCGATCTGAGATCAAGACGACCGAAGCACAACCCGTCTTCGGCACTGTTGAGTCGGACCAGCTGGTCCTCATACAGAGTTGCGAACGCATCGCGCTCGCTCCGGTGCTGATGATTGCCGCCGACTTCGGAGATCCTCACCTTGCCCAGTCGAGCTGTGGCCTCATCTCGTAATTCGTCGAGTCGTGCATAGAGCTCGTCAAGCTTGACCTGCTCGACGCGTATTTCTGAAGTCTCGGTCATCTCACCTTCCCAATCGGCATTCCATTATGCCGAACTTTTCTGACCGGGAGTAGTTGGAAGCACCGGAACATTGCTGGTGTGTTCCGTCACAGCCCAAGTCGCGACTTCAGACTGTGCCCCGATAGGAACGTCGCCATGGTCGCAGCGGTGCGCAGACTCCTGTCGAGTTCGGGCACTTCCAAAGGGGAAGCAGACGCGATGACAACCACATTGCCGCGTCGGCGGCCCTTGAGGATTCCCGGTTCGGCAGCCGCAGCGACGTGCTCGAATGCAGAGTGCAGCAGCTCAAGTTCGGCACGGAGGATCCGATGGTCGCCGGAGTCGGGGACGTTGGCGATGTAGACACCCGTGTCCTTGAGGATGCGTGCGCAGGTCGTGAAGAACTCCGCAGTCTGCAGAGTCGGGGGCACAGAATCGTGATCGAAAGCGTCACGGATGAGCACATCAAGTGTGTCGGGGCGGAACTTCTCCACTTCCACGGCACCGTCTCCGGCGCGCAGCGCCAGCGCAGGGGAGCGCGGCAGATCAAACCAGTCGCGCGAGTAGTCGAGGAGAGCCGGGTCGATGTCGATTGCCGTCTGCTTGGACCCCGGTCGTTGTGCGTGGAGAGCACGAGCGAGGGCGCATCCGGCGGCCCCGATGTGGACTGCGCGCAGAGGTCCGGGCGCGAATTGGACATCGATGATCCGCGACATCCAATCCAGATATTCGAAGTCCAGCCGAGTCGGCTCGCTCAGAGTGATCGACGACGAGGGCACGCCGTTGACATGAAGGACGTAGCTGTCGACCTCACCGTCGACCTTCTCCAGTCGCGCGGTGCCTGTCGAGATATCGACGACTTGTGAGCCGGGTGCTGTGTATATCCGTCGTTTCGCCACCCCTCACTTGTATGCCAGATGCGGCTCGGTGGCAATTCTGCGCGTGACCGCGTGGGGACAGCGGACCGGACTCGTGTGCTCTCGGCCTGTGGATGCCTCGGGCGTATCCACAGGTCTCTGGTCGACTCTGGTCAGCCCGGCGGGGGAGAAGCTGAAGTGATCCCATGCAGACGACAGCGAAGACAGCAGAAGACATCATCGGAATCGTGCCCCATACGCTCGGCTACATTCCACGCGAAAGCCTTGTGGCCATCATCGTGGGGACCGACGAACACGGCGGCCAGTCAAGCGCCACGACGCTGCGCGTCGACTTCGACCTGGAGACGGCCGCACACATCGTTGCCGAGGGAGGGCAGTGGTACAGCGACCTCATCGCCGGGGCCGGCACTGCCTCTGGGGTGTTCCTTGCCCTCTATGACTCGGAATATGAGCGCGAGCTGTCGGGCGGGGAGCATCGGCCGGACGGGCAGCAACAGCTCGACGCGGAGCCTGCGCCGGGCGGGGCTCCCAGCGACGAGTACTCATACGTTCGCCGGGACCTCATCCGAGCGGCCATTGATGAGATCGCCATGGCGCTGGGGGACCGAGGCATCGACACTCTGAGTGCCTGGTGGGTCGGCGAGGAGAGATTCGGTCGCATCGATGACGATGGGCAGACCAGCACTCTGCTGGAGGCCGCTGCGACCTCGGCCTGCGCCACTGAACTCATCGCCGGCGGTTCAGCGCCCGTGGCGTCGCCGCAGGACCTCGTGGTCAGACCCGTGTCGGCAACGGAATTCCAACACAGCCGCCAAGGCTGCGAAGACACCCGGCTGACTATAGGCGAGGGTTTCGACATCCTCTCCGAGCTCTATCCGCGGATCGCCCGCCTGAGTGAGGGAGACGAAGCCATCAACCGAGCAGCCCTCGCAGAGCTGATGACGCTGCCGGCGGTCATGGCCATCGACGCGATCCTGGGCGAGAAATGGTCCCGGGACGCACTCGAGATGATCCTCAGCTTCGACCACCCGAACTTCTCACGCTCTGATCTTCAGAAGTGCGGTCCCGGCCAGCTGCACCTTCGGGCGCAGCGATATGGAAGGTCCCCGCAGGCAGCCCAGCACATGGTGGGACTCTCCGATCGTGCTCCACAGCCACGCGATGTTCAGTTGGGCATCGAGTTCCTCGAGGCCTACATCCCCCTGGGTCACCCGGACGTTCGGGCTACCGCCTATGCTGTGATCGCATGGTTCGAATGGTCGTTGGGAGGCTCGACGATGGCAGAGCACTACGCCCGGACTGCGCTGGAGCTTGAGGCCGACCATTCGATGGCTGCGCTGATCTTCAACGCCGTGCAACATGGGTATCTTCCGCGGTGGCTGATGCCTGTGCGCCGCGGCCCCGGATAAGCTCTCAGGAGCCGTGGCGACTCTCCACGGCAAGCCCGGTGCGCAGCCTCGGCTCACCGGCCCGGGCTCAATTCGCCAAGCAGGGAATATCGTGCGAAAATTGGGTGTTGACCCTGTCATAGCATCATGGGCGAACTATGTGTTCCCCTCGGGCCCGAACCTCGGACCTCTTGACATGGGTCTTAGTAATGTCCTGGTGCATTCGAGAAGTTTCAACGCTCGCGAAAGGTGAACACGTGCCGAGAGTCGACAAGGAATCCACGACGGTGACGGAAAAGTCGGAGGAAACGGCCGCCAAGACCTCCACCGCTGGATCCAAGACCACTGCGGCGTCGAAGGGAGCCAAGAAGACGACGAAGACATCGGCTTCAGCGACCGCCGCGGCGACCGGGACCAAGCAGACCACCGCGGCCCGCAAGACGGCGACCGCCAAAACTGCTGCCACGAAATCGACAGCAGCCAAGGTGGCGAAGACCACCGCAGCAAAGACCACCGTGGCGAAGAAGACTGCCGCGAAGACCACCAAGGCCGGCGGCGCGAAGAAGAAGTCCGACGATGTGCTCGAAGCAGGCGAGACAGTCGAGCCGGCAACCGACACACTCGGAACTGAGCAGAGCCCTGCCGAGGCGACAGAGACGAAGAACTCCGAAGAGAAGGAGAAGAACGCCGCAGTCACAGAAGCAGGCGGCTTCATCGTCTCTGATGCCGACGAAGAGGACGCACCTGCGCAGCAGGTCGTCTCTGCCGGCGCCACCGCTGACCCGGTCAAGGACTACCTCAAGCAGATCGGCAAGGTCGCACTGCTCAACGCGGCCGAAGAGGTCGATCTGGCCAAGCGCATCGAAGCCGGCATGTATGCCGAGCATCTGCTCGACGCTGGTGACATCACCGAACCGCGTGAATCCATGGACTACAAGTGGATCATCCACGACGGACGCATCGCGAAGAATCACCTCCTCGAAGCCAACCTGCGTCTCGTGGTTTCGCTGGCCAAACGCTACACCGGCCGCGGAATGCTCTTCCTCGATCTGATCCAGGAAGGCAACTTGGGCCTCATTCGTGCAGTCGAGAAGTTCGACTACACGAAGGGATTCAAGTTCTCGACCTACGCCACGTGGTGGATTCGCCAGGCCATCACCCGAGCCATGGCCGATCAGGCTCGCACCATTCGCATTCCGGTGCACATGGTCGAGGTCATCAACAAGCTTGCACGCGTTCAGCGTCAGATGCTGCAGGATCTCGGACGCGAGCCGAGTCCAGAAGAGCTTGCCAAGGAACTCGATATGACACCTGAGCGCGTCGTGGAGGTCCAGAAGTACGGCCGCGAGCCCATCTCTCTGCACACACCGCTGGGTGAAGACGGTGACTCTGAGTTCGGTGACCTCATCGAAGACTCCGAGGCCGTCGTCCCATCGGACTCCGTCAGCTTCACTCTGCTGCAGGAACAGCTCCACTCGGTTCTTGACACCTTGTCCGAACGTGAGGCCGGAGTCGTGTCCATGCGCTTCGGACTCAACGACGGCCAGCCGAAGACTTTAGACGAAATCGGCAAGGTCTACGGAGTCACGCGCGAGCGCATCCGCCAGATAGAGTCGAAGACCATGGCGAAGCTGCGGCACCCCTCACGCTCACAGGTCCTGCGCGACTACCTCGACTGAGTAGCTTGCCAACTGCCCGGGCTGTGCCCTGGCACTGAGTCGGTGACAACGATCGCCTGCGGACGCGAACTCTCGCGACCGCAGGCGATCTGCCTGTTATACCTGCTTGTCTTACGGGACGGTTCCAGTCAGGGGTCATCTGTCGCTTCAGGGCATTCACTCTTCTGTCGGTACCGCCTCGTGCGGTGCCTCGTTTCAGTACCAGTCGACAATGCCCTCCATCAGGGCGTCGGCATATTTCTGTTGTCCGGATTCCGATTCCATGGCCTTGGCCTCGGCGGGGTTGCGCATCTCGCCGCACTCGACGATGACGGCAGGCACGGATGCGTTGTTGAGCCCGGCCAGGTCGGGTCGCCGACTGATCGCTTCCTTGCCATAGGCTTTGTTGGGTGTGAACGGGTCGGACAGAGCCTTGCTCATCGCAGCGGCAAGTCGGTTCGAGTCGTCCTCAACGGTGTCCGAACTGCCAGGTTCGGCGACGATGACATGAAAGCCCTTGGTCTCGGACGATTCGCTTCCGTTCGCGTGGATGCTGACCATGAGGTCGGCATCGTCGGCGAACGTGCCGCGCTCGTCGACGCAGGGGCCAACACCATCGTTGTCGTCGCGACTCATGACCACCTTCGCTCCCGCATCTTTGAGATCGTCTTCGAGCCTCTGGGCTACTTCCCAGTTGAAGTCGGTCTCGGGGTAGTCGGAGTTCGTTGAGGTGCCCGTGGTGTTGCAGGCTTTGGTTCCTCCGCGTCCATCTGGAACCGGGCTGGCGATCTCGTTCGGGTGCGAGGCGTTGCCCCCGTTATGGCCGGGATCAATGGCGATTGTCCGCCCGCTGAGGTCGACGGCAGGCTCCGCAGCCTTGGTCTTCTGTGCTTCGGCACTCGCCCTATTCGACTTTGCCTCGGGTGCGGCCGAGGTGGTGACAGCAGAGGAAGAGGCGGCAGGAGAGGAGGCGGCTGGATCTTCCTGCGTCTCCTTTGCGCACGAGGTGAGGCCAGGGAGGGCAAGGGCTGCGCACACAAGGGGGACTACGATGCTGTGACGAGGAGACATGGTGCCATTGTTCCAGCAAAGATGCGTTGCACAGGAGGTTTCGGCAGAATCGAAGCGAGACACGGCCGGTAATGGCAGAGACAGAGTCGACCGAGCGATTAGAATTTAATCGAACGAGAGGAAACGTGTGGAAGAGGAAAGTTACGGCGCCAGGCATCTGTCCGTCTTGTCGGGTCTCGAGGCAGTTCGTAAGCGCCCGGGCATGTACATCGGGACCACTGATTCCCGAGGGCTGATGCACTGCCTGTGGGAAATCATCGACAACGCTGTCGATGAGGCTCTGGGCGGTTTCGGCAAGTCGATCCTCATCGAACTCGAACCGGATGGTTCGGTGGCTGTCACGGACAGCGGACGTGGCATCCCCGTGGACATTGAACCCAAGACCGGACTGACCGGCGTCGAGGTAGTCCTGACCAAGCTCCACGCCGGAGGCAAGTTCGGCGGCAGCTCATATGCCGCCTCCGGCGGTCTGCACGGCGTCGGTGCCTCTGTCGTCAACGCACTCTCTGCCCGCCTCGATGTCGAAGTCACCCGTGGTTCGAAGGTCCACAAGATGTCTTTCCGGCGCGGAGTGCCGGGACGTTTCGACGACTCATCCGGACAGCCGGGGCCAGACAATCCGTTCGAAGAATTCCATGAGCCGACCGGGCTCGATGTCGTGCGCAAAGCGAAGAAGGGAGTCACCGGAACACGCGTCCAGTACTGGGCCGATCCGCAGATCTTCCTGTCCAAGGCGCAGTTCGACTACCAGCACCTCGTCGAGCGCGCCCGTCAGACGGCGTTCCTCGTCCCCGGTCTCGAGCTGCGGATCGAAGACCGCCGTGGAGTCGCTCGTGATGAGACCGGTGAAGTCATCGCCGAACGCCTCGAAGTCTTCCGCTTCGACGGCGGCATCACCGAATTCGTCGACCATCTGTCGATCGACCCGCCGATGACGGACACCTGGCGTCTGCAGGACACCGGGAAGTTCACCGAGACCGTCCCAGTGCTCGATTCCTCGGGCCATCTGGTCTCGAAGGAAGTAGAACGCGAGGTCGGTGTTGACATCGCTCTGCGGTGGGGGACCGGCTACGACACGAAGGTGAAGTCCTTCGTCAATGTCGTGTCCACTCCGCACGGCGGAACCCACTTGGCCGGATTCGAGCAGGCCAGCCTGAAAGCCATGCGCAAAGCCGTCGAAGCCAACGCCCGCAAACTCAAGCTGGGCAAGGACAAACTCGAAAAGGACGACGTGCTGGCAGGGCTGACCGCTGTGGTCACGGTGCAGTTGGCCGAGCCGCAGTTCGAGGGGCAGACCAAGGAAGTCCTGGGTACGGCCGCGGTCAGGCAGATCGTGGCAAAAACGGTCGAAAAGCAGCTCGGTGACATCCTGTCCTCGACCAAACGCGCTGAGAAGCAGCAAGCTGCCGTCCTCATGGAGAAGGTCGTCGCCGAACTCAAATCGCGCATCTCGGCTCGCACACACAAGGAGAATCAGCGTCGTAAGACGGCGCTTGAGGCATCCTCACTGCCTGCCAAGCTCTACGACTGCCGTGACAACGGAGTGGAGAACACGGAGCTGTTCATCGTCGAGGGGGACTCCGCGATGGGAACGGCGAAGGCCGCTCGCAACTCCGACCATCAGGCGCTGTTTCCCATCCGCGGCAAGATCCTCAACGTGCAGAAGGCATCATTGTCGGACATGTTGGCCAATGTCGAATGTGCCGCACTGATCCAGGTCATCGGTGCGGGATCCGGCCGCAGCTTCGACATCGATGCCGCCCGCTACGGACGAGTCATCATCATGACCGATGCTGACGTCGACGGTGCCCACATTCGTACCCTGCTGCTGACCCTGTTCTTCCGCTATATGAAGCCACTGGTCGAACAGGGGCGAGTGTTCGCCGCCGTTCCACCGCTCCATCGTGTGGAGGTGGTCACAAAGCGCGGCACGCCCAACGACGTCGTCTACACCTACAGCGAGGCAGAACTCCATGCTCTGCTGAAGAAGCTGGAGAAGTCGAAGAAGACGTACAAGGAACCGATTCAGCGCTACAAGGGTCTCGGCGAGATGGATGCCGACCAATTGGCGGAGACGACGATGGACCCGAGCATGCGCACACTGCGACGGGTCACGATGGCCGACGCCGAAGCGGCGGAGAACACCTTCGAGCTTCTGATGGGCTCCTCCGTCGGGCCGCGCAAGGAGTTCATCGTCTCGGGGGCCGCTGTCCTCGACGCCGAGCGCATCGACAGCTGAACCGGATGCGGGAATGCTCCGTCTGCTGGACCGCAGTCTTCAGCGAGGCGGAGCGAGCCTGCAGCTCAGTTTTCGGAAGCGTGCTTCAGATTCCGGAGGCGATCGGAGCGAAGAGCAACAGGCTGGGGACGAGCAGAAGACCCAGCGCAACGAGGCTCGACGTCACACGCACCGGAATCCGCGCAGGGTCCAGCGGCCGCGAGAGTCGGTCGATTCTCTGGGCCGAAAGGTCGCTGCGGTGCTCCGGGCTGATGCCCGCTGCTGCACGCACCGCTTGGGCCAGAATCGCGGGGTCGACACGTTCGCGGGCTTGGTCATCGGCCATGAGCTCAATCTGACCATTGATGGAGTTGAGACCGATCGCGGTGGCCGAGAAGAACGGCAGAGCACGATGCCACGCGGCAAAGGGGATGACCAGCACGTCGTGGCGGAAATCCAAGTGAGCTCGCTCATGGGCGATGACGGCAGTGCGCTCGTCCTCGCTGAGGACTTCGAGCAGACCGGTGGAGAGAACCGCAGTTCCTTTGCGCGGGCCCTGCGGCAGACAATAGGCCACAGCCTCGTCGGTCGAGATGATCCGTGTATCCGGGTACGTGGCAGATGGTTCGCTGAGCAGATGCAGGATCTCATCGTGACGAATACGAGTCTTGCGCGCTGAGTAGAACGTCAGCGCAAGACAGCCCAACAGGCGCGCGATGAGTGCCACCGCGATGATGAGGAAGATCCAGCCGAAGACCGTGAGAGTCGTGTGCGACTCTCCTCGGGCGAGCTGCCACAGTCCCTCGGGCAGGCTGCGTGAGGCCGGAGCCACGGCGAATGCCAATGCCGTGCCGATGAGTGAGAGGCCACCGGAAAGGCCCACAGCCTGCCACAGAATGACCTTCGAGATGGGGTCGCCGCGAAAACGAGACAGCGCAGCCGGGACCGGCCACGCTAAGAGAAATGCAAGTACCGCGAGGACAGATCCCACGATGCTCATGCTCGGGAACTACCTGCTTCAGGAGTTGGTTGAGTGATTGCGTCCCAGCAGGTTGCGCAGAGCCTTCGTATCAGCCTCCGACACCGTGCCCAGGAAGCGGGCAAGAACGGCCTGGCGATCAGGTGCCTGCGACAGAACTTCGGTCATCAGCTCTGCGACATGGTCTTCGCGTGTTGACACCGCGAGGTAGCGGTGCGGGCGGATGCTGCGATCGCGTGTGACGAAGCCCTTCTTCTCCAGGCGCGTGAGGACGGTATGGACGGTGGTCAGTGCGAGGTCGCGTGCTGCGAGCACATCGCGGAGCTCGGCCGCGCTCAACCCATCATCATGTACCCAGATGGCGTCCATGACGCTGCGTTCGAGTTCGCCCAGTGTTCCCACGGTGTCCTTGTCCTTCGAGGAGATGTTTCTTCTTGCCAGTTCAGTCTAACTCTACAGGCTGTCGAATTCCATGTGAGATCGACAGCAATCCGCTTCGCGGCCGCTGTGGGTGCGGCTTTCGGTGCAGTGGTGTTCGTGTGCCCATTTCGTCGGAGTAGGGTGAGCGCAAACGGGCAATGACGCTCATTCTGGGACGGCTGATCTTAGTGGGCAGAATATTCCGGCAACATTCTCTACACGTTGTAGAATTCTACGTGTTGTAGAAATTAGGTCTTCCACGAACGGAGTACCCATGGACCTGGATCCGGTTCTCATCGGGCGCTGGCAATTCGGCATCACCACCGTCTATCACTTCTGGATGGTTCCGCTCACTCTCGGCCTGGGCATGCTCGTTGCGATTCTGCAGACCCGGTATCACCGCACGGGCAACGAGATGTATCTGCGCAGCACCAAGTTCTTCGGCAAACTCTTCCTCATCAACTTCATCATGGGTGTCGCCACCGGCCTGGTTCAGGAATTTCAGTTCGGGATGGCGTGGAGTGAGTACTCCCGCTTCGTGGGAGACGTCTTCGGTGCGCCGTTGGCGTTGGAGGCACTGCTCGCGTTCTTCCTGGAGTCCACCTTCCTCGGGCTCTGGATCTTCGGCTGGGGCAGACTCCCGCGTGCCGTCCACTTAGGCAGCCTCTGGTGTGCCGTGATCGGATCGTGGATCTCCGCCTACTTCATCATCGTTGCGAACTCATGGATGCAGCACCCCGTCGGTGTCGAACTGGTCGAGGGCAGAGCGGTGATGACCGACGTCTGGGCGGTGCTGACGAACAACACGGCGATCGCCGCCTACACTCACACACTGTGCGGGGCGTTGGCCGTGGGCGGCAGCTTCCTGCTCGGAATCTCCTGGTATCACCTCTACCGCAGACGCAAGGACGGCATTGACACCATCGGTCCCGACGGCAAGGTCGTCGTCGGTTCTGCACCCGATGTGCCCGGCAGAGACGCCATCGACCATCAGGTCTGGATCCGGTCCTTGCGCATCGGTGCTGTCGTCGGCCTCGTGGCCTTCGTCGGAGTCGCGATCACCGGTGACATCCAGTCCAAGCTGATGTTCGAACAGCAGCCCATGAAGATGGCCTCAGCCGAGGCCGCCTGTCACGACGGTACCGAGTTCTCCGTGCTCACAATCGGCGACCCCTCGTCAAACGACTGCGACGGGGTGGAGAACGTGTTCGAGATCCCGGGGCTGCTCTCCTTCCTCGCCAAGGGCGACTTCAATACTCCGGTTCACGGCGTTACGACTCTGCTTCCCGACTACCAGGAGAAATACGGCACGCATCTGCCCGAGGACGAACGCTACGGTCAGCACTCGGGCGAGAAGATCGACTACCAGCCCATCATGATCGTCACCTACTGGGGATTCAGGTTCATGATCGGGTTCGGCATGGTCGCGGCAGGAGTCAGCGCACTGGGACTGTGGCTGACTCGAAAAGGCACCGTCCCCGCCTCACCCTGGCTGATGCGCGGAGCACTCCTGTCGATCACCGCGCCTTTCATCGCCAACTCCGCCGGCTGGATCTTCACGGAGATGGGGCGTCAGCCGTTCGTGGTCGCGCCGAATCCCGCGCAGCTTGACGGCGTGTACATGTTCACTCAGGCGGCGCTGTCACCTGAGCTCACGCCTGGGATGCTGCTGTTCTCACTGATCAGCCTCAGCCTCGTCTACGGCATTCTCATGGTTGTGGAACTGCGGCTGCTCATCGTCTACATCAGGGGAGGGATCGCCTCGGCGATGCCTGAGGTCACGAAGATCAACCACACCCCACGGATCACGAACGACGAAGACGACGTCCTGTCGTTCGCGTACTGAGGAGAAGACACAATGGAAATTCTCGCTACGATCTGGTTCGTCCTCATCATCGTGTTGTGGATGGGGTATCTCTTCCTTGACGGCTTCGACCTCGGCGTCGGGATGCTCATGCCGGTCCTCAGCCGCACCGAACGGCAGAAACGGGTTCTGCTCAATACGATCGGACCGACCTGGGACGGCAACGAGGTGTGGCTGATCACTGCTGCAGGTGCGACTTTCGCCGCCTTCCCACATTGGTATGCCTCCCTGTTCAGCGCCCTCTACATCCCGCTGACGCTGTGCCTGCTGGCATTGATCTTCCGTGCCGTCGCCATCGAATATCGCGGCAAGGGCCACAGCGCAGTGTGGAAGTCCTTCTGGACGTGGGCTATGGCAGTCGGCTCAGCTGGAATCGCGTTCTTCATCGGCGCCATGCTCGCCATCACCTCCAGCGGACTGCCCTTGAACGAACACGGTGACATCGTCGGCGGAGCCTTCGCCTGGATGGGCTGGCCCGCGGTCGTGGGCGGCCTGGGAGGAGTCGGCTTCGCCCTCGTCCACGGTCTGATCTTCCTGGGGCTGAAGACTCAGGGCGACATCCGAGAGAAGGCTCAGCGGTGGGCGCGGAGACTGATGCTGCCGGGGTCGATCGGCTTCCTCATCTGGTTCGGTCTGTCCGTCACTGGGCGTCCGTGGCTCATTGCCGTGGTCATCGCAGCCGTGATCGCACTGGTGGCAGCGTACCTCGCGGTGCGTTCCGGGGCGGAGAAGAGGGCCTTTGCATTCCACGGCATCTACCTCGTGGTGGGATTGACTGCCGTGTTCGCTGGGGCCTATCCCAATGTCTTGCCCTCAACACTGGACTCGGCGAACTCGCTGACGATCTCTTCCGCTTCGTCGTCGGACTACACACTCACGGTGATGCTGGTCGTGACCGCTGTCTGCCTGCCGATCATCATCGCCTACCAGATATTCAGCTATCGCATGTTCCTGGGACGGATCGCCGAGGCTCACATTCCTGAGGCCCACCGCGTTCCGGTTGCGATCAGATCATGAGCTCCCCGTTGCAGATCCTGCTCGACCTGCCTGGTGGACGGCGCGGACTCTGCCTGTCCGTGTTCAGTGCATTGGCGCGTGCTGTCGGCATCGTGCTCATCGCCGAGGCTCTGGTGCGTGCGATCATCGGCACGAGTCCTGTCGGAGTCTGGGCAGTACTGGGGCTGCTGGGGGCTGTGCTGCGCGGGGCGAATCTCTGGGCCGATCACAGCCTGGGCACATCTCTGGCCGCGGTGAACAAACAACGGCTGAGGTCTTCGATCCTCTCCTCGCTTCTGACCGGGCGCGGCCAGCCTCGCATGAACACTGCGGTCACCGTCACCCGCGGCATCGACGACCTCGACGACTACTTCACGACCGTGGTGCCGGCGCTGGCCGCGGCGGCAGTGGTTCCCGTGACGCTGCTTGTGCGCATAGTCTTCACCGATGTCCTCTCGGCGGTCATCATCGCCTTGTGTCTGCCACTGGTTCCGGTCTTCATGATCCTCATCGGCCGCTTCACCGAGGAGTCGACGGCGGCCAGTACCACGGCGCTCGAACGTCTGTCCGATCACCTCGCCGAGTTGGCCGAAGGACTGCCCGTGCTCATCGGACTGGGCCGATCCCGGGATCACGCACGCACCCTGCGAAAGCTGGGGGAGAAGTACCACGGTGCCAATCTGGCAACGCTGCGCATCGCCTTCCTCTCCAGCCTCGCCCTTGAGTTCATCGCCACGATCTCCGTGGCCTTGGTCGCAGTCGTCATCGGCCTGCGACTGGTCTCTGGAACCCTGGACCTGAGCTCCGGTCTCTTCGTGCTGCTCTTGGCACCCGAGTGCTTCACTCCGCTGCGTGAGTTGGGCGCCGGCTATCACGCGAGCGAAAACGGACGTGAGGCACAAGGAAGAGCCCGGGAGCTGATCGAGAGCACCGAATCCGAGGCAGAAGAAGGACCAGACTGGGACAGCGAGACCAGCGCCGACGCCGGTGACGAGACCACGAGAGTCCGTCACCGGGTGGTGTACCCGAATCGGACAACGATTGAGTGGTCGGGTGATTTCCGGGAGTCTCCGGGCATCACCGCAGTCCGGGGCCCCTCAGGTGCGGGGAAATCCACGATTCTCTCTGCCCTTGCCGGTGACCTGCCTTCCCGGGCCCGCACCACGATGACACCTCGCCGGGTCGCGTTCGTCCCGCAGGCGCCACGGTTCTTCGGCGCGACGATCGGGGCTGAACTCGATGTCTACGGTCTTCCACGCGATCAGCAGACCGCCGCTCTGCGCCGTGCCCGACTGCCTGAGGACACAGACCTATCGACATCAGCCCTGAGCCCAGGTCAGCTTCGTCGACTTGCCTTCGTCCGAGTCCAACACCTGATTGAAGGCGATGCGACAGCCCTCGTTCTCGATGAGCCGACTGCCCACCTCGACGATGAGAACGCGGAGATCATCATCGGCATGATCGCCGAGGCGGCCACAGGCGTGCGTGTCGTCTTGGCCAGCCATGACGATCGTGTCGTCGAACTCGCCGGGGACGAGATCGTCCCCAGCAAACCCGATCAACTCAGCGGCGCACTCAGCGATGAGGCGTCGGCACAGACCCGCGCTCTGAGCTCAGATCTGAGCATTGAAGCACAGCCTGCGACCGCGAGAATGTCCGAGGCTTCGTCCGCAGAGGTCGGGGAAGTTCCCGCCGACAGGACATTGCACATCGACCCAGCCAATCCCGCCGTCCCGTTATCGGAGGATGGGTCGCAGGGCACAGGCCCAGCGGCGACGAACAGTGAATTCGCGGTGGAAGAGCCTCGGGCGACGCTTCGTCGTCGATGGTCGCTCCTACGTTCGAGCATGCCCCTGTTCACACCGAACATGATTATCGCTCTGCTCTCATCGTGTGCTTCGAGTCTGGCCGCGATTGCGCTGACCGCGGTTTCCGCGTGGCTCATCGTCGAGGCCTCCTATCAGCCGCCCATCATGATTCTTCTGGTCGCCATCGTCGGTGTGCGATTCTTCGGGCTCAGCCGGTCCGTGCTGCTCTACCTCAGCCGCCTCAAACTGCATTCGGCCATCTTCGCCTCCTTGGGCAGTCTGCGCTCTCGACTGTGGGAACACTTCGAAGCCGCCGGCATGGGGGACAGGAAGCTGCTGACCTCCGATGCCGCACTGCGCACCATGGTCTCCGATGCCGATGATGTACGCGATCTGATTCCGCGGACGCTGTTCCCGCCGGTCGCCTCGGCGCTGGTCTTCATCGGGGTGCTCATCGCGGCTTGGGCCCTCGATCCGGCGTCGCTGCCGGTGTTCCTGATCCTCGGCGGTCTCAATCTGATCCTGTTGCCAGCAGCCGTGATCAGAAGTGAGAGCGGTCTGGCCCTCGGCGTCCGAACTGCACGCAGCCGGATACTCTCAGTCCTGGCACGTGCGCTGAACGCCACAACGGACCTGCGAACGAACCGAGGCGTGGGCACGGTGTTGACAGCACTTGGTCGCGAAGAGCAGGAACTGCGCCGTGTGCAGCGCCGCTCGTCCCACCACCTCGGCATCGCCCAACTCTGGCTGCAGCTGAGTACAGTCGGGGCCGCAGTGCTCATCGCCTTGACCTCGTCGGCACCGACCGAGATCCGGGCCGTCGTCGTTCTCATTGCACTGGGTTGCGCGGATGTCTTCTCACAGTCGATGCTCGCGTTCCGAGCGCTGCCGAGCCTCGGCGTCGTCCTCGACCGTCTCCCCGCAATTCCACCGACTCAGTCGGGACGCCCAACCGAGGGCGATCGCAGCGTGGACGGAGGCCGTGTAGGCCAGGCAGGCACCGGCCACAGCGACGAGCCTCCCGCTGAGCACGCCTTCACCGCCCTCGACCTTGCTGGCATGAGCGTCGGCTGGGAGGCCGGCCCCGTGGTCGAAGACGTGAATCTGCGTGCTCGGAAGGGGCAATGGACGGTCCTCTACGGCGACAGCGGCACGGGAAAGTCAACGACGCTGAGCGTGCTCCTGCGCTTCCTCGACCCGTGGACCGGCAGCTACCGCGCCGACGACGAAGCGGGCCACCAGACAGATGTGCTGAGTCTGGCACCTGCAGACCTCGCAGGCAGGATTGCGTGGTGTCCCCAGGAAGCCCACATCTTCCGATCGACAGTGAGGGGAAATCTCGCGATTGCGCGTTCGGAGGCTCCCACGACAGAGGAGATGTGTGCGGCGCTGACCCGTGCAGGCCTCGGCGAATGGGCAGATGCCGCCGGACTCGACCTCCGGGTCGGTGACCACGGTGCGGACATCTCCGGGGGACAGCGCCAGCGGCTGGCGGTGGCCCGGACGATCCTCAGCGGGGCTGAAGTGATCGTCCTCGACGAACCGACGGCCCACCTCGACGATGAGATGGCTCATCGGCTGCTGGCGGATCTGCGGATGAGCTTGGACTCACACGCCGTTGTGATGGTCACTCACGATCGCAGCCTGATCGACGAGGACGATCGACTGGTCGTGCTGGGAGACGAACTCAGTCGCGCTTCGAGCCGAACATGATCTCATCCCAGCTGGGAATCGATGCGCGGCTGTTCTTCTTCGACTTCGCCTTCGACTCAGGGTCCTTGAACTGATTCGAATCTTCGCTGACACCAGGCTCATTGAGCAGTGACAGCTGATTGTCGTCATCGAACCTGGCGACTTCCTGGGTCGGTTCCTGCGGCTCGTCCGGGTCCGGCCTCGCCGGATCTTCGAAGGCGAAGACCTCATCGTCGGTCGCGTCCTCTGGCTTACCCGGTGCTGTGTGCGCGCCCTGCGGGTGAGTCTCGGGATCCTCGGTGACGGCACGGAGCCGACCGCGTGGTTCGTCCTCTTCCTCATGGCGACGCCGCTTGCGCAGATTCTCCAAGATCCGACCGGTCTCGGCCTGGTGGTCGCGGGCAGCGGGAGAAGTCTCGGATGACGCTGGAGGAACCGGCGGGGTGTCGATCTCCTCAGTGTTCTTCTGTCGTTCGGCGCCGGTTCCGTAGTTCGGAATCGGCCCTGTGTCCGTCGGACCGGAATCGGCCAACCATTTCGCTTCGTCGTCGATGGGAGTCAGCGACCGGCGGTAGTAGTTCCATCCGGCTGTGCGGGTCCGATCAGCGGCAGTGAAGCTGAGCTGGATGTACCAGTTGCCGTCCTGCTGCTTCCACGCATCCCAATCCATGGTCTCGATGTCGACGTCTCGCATCGCCAGACGGGTCTGGCACAGCTCCACCAGGGGAGTGGGGTCGCCATTGGGGTCATGATCGGAATAGATCGGATGCTGACTGGCGGTGAAGGCGGTGTGTGCGCGTTCGGCCAGAGCCGGTCGCTCGTAGGTGCGAACCTGTTCGATATCGGCACCCGTGGAGGCAATGACTTCCTCTGCGCTCATCCCGCCGCGGATCATCGCCTGGATGTCACGCGGGCGCACAGGGGTCTCGGGCTTGACTGTGGTGCGGTCCTTGCGGACAGCGGCGTACAGAGCTTCATCGAGAGCCAATCGATACTGCAGCCCGTTTTCGTCGTTCAGCAGCAGATGAGTGCCGTCGGCGTCGACTCCGTTCAAGATCAGTTCACGCATGCCTTAAGCTCCTTTATCGCGTCTCCCTGCATCGTGTCACGTTCGACACCGCGTGCAGGGCAGATTTGCGCGCGAGTCGCGAAATGCCCACCGAGAACAGCCGGGACGAAGGACGAAGGGGCAACGGACGATCGGTCCAGGAGGCAGCATCGGTTCTGAACGGCGAGTGAAACCGGCTCACAGGGCGGACAGAGGGCGCGGCACCTCTACAGGCTGTAAAATCAGTAACTGTGAATAAGACTGCACCCATTGACGCTCTCGTCCTCATGTCGTTCGGAGGACCGGAGGCTCCAGAAGAAGTCGTCCCTTTCCTGAAAAATGTCACCGCCGGTCGTGGAATACCGGAGGAGCGACTCGAAGAAGTCGGTGAGCACTACTACGGTTTCGGCGGAAAGTCACCGATCAATGATCAGAACAAAGCGCTGCTGCAAGCCTTGCGTGAAGAACTCGAGCGCCGCGGAATCGATACCCCGCTCATTTGGGGCAACCGCAACTGGGAGCCGTACCTGACAGACGAGGTGCGTGCCGAAGCAGAAGCCGGGAGAACGCGCTTTCTGTCCATCGATACCTCGGCGTACTCCTCGTACTCCTCGTGCCGCCAATATCGAGAGGATTTCGCCAAGACGATCCAGGAACTGTCAGCCGAGGGCACGACAGTCACGATCGATAAGATCCGGCAGTTCTACAACCACCCCGGGTATGCCCAGGCCTGTGCTCTTCTCCTGCAGGAGGGTCTCGCTGACTTTGCGAAGCAGGTCGGTGCCCTCGATGCTGCGAAGCATCGGATTCTGTTCGTCACGCATTCGATTCCCGATGTCATGCAGGACGCCTCTACGGTGGCGACGAATGGCTACCTGGCGCAGCACGAAGAGCTGATGGCCCATCTCCTCGAGGGGCTGTCAGAGTCCGAAGACCTTCCAGCGGAACTGGTGTACTGCTCCCGTTCGGGATCGCCAGAGGTCCCGTGGCTCGAACCCGATGTCAACGATCGCATGAGGGAACTCGCCGAAGACGGAGTCTCCGGTGTAGTCCTGGTGCCGATCGGCTTCATCTCCGATCACATGGAAGTCGCCTTCGACCTCGACACCGAAGCGAAGGAGACTGCTGCCGAACTCGATTTCGCATTCACCCGCGTTGCGACCGTCGGAACGCATCCCCTGTTCGTCTCCGGGCTCATCGACCTCGTCGAGGAGAGAATCGCACAGCTGCGCGGTGAGCAGACAGCTGCCCCTGTCATTCCCGGCTCTACAGCGTTGACTCCCGGCAGCGGTGCATGCAGCATCGAATGCTGCCGCGGACGCATCGAACGGGCGACCGAACCCAACTGGCCTGCCTGAGAGAAGTCTCACCGCATCCCGTCAACCAACAGAAATCCCTCCTCTGCAGAGTTCGCAGGGGAGGGATTCTCAGTTGCTCTGGTCCTGGGGAGTCAGGACTCTTCGGGTGCAGGGATGATCGGAATCGCTCCGGTCTCTGCTGTGATGACGGCGGCGATGGGCCCTGTGTCCACATCATTGCGATCAGCGAGTTCCAAGAGATTCTGCAGGTCGTCGATGAGAGTCTCGACGAGATAGTCGTCCCCCTCGGACCGGGCTTCCTGGAGGCGATGACGGACATCGTCGATCCTGGTATCGAGTTGATTTGCGAATTCACTCATGGTGTATTCGTCCTTCCTCGGGCCGTCTCCCACGCATGGGGCGATCCCAGTTTCATTCACCGACGATGTTCAATCGGCGCTATTCGACTTATGCATTCTCGCAGAGCTTTTCGAGAGTCGTATGTGCGAACCGTCACGAACTGACACATCAGTGACGAGTATCACTGTGAACAATCACGATCTGGTCTTGCCAACGGTAAGCATACAGTGCACAATGCTGGGGACACGTTTGGCGAGAGGGGCCGAAAATCCTCTTCAGCACACCCGACAGAGAGCGATGAGCCATATGGCAACAGACTACGACGCACCTCGTAAGCAAGACGATGAAATCAAAAGCGATTCGATTGAACAGCTGAAGGCTTCACGCTCGCAGGCGCAGGCCAGCAAGATTGACGAAGATGAGACCGCGGTTGCAGAAGGGTTCGAACTGCCCGGTGCGGACCTGTCGAACGAAGAGCTCTCCGTTCGAGTGCTGCCTAAGCAGAATGACGAGTTCACCTGCATGGAATGCTTCCTGGTTCGCCATCGCTCCCAGTTGGCCAGTGAGGAAGGCGGAGTCCCCATCTGCACGGACTGTGCTGGCTGAAACAACTGGTCGGATGATACAAGAACGCGCCCTTGTCGGGGCGCGTTTCTGTATCTCGGCTTCCTGGAGCACCTGCCTGCGAACGTGTCTGTCAGCTCCGAGGGGTGCAGTAGGCCTCAGGGTTCGAGTGCGGCGGCGAGTTCCATCGGACGTTTGCTCGACACGAGCCAGTAGGGTGTCGGGTCGGCCTCATCGTGGATGTCGATGCGCACCGCGCACTTGGCCCAGGGACGCAGCATCAGGAAGGCGCGCGCGTCGAGGCCGGTTCCTCTTGCGGTTCGTGCAGCCTCGGCGTCGTAACCTGTGGCACCGGTGACATAGCGGCGATCGATATGCGCGTCACCGACGAAGAGCTGACGTTCGGTGACGATGATCGAAATTCCGAGTGAACGCAGCCACCAGGCCAGCAGGGCGAAGCTGACCACCGGGAGGATGATGGTGCCGGCCGTCCATACCGGAAACACCATCAGTGCGGTCGAGGCCGCAGCGATCACAATGAGAATCCACATACCGATGGATGGGCCGAGTTTTTCCGTGTAGACCACACGTGTTTCGGGTTGAGTCGTTGCCATGGAGCCATTCTCCCATAACGGACTTTTTGGAAGCGCTCAGGCTTCGGCGTTAGAGTGCTTCTTTGTGGCAGAAATCCTGAAGATTGACCTCAAACTGCTCGACGCAGGCATCACTCCTCCCTCGTACGCGCACGCGTCCGATGCGGGTGCTGATCTATGCTCCGCGATCGACTTCGTTCTCGAACCATTTGAGCGCAAGGTTGTGCCCACCGGCATCGCAATCGCCCTCCCGACTGGCACCGCAGGATTCGTCCATCCGCGATCGGGCCTTTCCAGCAAGCACGGCGTGACCGTGATCAACGCCCCGGGTACGATCGACGCCGGCTATCGCGGTGAGATCAAGGTGCCGCTGATCAACCTCGACGCGCGGACCCCGGTGCGCATCTCACGCGGAGACCGCATCGCTCAGCTCGTCATCCAAGAAATCAAACAAGCAGACTTCACCCTCGTCGAATCGCTGGACGACAGCGATCGCGGCGCAGGGGGCTTCGGCTCCACCGGTGGGGTACAAGCAGGTCTGACCGAGAAAGAGGTGTGAACGACCATGGGACTGTTCTCTCGATTCTCCAAGAAATCCTCCGCTGAGAAGATCGACGACACCGTCGACGAGGAGCGCGGCGTCGATGACGTTGTGACAGATGACACCGCCGCAGAAGAATCGACTGACATCGATTCAGACGAAGCCGAACCGAGCGACGCCGACAACTCCAACGAGGACGAAGATTCCTCCGACGACGACGAGGTCGACGAACTCGACGAGGACGCCCTGCTCGAGAAATCCGCTCCCTACGACCGTTCGGAGAAGGGACCCTTCGACGTCTCGGAAGACTACCCCGAGCTCAACAGGCTCGACCTGGGAGCTCTCAAGGTCCCCGTCGTCGACGGCATGCAGGTGCGCCTGGACACCGACGACGAGTCCCAGCGCGTGCTGGCGGTGACACTCATCCACGAGGGCGGCGGAATCCAGCTGCAGGCCTTCGCCACACCGCGGTCGGAGGGGCTGTGGAACACGGTGCGCAAGCAACTGGCCAGCGGCGTCACCTCACAGGGCGGCGAAGCCTCAGAGCTGCACACCTCGCTGGGCAGGGAACTGGCCGTCGAAGTTCCAGCCAAAACCGAGGACGGCCGTCCCGGCAAGCGTGCCATGCGCTTCGCCGGCGTTGACGGACCGCGCTGGTTCGTTCGCGCAGTGTTCTCCGGCACGGCCGTCACCAACGATGAGATCCGGTCCGAACTCAGTGCACTCTTCCGCGGCGTCATCGTCGACAGAGGCCAGGAGGCGATGGCTCCGCGTGAGCTCATCGTGCTCACAGCCCCTGAGGTCAACGGAGATTCCGAGACTGAGGTCGAGGACAAGGACGAGCTCAATCCGTTCGAACGCGGCCCGGAAATCACCGAGGTTCGCTGAGATCCATGCTGGATCTCTTCACACGCCTCGTGCGTGACTTCGGGTCCAGGGACGCTGAGGCACGGGCCGATCTGAGACTGGTGTCCCAGATTCCCGGCGTCATCAGCGTGCAGGACCTCAGCCCACGGAAGCTCTCACGCATCGCCGGAGTCGTCAGCGCTGTGACGCAGTCATGCAGCGGCGACAGTCCCCGTCTGCACATCACGGTTGCCGACGGGACCGGCGAGGTCCAAGCACAGTTCCTGGGCCGCCGCGAGATCAGCGGAATCAAGCCCGGAGCCTTGATTGTCCTCGAGGGGCGCTTCTGCGCACACGACGGTGCTCTGAAGGCCCATAACCCCGTCTATGAGCTGATCCAGACCCGCGACGACCACGAGTGACACTGACCGGTGACCGCCGGACATTCGAGTTCAGCGAGCCGAGTTCGGAGCCGAGACCTGAGGCCCTCAGCGCAGGGAGTCGCTCAGGGAGCCGGAGTCTGCAGCAGACTCAGCAGCGCACCCTCCTGATCGGGTGAGGAGAGGAAGAACAGTTCGTCTCCGGCCTCGATCACGTCGTCGGCGCTGGGTGCGAAGGCCCGGGAGTTGCGGATGACGGCGACGAGCACCGTGTCGAGCGGGAAGGCGATATCGCCGATCCGGGAGGCGACGAGGGCCGACGATTCGTGGACGGTGAACTCCATCAGGCCAGCTTGGCCGCGTTCGAAGCTCATCAGGTGGACGAGCCCTCCCACCTCGACAGCCTCCTCGACCAGCGCGGTCATCAGGCGCGGTGTCGACACTGCGACGTCGACTCCCCAGTTCTCGTCGAAGAGCCATTCGTTCTTCGGGTTGTTCACCCGTGAGACGGTGCGCGGAACACCGAACTCAGTCTTCGCCAGCAGAGACAGAACAAGATTGGTCTTGTCATCTCCTGTCGCGGCGACGACCACGTCGGCTTCCTCGAGTTTGGCCTCACCCAATCCCGCCAACTCGCAGGCATCCGAGAGCAGCCATTCGGCTCCGGGGATGCGCTCATGGCCCAGGGCTTCCTTGCTCTGATCGATGAGCAGGACCGTGTGCTTCTTGTCGATGAGCTCGCGAGCCACGGAACGGCCCACAGATCCGGCCCCGGCGATGACGACTCTCATTCTTCCTCCATTGCTCGCACGGGCTGGTCCAGGATCTTCTCGATCTCGCCGAGGCGGTCCACCGGACACATCAGATGGACGAGGTCTCCGTCCTGGATGAGCAGATCCTCGTGAGCGAGGATGCCCTCGGAGAGTCGGGTGACGTAGGCGACCCGAGCCTTGGTCCGAGTTTCGATCTCCTTGATCGGCTTCGCCACCCATCCGGGATCGAGATGGACCTCGGCGAGCACGAGTTTGCCGGAGGGTTCACGGAACTCGGTGATCGATCCCTGCGGGACGAGTTTGCGCATCACCTGGTCTGCTGTCCATCTCACGGTGGGAACGGTCGGAATGCCCAGACGTTCGAAGACCTGCGCACGGTTCGGGTCGTAGATTCTGGCCGCGACGTTGGCGACGCCGAAGGTCTCCCGAGCGACACGCGCGGCAAGGATATTGGAATTGTCTCCGCTGGAGACGGCCGCGAAGGCGTAGGCGTCCGTCGTCTTCGCCTGGGACAGCGTCTCGCGGTCGAACCCGATGCCGGTGATGGTGGATCCGCTGAAATCCCTGCCGAGCTTGAGGAATGCATCGGGGTCGCGGTCGACGACGGCCACCGAGTGCCCATTGGCATCAAGTGCTTTGGCCAAGGATGCTCCGACTCGGCCGCAGCCCATAATCACGAAGTGCATGGGTAATCCTCTCCGCATTGATCTACCATTAGTGCCCGTGGCCAGCAGTTTTTCTGATGCCGTCAAAAGACTACTCGTTGGACGGCCCTTCCGCAGTGAGGACAGGCGCACGCCTGCGCTGAAGAAGCGCATCGCAATGCCCGTCTTCGCCTCCGACATGCTCTCGTCCGTGGCCTACGCCCCCGATGAGATCCTGCTGGCGCTGTCATTGACTTCTCTTGTCGCCCTCACCGTGGCGCCCTGGATCGGAGTGGCAGTCGGTGCGGTGATCCTCGTGATCGTCGCCTGCTACCGCATCAACGTCAAGGCCTACCCATCCGGCGGCGGTGACTACGAGGTCGCATCGAAGAACCTCGGACCTCGTGCCGGACTGGTCGTCGCCGCAGCGCTGCTCGTCGACTATGTGCTGACGTTGGCCGTGTCGATGACGGTCTTCGCCGCCTACATCACGACGGCCTTCCCACCCTTGGCGCCCTACCGCGTCCTCGTGGCGATCATCGGGATTCTGCTGATCACCTTGGCGGGACTGCGCGGTTCACGTGCCACCCCGGTGCTGCTGGCGGTGCCGACCTATCTGTTCCTGGGGGCCGTCTTCCTCACCATGTGCGTGGGGCTGCTGCGTGTCGGTGCCGGGGACATCCCGCAGGCGGAGACGGCCGATTACACGATCGTCCACGGCGGGGTCGGCGACGAAGCCACGCTCGGGCTGGCCACAGTCCTCATCGTCCTGCGCGCCTTCTCCTCGGGGTCGGTGGCATTGGCCGGTGTCCAGACGGTGGCCACAGCAGTGCCGGCGTTCAAGAAGCCACGTGGCAAGAACGCGGGAAACACCTTGCTGCTCTCGGGTCTGCTGGCGGCCCTGATGCTCACCGGACTGACGTACTTGGCCTCGGTGACGGGGATCAAATACGTCGATGATCCGCATCTCTATCTTGTCCGTCCCGACGGCAGCGCGGTCAGCGCCGAATACGAACAGGAGCCGGTTCTCGCGCAGCTGGCGCATGCGATCTTCGACAATGCGCCGATCATGTTCTACCTCGTCGTGCTCGTGGCAGCCCTGGTGCTCATCGTCGCCGCGAACACTGCGGTCGAAGGATTCCCCGGTCTCGCCTCCAGGCTGGCCCGCGACGGATTCCTCCCCAGACAGCTGGCGACCAAGGGAGACCGGCTGACGTTCTCCAACGGCATCCTGCTCCTGGCCTTCGCCGCGATCCTGCTCGTCATCGCCACGCGAGCCTCGGCGACGACCCTGATCCAGCTCTATCTCGTCGGCGTCTTCGCCAGCTTCGTCGTGGGCCAGGCAGGCATGGTCCTGCACTGGAACAAACGGCTGCGCCTGGTCATCGAATCCAAGGCACGAGTGCGGATGCACCTCAACCGTCTCGTCAACGGCGCCGGCTGCGTCATCGCCTCCGGCGTCCTGCTCGTCGTGATCGTCTCCAAGTTCCTCGCCGGTGCCTGGCTCGCGGTCGCGGCAATGGCCGGACTGTTCATGATCATGGGTGCGATTCATCGCCACTACTCCCGCGTGGCACGGGAACTGGCACCGGAGACGGACAGCGAATCCCGCACGATCCCGTCGAACACCCACGCGATCGTCGTCGTCAATGAGATCAACAAACCGACCCTGCGCGCCCTGTCCTATGCGCGGGTGACACGGTCGAGCCAACTCGAGGCCATCACCGTCGCCGTCGATGAGGACTCTGCCGCCGCTCTGCAGCGGCAGTGGAATGAGATGGCGCTGCCCGTGCCGCTGACGGTCCTCGACTCTCCCTACCGAGAACTCGTCCGGCCTCTGCTGGCGCATGTGCTGGCCATCCGGCGCAGATCCCCACGCGACCTCGTCATCGTCTACATTCCCCAGTTCATCGTGGGACGCTGGTGGGAGCACATCCTGCACAACCAAGTAGCCTTGAAGCTGCGCACCCGCCTGCTGCTGGTCCCGAACGTTGTCGTGGTCTCCGTGCCCTGGCGACTGCGTTCCTTCTCCCGGCAATATGGCGGCGACGGACCCGAAAACGACAATCCACTGTACAGACAGGCTTGAACACAGATGAGCGCACCCTCTGCCGAAGAGATCCCGGCCATGGATCTGACCCTGCATATCGAGAGTCCGGCTGCCGGTGGCAGCAGCATCGCTCGCCACGAGGGGCAGGTCGTCTTCGTTACCGGTGCAATTCCGGGGGAGACCGTGCGTGCTCGCACCGAGGCAGGACCGGCGGCGAAATTCCTGCGCGCCGACGTCACTGAGGTCCTCGACGCCTCGGAGTTCCGCGTCGATGACCGTCGCTCGCAGTTCCTCGCCGAGGATGCCGGCGCTGGTGCCCTTTTCGGCGGGATGGAGTTCGCCCACGTCGACTTGGCCCATAGCCGTGAGCTCAAGGCCGAAGTCCTCCACGATCAGCTCTCGCGGATCGGACACATCGACCGCAGCGTCGAGGTGGCGGCCGCACCGGGGGAGACCACGGGCCTGAACTGGCGGACCCGCGTGCAGCTGGCCGTCGACGGCAACGGTCGGCTCGGCATGCTGGCACCGCGCTCCCACGACATCGTGCCGCTGACCGCCGCTCCGCTGGCAACGTCTGCCATCGCCGAGGTAGCCCTGTCCTCTCTGCGTCTGCCAGGTGCCGATCGGCTCGAATTCGCCTGGTCGGGTGATCGTGGAGCCGCCATCGTGCGCGGTGACTGTGATCCCTCCGCGCTCTCCGAGCTGGCGCAGGCCCTGCCCTCGCAGTGGTCAGTTCTCGCAGATGCCCGCAACGGCACCGGTCGCAAGGGAGCCAGCACCAAGGGCGGGCACTCGAAGTTGGCCGTGGTCAGGGGAGAGGGCCAGCTGATCGAAAAGGTCTCCGGACGTGACTACCGGGTCGCGGCCGACGGATTCTGGCAGGTCCACGAACAGGCTCCGGGGCTGTTGAGCGCGCAGGTCAACTCCGCTCTCAGTGACCAGACGCAGATGATCACGGATCTCTACTGCGGAGTTGGTCTGTTGGGGATCAGCGGTGCCAGTGCCACCGGTGCCCGACTCTATGGGGTCGAAGGTGCGAAATCAGCCATCGAGAACGCCAGGGTCAACGCCAAGGGCCTCACTGCGAACTTCGACGCCTCCCGGGCGGATCGTGCGACGATCCCGAACTCGGATGTCATCATCCTTGATCCGCCGCGTTCCGGTGCTGGCAAAGCCGTCACCCGGGCGCTCCTCGAATCGAGTGCGACAACGATCATCTACGTCTCCTGCGATGCCGCCACCCTCGCTCGGGACCTCGCGGTCCTGACCAACGGTGGATTCGCTATCGAGAGCCTGAGCGGATTCGACCTGTTCCCACTCACCTCTCACGTGGAAACGGTCACCATCCTCAGACGGTGACCGCATCGGGGCGTCGGGCCACCTCGGCGAGGGTGCGCGGCTGCCTTGCTCCCACCTCTGCGGCGGGGAGGTCAGTCTCGGGACCTCTGGGGGAGGAGGATCAGGACGATGAGGGCGATGAATGTGGTCAGGAAGCCCCACAGTCCCCACCATCCTGAGGAGCGGCCCTTCTCATCGGCCAAGGATCGACAGATGACGGCGAAGATAATGCCGACGAGAAGCGCACCGAATCCGAATCCGGCTCCGAGGGTGAACGGGTCCATGAGAGCTCCTTGCTCGCTGCTGTTGATATGACTCCAGATTAGAGACTTCGGACGCCGTCGCGCGTTGGAGTTGCCCGGACGTTCACCTGGGGAAAACCCGATTCTCAGTTCACCGACAGGCCACCGTCAGAAGGTGGTCAAGGGCGGCCAAATGAGATAGAATTTATCTTGACGTCAAGATACTTTTGGAAACATTTGTGTCGCGTAAATCGGTGCGCGGCTCACGGGCTTGCCCGGTTTCTTGGATGAGTGTCGGATGAAACAGGAGAATCACGATGAGCAACGTCGATACGTTCAAATCGAAGAGCACCCTGACCGTAGGCGATACGGATTATGAGATCTATCGCCTGGATCAGGTCCCAGGGTCAGAGAAGCTTCCATTCAGCCTCAAGGTGCTGATGGAGAATCTGCTGCGCACTGAAGACGGTGCGAATATCACTTCGGAGCATATCGAAGCCCTCGGCAACTGGGACCCCAGTGCCGAACCGGCTACGGAAATTCAGTTCACCCCAGCCCGTGTGGTCATGCAGGACTTCACCGGCGTGCCCTGCATCGTCGACCTCGCGACAATGCGCGAGAAGGTCGTCGAGCTCGGTGGAAAGCCGGAGCAGGTCAACCCGCTGGCTCCGGCCGAGCTGGTCATCGACCACTCGGTTCAGATCGATAACTTCGGCACCGCCGAGGCGATCGAACTCAACATGGACATGGAATACAAGCGCAACGGTGAGCGCTACCAGTTCCTGCGCTGGGGCCAGACGGCCTTCGACGACTTCAAGGTCGTTCCTCCAGGCATGGGCATCGTTCACCAGGTCAACATCGAACACCTTGCACGCGTCGTCATGCCGCGTGAGGTCGACGGTGTGCTCCGCGCCTACCCCGACACACTGGTCGGCACAGACTCCCACACCACCATGGTCAACGGCCTCGGTGTGCTCGGTTGGGGCGTCGGCGGCATCGAGGCAGAGGCAGCCATGCTCGGCCAGCCCGTCTCAATGCTCATCCCTCGCGTCGTCGGCTTCAAGCTGACCGGCGAGATCCCCTCCGGTGTGACCGCAACGGACGTCGTGCTCACGATCACCGACATGCTGCGCCAGCACGGAGCCGTCGGCAAGTTCGTCGAGTTCTACGGACAGGGCGTCTCCGCCGTGCCGCTGGCCAACCGCGCCACGATCGGCAACATGAGCCCCGAGTTCGGTTCGACCGCAGCGATCTTCCCGATCGACGAAGTGACCATCGACTACATGAAGCTCACCGGTCGTTCGGCCGAGCAGATCCAGCTGGTCGAGGACTATGCCAAGGCCCAGGGCCTGTGGCATGACCCGAGCAAGGAAGTCGAGTACTCGGAGTACCTCGAACTCGATCTCTCCACAGTCGTGCCTTCGATCTCCGGACCGAAGCGCCCGCAGGACCGCATCGAGCTCACGGATGCCAAGGACCAGTTCGCCAAGGACATCCACAACTACGCGAAGCCAGGCGAAGAGAACAAGTCGGCTCCCGTCACCACCAGCGACGGATCCAGCTTCGAACTGGCCAACGGCGCCGTGGCGATCGCTTCGATCACCTCGTGCACCAACACCTCGAACCCTTCGGTGATGCTGGCTGCAGGTCTGCTGGCCCGCAACGCCCGCAAGCGCGGACTCAACTCCAAGCCATGGGTCAAGACCTCCATCGCTCCGGGTTCGAAGGTCGTCACCGAGTACTACAAGAAGGCCAACCTCATTGAGGACCTCGAGGCACTCAACTTCTTCGTCGTCGGCTACGGCTGCACCACCTGCATCGGCAACTCCGGACCACTGGATTCCGACATCTCGGAAAGCATCCAGGACAACGACCTGGCAGTTTCCGCAGTCCTGTCCGGCAACCGTAACTTCGAGGGCCGCATCAGCCCCGATGTGAAGATGAACTACCTCGCCTCGCCTCCACTGGTCATCGCCTATGCACTGGCGGGAACCATGGACTTCGACTTCGACAACCAGCCCCTGGGCCAGGACTCGGAAGGCGTCGACGTCTACCTCAAGGATCTGTGGCCATCGCCAGAAGAGGTTGAGTCGGTCATCTCGTCCTCGATCTCGACAGATATGTTTGACGAGGAATACGGCCGGATCTTCGAAGGTGACGACCGTTGGAAGGCTCTGCAGACACCCGAAGGCGCGATCTTCGAGTGGGACAACGAGTCGACCTACGTGCGCAAGCCAACCTTCTTCGACGGAATGGGCCTGGAAGCAGAGCCCGTTTCCGACATCAAGGGTGCACGCGTTCTCGCGAAGCTCGGCGACTCGGTCACCACCGACCACATCTCGCCTGCAGGTTCCTTCAAGGCCGACACCCCGGCTGGCAAGTACCTCATCGAGCACGGCGTCGAGCGCAAGGACTTCAACTCCTTCGGTTCGCGTCGCGGCAACCACGAGGTGATGATTCGCGGTACGTTCGCGAACATCCGCCTGCAGAACCAGCTCCTCGACGGAGTCCAGGGTGGCTTCACTCGCGACTTCACTCAGGAGGGTGGTCCGCAGACCTCGATCTTCGACGCATCAGTGAACTACGCGAAGGCCGAGACTCCGCTTGTCATCCTCGGTGGCAAGGAATACGGTTCGGGATCCTCGCGTGACTGGGCTGCCAAGGGCACGAAGCTGCTCGGCGTCGAAGCTGTCATCACCGAGAGCTTCGAGCGCATCCACCGCTCGAACCTCATCGGTATGGGCGTTGTGCCTCTGCAGTTCCCTGCCGGCGAATCGGCTGATTCGCTGGGCCTCGATGGCACGGAGACCTTCTCGATCTCCGGTATCACCGAGCTCAACGAAGGCACCACTCCCAAGACCGTCAAGGTCTCGGCAGCGAAGGAAGACGGCACCACCGTCGACTTCGATGCAGTGGTCCGCATCGACACTCCGGGTGAAGCCGATTACTACCGTAACGGCGGCATCCTGCAGTACGTGCTGCGTCAGCTCGCGACTGCTTGATCATTATCAGGACTGATTGAACCGTTATCAGGACTGATTGACGAAGGCCGGTGGGAACATCCCGCCGGCCTTCGTCGTACTCGGGTGGCTATCACCAGGTAGTCCATGCGCCGGTGTTCGCACACGGTTGTTCATGCCCGGACATCTATGCCCCGTTGTGCAGGTTCGGTCAGGCGCGGAGTGCCACCGCCAGCGCTAAATCCTACTGCAAGCGCCAAGTCCTACCCTGGGCGTCAATGTCTGCCATTGCTGACAACTCATACCGTTGGCTGCGCTATGCGGATCGTCAGCGTCTTAAGCAACCGTTGCTGAGGGTGGTATTGCGAGTCACGGTGTTGGGTGCCGCTGGGGACTCTGCGACGCTGAGATCGAATGCGCTGGCAAGCCGGAGCCCGCGCGCGAGATGCTTTGGTCTGCGTGCCCGAGACATCTTTGTGCATGAGCCCTTGACACCGCGACGCGGGTGATCCTGGCACCGGCGTGGCTGTGGATCCAGACACACTCAAAGCCGGATGAGCTCGCCCGAAGACGAACTCTGGGCTGTGAAGCGTTAAGATGATTCGAGCGGAAATTGCAGTATCAGACCATCTATTGTGCATTCAGGAGCGAGGTCGAATGACATTCCTCGAGTCGATGAACTCGCCATCACAGCTGCGTGAACTCGACGACGCCGAGTGCGAAGTCCTGGCAAAGGAGATCAGGGACTACCTGGTCACCACGGTCGCCGGCACAGGTGGTCACCTGGGGCCCAACCTCGGCGTGGTCGAACTCACCGTGGGTCTCCATCGCGTGTTCGAGTCCCCACACGACACGATCCTCTTCGACGTGGGCCACCAGACCTACGTGCACAAACTCCTCACCGGACGCATGGGAGACTTCTCGAGCCTGCGCCAGCGTGACGGACTCTCGGGATATCCGAGCCGGGCCGAGAGCGAGCACGACGTCATCGAGAACTCCCATGCCTCGGCCTCGCTGTCCTGGGCCGACGGAATCGCCAAGGCGCATCAGCTCAAGGGTGAAAGCGACCGTCATGTCGTCGCCGTCATCGGTGACGGCGCACTGACCGGCGGTATGGCCTGGGAGGCGCTCAATACGATTGCGGCCGACAAGTCGACACCACCACGCAAGCTCATCATCGTCGTCAACGACAATGGACGCTCCTACGCCCCGACGGTCGGCGGATTCGCCGAGCACCTCGATGAACTGCGCACCACCACCGGATACGAAAAGCTGCTGTCCTGGGGCAAATCGACGCTGCGGCAGTCGGGTGCACCCGGACGGGCCGCCTACAGCGCCATCCACGGGGTCAAGCGTGGCCTCAAGGACATGGTCTCCGCGGAGCAGGCCGGAATGTTCGACGAACTCGGAATCAAATACCTGGGTCCTGTCGACGGACACGACCTGCCGATGGTCGAGAAGGCACTGCAGCGGGCCAAACAGTACGACGGCGGCCCCGTCATCGTGCACATGATCACGCAGAAGGGCCAGGGCTATGACCCGGCACTCAACGATGATGCCGATCAGTTCCACTCCGTCGGAGTCATCGACCCACTGACCGGCAAGTCGACACCGTCGAAGCAGACTTCATGGACCTCGGTCTTCGGCAGCGAAGTGCTCGAGATCGCTAACAACCGCGACGATATCGTCGCCGTCACCGCGGCGATGCTCCTGCCGGTGGGTCTCGCGAAGTTCGCCGAGGTGTATCCGGAGCGGGTCTTCGACGTCGGCATCGCCGAACAGCACGCAGTGACGTCCGCGGCCGGGCTCTCCTACGGCGGACTGCACCCCATCGTGTGCATCTATGCGACGTTCCTCAACCGTGCCTTCGACCAGATGCTCATGGATGTGGCCCTGCATGGCCAGGGAGTCACCTTCGTCCTGGACCGGGCAGGAATCACCGGACCCGATGGCGCCAGCCACCACGGAATCTGGGACATGGCGATGCTGCGCATCGTGCCCGGCCTCAAACTTGCCGCCCCTCGTGATGCCGCGCGTCTGACGGAGGAACTGGCCGAAGCCGTTGCCATCGAAGACGCACCGACCGTGATCCGCTTCCCGCGCGGAGGTGTGGGTACAGACATTCCGGCGCTGCGTCGACTCGACGATGGTGTCGACGTTCTGCGAGAGGTGCCGACAGGCACCCCCAAAGACGTGCTCATCGTGTCCGTCGGGCCATTCGCCGGACGCGCCCAGGAAGTGGCCGAAGAGTTGGCCGACCTGGGCATCGCGTCAACGATCGTCGACCCGCGTTGGGTGCTGCCGGTGCCAGGCGGTGTCATCGACATGGCCGTTGAGCACAGTCTCGTCGCGGTCATCGAAGACGGCGTCAAGGTCGGTGGAGTCGGTTCACAGATCCGCAGCGATCTGCGCGCCGCTGATTCGCGCGTCGGAGTCCTCGAACTCGGAGCACCCGATGAGTTCCTGCCGCAGGGCACTCGCGATGAGATCCTCGAATACGCCGGCCTCGACGTGGCCACCATCGTCTCCGAGATCGTTCATATCCTGCCCGCAGAGGTCAGGGAACGTGCTCAGCAGAGCTCACGCCGAGCCGTCTGACTCCATGAGCCTTCGGAGGCTAGAGCTGCTGCGCCGAGCAGAAACGCTCAGGCTCTGGGCAGCGACTCGAGGGTGCTTCTGAGCGCCGGTGCGCTCAATTCGACCTGCCACTGCCTGGCTCCGCGGTCAAAGAGGAACTCCTCGACGTCGACGCCCGACTGCGCGCCGAGAGCCTTGACGATAGCAGGCTGCAGCAGCACATCATGAGGAATCGTATGCTCTTCGGCAAGGTCGGCCATCGCTGCTTTGAGGGCCGCTACTCGGTCCTTGATGTCAGTGTGGCTGAACGGAGACCGTGACTGCGCTGTGTGCGTCTCCTTGCGCGCAGGCAATTCGTCTGTTGTGAGCCGGGTCGCTTTGCGATAGGCCCGGTACAGTCGACCGGAGTCCGCGCGGGAGAGCTTGGGCCACGTCGCCATGATGTCGTCGCTCGACTGCACCCGTGACTGGGCGAGGGCGACAAGATCGCGATCGCGGAGAATGCGTGAGGGGGCGGTATCAGACTCGGCGGCCATCTCATCACGAGACGTCCACAGCTCGCGTACCTTGGCGATGTCCTTGCGCGATTTGAGCTTTGTCAGCCCATGGGTTCGGCGCCAGGGTTCGGCGAAGTGCTTGGGCTGGAAATCGAGGAGATGCTCGAACTCCTGCCTGGCGAACTCCCATTTGTCGGCTTCGATGAGAGCCTCGTGGAGGATGTCGCGGATGGGCAGCAGCACCTCGACGTCAAGAGCGGCGTAGTTGAGCCATTCCTTCGGCAGCGGCCGCTTCGACCAGTCGGCTGCCGAGTGCTCCTTGGCCAGACGGACTCCGAGAGTCCTCTCCGCCACGGCGGCGAGACCGAATTTCTCCCATCCGAGCATTCTGGCCGCAAGCTCGGTGTCGAAGAGCACTTCGGGCTGCATGCCGCGTTCCTGCAGACATGGCAGATCCTGGGTCACAGAGTGAATGACCCATTCTGCCCCGGCGAATGCGTCATTGAGCGGGCTGAGGTCAGCAAGCACCTCAGAGTCGAGGAGGAAGGTGCCGGCGTTTTCCCGTCGCAGCTGCACCAGGAAGGCTCGCTGGCCGTATCTGATGCCAGAGGCACGCTCGGCATCGATGGCGATGGGGCCGGATCCCTGCGCAAGATCGGCGCAGGCCGAGGTGAATTCGGCCGGGGTGTCGACGAGCGGCGGTACGCCGTTTGCGGGTGTGGCCAAGAGCGGTAGTTCGGTTGTCATCGACGTCGCCCGGGCAGGGCTGAAACTCCTTCAGGAAGCGGTGGCAGTCCGGCAACTGTGCACAGCAGATCGATCCACGCTTCGAAGTGATCGCCGATCAGTTCCGGCTCCGCGATCACGGGGGTCCATGAAGCGCGCAGCTCCAAGTCTATCGTGGACGGCCGATCGGCAAGCGTGCCGAAGCTCTCTGAGAGAACGCGGGTGGTCGTGCCTCCGGCGGCGACGACCTCGCAGTTATTGGACTCCAGCGCTTCTTCGAGCCAGGTCCAAGCGACCGGACCGAGCATCGTCTCATTGCCGAGTTCGTGTTCGAGTTCGGCGCGGATGTAGGACACGACCCGGAACCGCCCCTCCCACTCCTCGGGGGAGCTGGGGTCGAAGAGGACGACGATGCGGCCGGTGGCCAATTCGTCGATGGCCTCTCCGCTGGCTCGCAGGAAGGTCTCATCGGCGCTGACTTCGACTCCCAGCGCATACGAATACGGCGCCAGACGAGCCGGCGCCGGGATTTCAGAGATCGAGACGTTATTCGTGTTCCGGGCTTCGCGCAGAACCGAGGTCACGGCGGAGAACTCCGACGGAATGCGATTGAGAGGTGAGGTGTTGACCACACTTGCCACGATAGATCAGGCCACGGTTGAGGTGAACCGTCCACGCCGTGACGGAACCAAGAGTTTTCGACCACGGCCTCGAGCAAGACTCGGCGTCTTGAAACCGGCATCCGGTGGGCATCAATCCGTCGGGGATGGGAGGATGGAGACATGACTTCAACCTTGTTGCCCGCCCTGCGCGGAGAGCAGATTGCGCACACTCCCGTCTGGTTCATGCGACAGGCAGGCCGATCACTTCCCGAATACCGCGAACTGCGTGCCGGCACCGCAATGCTTGATGCCTGCCGGACCCCGGAACTTGTCTCAGAGATCACACTGCAGCCGGTGCGTCGCCATGGTGTGGATGCTGCCATCTTCTTCTCTGACATCGTTGTGCCGCTGCAGGCGGCCGGAGTCGATGTGGAGATCGTTCCCGGCACGGGCCCCGTGATTGCGAACCCGATCCGCAGCCGCGCCGATGTCAACGCACTGGCCGAGCTCGAGCCCGAGCAGATTCCCGATATCGCCGAATCCATCGGCCGGATCCTCGAAGAGCTGGGCCAGGAGACTCCGCTGATCGGATTCGCCGGAGCCCCCTTCACTCTGGCCAGCTACCTCATCGAAGGCGGACCGAGCAAGAACCATGAGAAGACCAAATCCCTCATGGCCTCAGACCCGGATACCTTCTCTCTGCTGCTGAGCAAGCTCGCTCGGATCTCCTCGACCTTCCTCGATGTCCAGCTCGGGGCCGGAGCCTCAGCGTTCCAACTCTTCGACTCCTGGGCAGGCTACCTGTCCCGCCGCGACTACGAGGCTCACGTCGTCGAGCACTCCACCGCGGTCTTCGAATCCCTGCGCCACTACGAAGTTCCGAGCATCCATTTCGGTGTCCAGACCGGTGAGCTCCTGACCTCCATGTCACGCGCCGGTTCCACCGCAGTCGGTGTCGACTTCCGAGTCGACCTGGACGATGCCTCGACGCGCGTGCAGCCGGGCCAGCCGCTGCAGGGCAACCTCGACCCGGCGCTGCTCTTCGCTCCCTGGGAAGCTCTGGCACCGCGAATCGAGGAGATCGTGAAGCAGGGCCTCAATCATGAAGCAGGCTTCGTGTTCAACCTCGGCCACGGAGTCCTCCCCGACACCGACCCGGACGTGCCCGGACGGATCGTGGACGAAGTCCACCGCGTCTCCGCAGAGATCCTGGCCGCACGGGGCTGAGGCGATGCGTCACATCACGATCGTCGGGGGAGGCATCTCCGGTCTCGTCACCGCCTATCGACTGGCCCCCGATCATCAGGTCACACTCCTCGAAGCCGACTCCAGCCTCGGCGGCTGCCTGCATTCGACGACCTTGAACGGAACTGTTCCCGTAGGCCTCGACATCGGTGCCGAAGCCAGCCTGTACCGTCGCCCCGAGACGAAGGATCTGGCTGCCGAACTCGGACTCGACGTCGAATTCCCCTCCACGAAGCACAGTTCGCGAGTCCTGTCGAAGGGGCGACTCCACGCGATCCCCAAACGCACGATCATGGGAGTGCCCGGCAATTCGACCGAGGTCCGCGACCTCCTCGGGCCGGCCGCCAGCGAGCGCGTCGCACATGAGGTCATCACCGCACCGATCGACGGTCGCGACGTGTCGTTGGGGGACTTCCTCAGCGACCGCCTCGGCGCCGACCTCGTCGACACACTTGTCGACCCACTGCTCGGGGGAGTGTACGCGGGTCGATGCCGTGACCTGTCGCTGGCGGCAACGGTGCCTGCTCTGCTGCCGGCCGCAACCGAAGGCATTTCGGTGCTCGAACTGGTCGAGAGCCTGCTTTCAGCGCGTGACGCGCAGTCGGCATCACTGGCGGCGGGGGAGACCCCGCAGCCGGTGTTCATGAGTCTCATCGGAGGGATCAACCGTCTGGTTCCGGCACTCGTCGAGCGCATCCGCGAGCACAACGGCACCATCCACACCGACACACGGGTGAGCTCAGTTCACGTCGACAACGGTCGCTGGACTGTGGAGGCCGAGGATTTCAGCCTGGAATCCGACGGTCTTGTGCTCGCCACCCCCGCACACGTGACGAAGGATCTCATCGCCGAGGTGGCTCCCCAGTCCTCGTCAATGTTGGCCTCCGTGCCCTACGCGTCAACCGCTCTGATTCCTGCACTTGTCGAGGTTGGAGAGCGAGGGCTCGATGGCTCCGGTTTCCTCATCCCACCCACGGAGAAGTCGTTCATCAAGGCATCGACCTTCGTGTCGAACAAGTGGCCGTGGATGCGTGAGCGCATCCCCGAAGGCACCGCCCTGATCAGGATGAGTATCGGACGCTACCGGGATGAGCCCGGGGTCTGGCAGAACTGTACGGACGAGGAGCTCATCTCACGGGCCTTCGAAGACTGGCAGGCCGCTCTCGGGCGGGAATCGGATCGGCTCATCGCAGCCGAGGCACGCCGCTGGGATCGTGCTCTGCCGCAGTACCTGCCAGGGCACGGTGAGATGGTGGCGAGAGTCGACGAGGAGATCGACGAAGTCGCCGGACTCGAACTGGCAGGTTCGGCCTACTTCGGCGTGGGCATCCCGGCTTGCATCAGCCGGGCCGAGACCGCAGCTCAGAGAATCACATCGATGCAGACTTGAATTTTCCAGACTGGCAGGACCGCCTCGCATGCACGACCGCCACGCAGACACGACTACTTTGCAGACCCGACCACTACACACAACATGCACCGACACACGGAAGAAGGAGCAGGAATGAGCGAATACTCTCACCCCACCGACGAGCAGATCGATCAGGCGAACAACGAGACGCGTTATATCGCGTATTCGGTCTTCGCCTCCGCCGGCGAACTCGGTGATGCCGATCGCACCGAACTCGCCGACGAGGTCGACGAAGCACTCGCCCCGTTGAAGGAGCAGGGGCTTGTCGTCCGCGGAATCTACGATGTCTCCGCCCTGCGCGCAGATGCCGATGTGATGTTCTGGTGGCATGCGCCGACCATCGAATTGGTCCAGGCCGCCTACTCGGCGGTGCGTCGCAGCATGCTGGGCGGAGTCCTCGAACCGGTGTGGTCAGTCGTGGGACTTCACCGTCCGGCCGAGTTCAACAAGGCGCACCTGCCTGCACTGCTCACCGATGACGAACCAGGCAAGTACATCTGCGTGTACCCCTTCGTCCGCTCCTACGACTGGTATCTCCTTGATCCCGCGGAACGCTCGAAGATGCTGCGCGATCATGGCATGGCGGCCGCAGGCTACAAGGACATCAAGGCCAACACGATCGCTTCATTCGCTCTCGGTGACTACGAGTGGCTGCTGGCCTTCGAAGCCCCCGAACTTCACCGCATCGTCGACCTCATGCGCGATCTGCGCAACACCGAGGCGCGCCTGCACGTGCGCGAAGAGGTTCCGTTCTACACCGGGCCGCTGCGCGAACTCGTCGATATCATCACCGACTGGCGCTGATCCTGGGGCTCGGGGCCGCGACGGGGGAGACCACCCCGGCGCGGCCCCGAGCCCGTTCTGGGGAGCTCACGCTGCGCTGATCATTCGGGGTTCTGCTTCTTCACCACATAGGAATGGCCGTTGGCGTCGGTGCGCATCTCCAAGCCCATCGCGTCGAGGCGCTCGTGGCGCAGGTGCTCATCTTCGTAGTAGCCACCGGGACGGGAGTTGTCGACTTGTGCGGGGCCGACGATCTTGCGGAAGAAGCGATTGAGCCAGGCAACGCGTCGCTGAGAATCGTGGGAGTCAGACATGTGAGTCCATTCAATGGTTGAGAGCCGGGCGGTTGGCGTCGGCTGAGGTGAACGGTATATATACAGTGTACACTAATCATTAGTGTACTAACTAAAAGGTTGTCGTCGTTGGAAGGACAAAGAAGAGATGCAGACCGCATACGATCCTCTGGCTCTGGAGAGCCAGATCTGCTTTGCCTTGGCCGTGGCCTCTCGTGGAGTGATCTCCGCCTATCGGTCCGTGCTCGAACCCATCAACCTCACTCACCCGCAGTACCTGGTCATGTTGTCCCTCTGGCAGCACGAGAGGCTGCCGGTGCGAAAGATCGCCGAGCTGCTGCGACTCGAGGCAGCAACGGTGTCGCCGCTGATCAAACGTCTCGAGGCATTGGACTACGTGGAGAAGCGACGCAGCAGCCACGACGAGAGGGTCGTCGAAGTCTCCTTGACCGAGACTGGTGCGCACCTGCGGAAGACGGCCGAGGCGATTCCCGGGCAGATGATGGCCAAGCTCGATATGGGTGAGGCAGATCTGCGTGAGCTCCACTCAACGATGACACGCCTCATCGAGGCAGTCGATGCCTCTCAGGTGCAGCAGCAGGACAGTTCGGCCCGAGCCTAGTGTGTCCCGAAGCCTCAGGCGTTCGCCGGGCGTGACATCGGAGTGTGCTCGATCCCGTCCTCGAAGAATCGTGGACCATTCGGGCTGAACCCGAAGCCGGCGTAGAAGCCCTCAAGGTGAGATTGGGCGTTGAGAGTCAGCAGCCGGTGGCTGTGGCCGGCGACGAGTTCGCTGAGGAGCCGTCGCCCCCAGCCTCCGCCGCGAACATCAGGGTTGGTCACGACGCGGCTGATGCTGCGGGCGCCGGGTACGAAAGCCGGCCCGTCCGGGAAATCGGGCGGCAGCATACGAGCGTAGGCCTTGGGCGCCAGACTTCGGCCCACCTCGGCGCCGTGAGAATCCTGCATGGTTCGCACATCTCCGGGGAAGAACGCATGCAAGGTCTGCGGCAGAGAGTCCACACCGTCCTGGTCCAGGAAGACGCAATTCTGTTCGACGACGAAGACCTGGGAGCGCAGCTGCAGGATCCCGTAGAGCTCGGCGAGGGTGAGTTCGTCGAAGGTCTTGACGACGAGCTGGGAGTCTTCGCTCACTCCTGTCCGTCGATGAGCCGCAGTGACACCGAGTTCAGGCAGTAGCGCAGGTCGGTGGGTGTGTCGTAGCCTTCGCCTTCGAACAGGTGTCCCATGTGCGAATCGCAGTTCGCGCACCGGACCTCGATGCGCTCCATCCCCATCGAAGTATCGCGGAGGTAGCGCACCCGGTCCTCGGCCAGAGGCGCATAGAACGAGGGCCAACCGCAGTGGGAGGAGAACTTGGTGTCTGAGGGGAACAGGTCTGCACCGCAGGCACGGCACTGGTACATTCCGACAGTCGTCGTGTCGACGTATTCGCCCGTGAACGGACGTTCCGTACCGCCTTGCCTCAGCACCGCGAATTCGGCAGGAGTGAGCACGTCCTGCCAGCGGACTTCCTCGGGATTGGCTTCTGCGTTGGCATTCGGTGACTGACTCATCGCGACCTCCGGGCCTTGTCGGTTTCTCTTGTCTCCCATTGTCCCACTGCCGCCTGACACGCTGGCAGTCCGGTTCCGGGCAATGCGTGATGTGGCAGCGCGCGGGCTCTGGGGAGCCTTCTCACCTGCACAACAGCGTTTGGAGACTGCTCATTCCTTGGGCGACAATGAAGGTAGGAGGTTTTCATGGTTCGCGACACTAAATTCCCGACTCGCCTGCTTCTGGCTTCGGTGGGTGTCGGTGCTGGGATCGGCGCTGTGATCTCGGTGGCGTCCTCGGGGCTGGCCGTCTATTTCGCACGCAAGATCGTGGTGCCCGAGAATGCGCCGGAAGAGCTCGATATTCTCCATATCGATGGGTTCTCGCCCAATATGCGCATTCATCTGCCCGCCACTGAAGAGACGACGGTGCGCGGGACCTACGGCCTCTACTTCAATCAGGGTGCCGGCCATGCCGTGATCGGCGACATCGTCGAATACGATCCGCGCTCGAGAACCGTGTCCCGGGAGATCCTCTCGGTCACTCGCGGCGATATCAAACGGGCCTCTCACGGACGTTGGACGGGCATCGTGTACCCGGAGCCGCTGGCGGCTGGAGTCGATTCTGAGGACATCGAGATCGAGTCCGATGCAGGCAGGCTTCCGGCCTGGCTGCTGCCTACCGACCATCCCGAGCCGCAGAGCACCTGGGCGATCCTCGTCCATGGTCGTGCCAGCACTCGGGCCGAGGGTCTGCGTGCCGCTCCGATTCTCAATACGTTGGGCATCCCGGCGATCGCCATGTCCTATCGCAATGACGCCGAGGTGCGAGTCGAGACCACCTCTCGCTACGGCCTCGGCGACACCGAATGGATCGACGTGGATGCCGCGATCGATTTCGCACTTTCGCACGGTGCCAGCGACGTCGTTCTCATCGGCTGGTCGATGGGCGGCGCCATTTCGCTGCAGGCCGCCTCCCGCGGACGCAACAGGCACTATGTGAAGGCACTCGTCCTCGACGGACCAGTCGTCGACTGGGTGAATGTCCTCGACAATCAGGCCCGTCTCAACATGTTGCCGACTCCGGTCGCGAAACTCACGTTGGAGATGATCACCCAACCATGGGCGCGTCCGATCACCGGGCTGCAGACGCCGCTGGATCTGGGCCGACTGGACTGGGTGACCCGTGCCGCTGAACTCGACGTTCCCGTTCTGCTCATCCACTCCGACGATGACGAATTCGTACCCTCATCGCCGTCCCACGCGTTGGCATCGGTGCGCCGCGACCTGGTGACGATGCCCGTCTACGAGAAGGCCCGCCACACCAAGGAATGGAACGTCGACCCCGTTCGCTGGGAAGACGATGTGGCGAACTTCCTCGAGGCGAAGGTTCTGCCTAAGAACTGATCGGGGTCTCAGGGTCGCAGCACCAGAGTGTCCTCGGTGTGCCGGTCCAAGGCATCTGGAGTGTAGGGCCACGGCCGGGTCTTATTGGCCGCCCAGTCCTCGGTCTGATCTGCATAGTGCGGGTGGAAGGCATGACCAGAAGCGCCCGTGAGGTTGATCCACTGCGAATGGTTGAAGTCCTTGAGGTCGATGATCTGTCTCATCGACGGCACCCAGTTCGTCTCGAACCCGACCGAAGCATCCCACCCGGTGGCGTTGACCTCTCCGGAACCGCCTGCGACTTCATAGGGCCCGCGATTGAACAGCTGCTCGATGGGTTTGATTCCGGATTCGCCGAGGCTGGCGTTGCGGATGGTCAGCCTGTGCAGAATACCCCAGCGCCAGGTCACCGGTTCGGAGCCGAGCAGATCCTCGGTCGTCTTCCACGCCGAGTCCATGGCCCGAGCCAGCGCTTCGTCCCGATCATCGACCTCGGAGTCGGCCCACCAGTCGGAGTCGGGGTCCTTGAGCTGGTTCTTGATGATGAGGTACCAGCGTGAGCCGCCTCCAGGGGGCACAGCATCAGGCAGCTTCGGAGCGAAGACCTCATCGAGGATCGTCTTCGTGAGCACGTTGAAGTAGGCTGCGGCGGCGCTGTTGGCGTCATCGCGACCGTTCCAGGACGAGAGCAGCTCCTGGGCTTCGGCGATGTCGGTGCCCTCTTCTGCCTCGATGTCCTCGAGCAGAGGGATCAGAGTCAGCGCCAGGGGATTGAGGTCATCTCCTTGAATCCGAGACATGTCGGCAGTCGTGACATCACCGTCGGCAATCGTGTCCTGGACCAGCTTCGTGATTCGCCGAGCCCGGTCCCCATCGTCGAAGTCATTGCTCAGCTGGACGGAATCCCCAGGGGGAGTGACCGGGTTGTTGGCTGTCACGATCCACCCCCGTTCGGGGTTGTAGAGACTCGGCAGATCCTTGAAGTCGAGGTATCCCTGCCAGTTTTCGTCGGTCTTCCAGCCGTGTCGGGGCAGCATGCCGTCGCCCTTGCCCCGTTTGGGGATCTTGCCCGGGGCCTGGTAGCCGATGTTGCCGGCGGTGTCTGCATAGATGAGGTTCTGGGCCGGCACGTCGAAGAGTGAGGCTGCCTGCCGGAATTCGTCCCAGTTCCTGGCCGCGTTGAGACCGAAGATCGCGGAGGCAGTGTTGCCCGGCTGCAGGGCCGTCCACTGCAGTGCAAGCTGGTAGTGCTCATCGCCCGGACCCGATTTCGTGTCGGCGGTGTTGGCTCCGGTCGCAGCATCGAGGACACCGCGATAGGGGCCCTCGAGGTCGGAGATGAGAGGACCGTTGCTCGTCGAGCGGATCGTGATCTCGCGTGGTTCCTGCTTCGCGATCTTCACGGTCTCCTTGCGCGTGGTGACGGCTTCGTCCCCGGTGTCACGAACCGCTTCGCCGTCGCGGATCCTTTCGACCACGAGGTCGGCGACGTCAGGTCCCAGGTTCGTCAGACCCCAGGCGATGTTCTGATTGTGTCCGATGACGACCCCGGGCAGTCCGGAGAAGGAGAACCCAGACACGTCAAAGGGGCATTCGGGTGTGATCTCGGTGCAGCGCAGTCCGATCTGATGCCATACCGAGGGCATGGCGGGAGACAGGTGCGGATCGTTGGCCAGAAGCGGGGCACCGGTGGCAGTGTGCTCACCGGAGACCACCCACGAATTCGATCCGATGTCATGACTGTTGACCCCCAACAGAGTCGGCAGCGTCTTCAGATGCTCCTTGAGCTCGCCGAGGTTGCCCGGAGTCTGGCTGTCTGCCGCGTCGTCCGCTTGTGGTGAGTCCACCCCGGTCACTTCGCCTCCGGCTCGTGCTTCGTCCTCGCCGGACTTGCTGCCACCGGACTTGCTGTCGCCGCTCTTGCGGCTTGCCGCGGGTGCTGTGGCCCCGGCGTTGCCGCCGATGATCGTCGGTCGGGTGTCATAGGGGTAGTCAGGGTAGACATCGGCCATCTGCTCGTCGTCGAGCGTGGTCGTGCTGATCGCTCGGTCGATCTCGTCCTCGACGTTCGAACGCAGGTCCCAGGCCATGGCCTTGAGCCAGGACACGCTGTCGACTGGTGTCCACTCCTCGATCTCAACCCCGCCGTTCTGCAGGCCGACGATTCCGTACTCGAGTGACACCTCGGTGGGGGACTTGTCGTGCAGGTAGGCGTTCACGCCTTCGGCATAGGCCTCGTAATATGCGCGCGTTTTGTCATCGAGAGCCGCGACCTCCGCCTCGGCGACCTTGCGCCAGCCGAGAGTGCGAATGAACGAATCGGTGCCGAACTGTGACTCTCCGAAGAGTTCCGAGAGCCGACCGGAGGTGACATGCCGACGGAAGTCCATCTCCCAGAAACGATCTTGGGCATGGACGAAGCCCTGGGCCAGGAAGAGGTCATGAGAGGTGCTGGCCTCTACAGTCGGGACTCCCGATTCATCCCGGGTGACGCTGACCTCGGCATCGAGGCCAGGCAATGAGATGTCGCCGTCCGTAGTGGGAAACGACCGGCGCATGAAGAAGACGCCGAGCAGGGTGAGGATGAGCAGCAGGACGAGAATCGCAGCGAGGACGCGGATGAGGACCTTCGTGCTCACGAAGCGGTGCGATCCCGATGGGCGGCGGACCGCTGCCACCAGTGCGCTGGAATCCTCGGGATCCGCGTCTGCCATGTGTCTCCTTCGGCCAAGTCTGAGTTTCAGCTCAGATTATCAGGTGAACTGACCTCATCCGGGGGTTTGGGCGGGTAGACGAATGTGACGAGAACGACGGAGATCATCATCAGCAGGAACCACGCGACGAGCTTGGTCACCGGCACAAGTTCCCAGCCGTCGACTTGTGAAGGGTAGAGCCATGCACCAGTGGCGGTGCCGATGTTCTCAGCGATCCAGATGAAGAACGCCACCAGCACGAAAGCGAGAAGCACCGGCATGCGCAGCGTGAGTCGGTGCACATGGAAATGCATGCTGCAGCGGAAGAAGACCACGGCCACAGCCAGGACGAGGACCAGCCGCACATCGACCATAAAGTGGTGGGTGAAGAAGTTGATGTAGATCGCTGCGGCGATGACTGCGGTGATCCATCTCGGCGGGTAGTGGCTGAAGCGCAGATCGAAGAGTCGGTAGACGCGCACGATGTACGAGCCGACGGCGGCATACATGAACCCGGTGAACAGGGGGACCGCTCCGATGTGGAGGACACCGCCTTCCGCGTAGTTCCACGAACCCACCGAAGTCTTGAAGATCTCCATGCCCGTGCCCACGATGTGGAAGAGCACGATGACCCAGAGCTCCCGCCCGGTCTCCAAACGGAAGATGAGCATGAGGGCTTGGATGAGGACAGCCACGATGACGAGGAGATCATTGCGGGCCAGGCTCGCGTCGTCCGGGTACCACCACGCTGTGGCGATGATGGCCAGCAGCATGAGAGCTCCGAACAGGCACGCCCACGCCTGTTTGATCCCGAAGACGATGAACTCTCTCAGACCGGCGGGGATCCGACCCAGATGCCGATTGGCCAGATCGTCGAGGACGCGTTCACGACGAGTGAGCTCGTGCTGATCTGCCATGGGGTCCTTGTCCGGGTGAGAAGCGGTCGAGGACGATTCTATCGTGGCCGGTGTCGCGTTCGGCCAGCCCCGGAAATCGTCTGGGCGAAGGTGTCGAAGTCTTCGTCAAATAGACTTCGAGACATGCACATCCTCATCTTCGGAGCCTCGGGCCATGTCGGCACGGGACTTGCTCAGCATCTGTCTGCCGACCATCACGTCACCGGAATCGTTCGCGCACAGCCGGAGGCAAAGACTCCGTACACTCCGGTCGTCGTGCCCGAATGGGTGGAGCGACCGCAAGCTGTCATCGACGAACTCGGTCGAGTGGCCGCACCGCCGGTCGACGCTGTCATCGCTGCGGTCGGAGGCTGGTATGTCGACATCTCGATGATTGCTCGCGGTATCGACTCCTTCGACGCGGACTACGGTTCATATCTGCGTGGTCACTTCGCGGCCTGTGCCGTGTCGGAGGCGCTCGCCGAGGCGGGTGGCAGTGATCGAATCCGCCACCTGACTCTCAACGGCGTGGCCAGTGTCGAACCCTGTGCCGGATCTGGAGCCATCAGCGTCTTCGGCGCAGCCCAGGAGATGCTGCTCAAAGTCGCCGCGGAAGAAACGGACTCGGTGCATTATCGCGAACTCAAGGTCATGGCGCCCATCGCCGGCGACGGGCGCAACGACCTCAGCGGGGGAGTGGAGACCATCGGACTGACGACCGTCGCCGAGGCTGTCATCGACATCGTGTCCCGACCCGAAGATCACGAGCTGAGCACACAGCTCAACGTGTAGCTCAGCTCAACGTGTAGCTCAGGTTAACGTGCAGCTCAGGCTCGACGGTAGCGGACGAAGACCTGGTCATCGACGGACCGCACATCGATGAGTCGCAGATCGAGGGTGGCCTCGAGCTGGGAGAAGTGGCTGCCGGGGGTGCGGCGGTAGAGCGGACTGAGACTCAGATGCAGCTCGGCGCCGGGGACGGCGTCGAGGAGGCGGTAGGCCAGATGAGGACCGGATTCGCACACCAGTGTCTCGTTCGCGGACTCGAGGCCCTCGAGCGTGGCGGCGGCGGTGTCGGGAGTGAAGTGCTGGACCCTGTAGTCGAGGTCCGCCTCGGCGAGCTGACTGGTCAGTGCCTGCGGGTCTGATTCGGTCAGGACATGCACCGGCGTGTGTTCGAGGGCCTTGCCCGGTGCGTTGATGACCGGCAGCGCGGGATTCAGCGCGGTCCTGCGATCGATGATGATGGCACCCGCCTGCCTGCGGAGTGACTTGAAGTAGGCGAAATCGGCCTTCGTGGAAACTCCCGTCGACCAGCCGTCCTGGGCATAGGAGCCGTTGATCGACTGCACCAGGGAGATGATGAGCGTGCGCATTAAGGTGCCTCTACTTCTGCAGCTGGGACACAGGTCCCATGGCGATGCGCGGGTGGGCATCGGGGTCGATGGTCTCAAGGATCCACTTGAGGTCCTTCTCCTTGAGGGTCACACAGCCGTTGGTCCCCGAATCATGGTCGAGGTGCAACCAGATCCCACCGCCCTTGTCCCATCCCAGGGGGCGAGTCCGATCGGTGGGCGGTGTCCCCGGGACGCGGTTGTAGTCGATGGCGATGATGTAGTCGAAGACCCGATCGTACTCGGACCCGTAGGCGACAGTCGCCGATGAGGGGAGTCGATCATCTTGGGTGTAGGGAAGCTGAGTTCCCGGATCCTTCTTGTACCCGCCGGCATCGCTGAGAGTGAAGACTCCGATCGGTGAGGTCTTGTCGCCTTCCCGCCGATCGGCCAACCACCCCTTCTTCCCGTTGTGGATGTCGAAGGTCTTGCGCTTCTTCCAGGCGCCGTCGTCGAAGGCGTAGAAGATCAGCTGACCGGAATCGGAGTTCGCATCCGAGCCGCTGGCGACAAGGACCTGTGAGGTCTCGGCGGGGATCTGCGCTGCCGTCTTCGGTCCGAGTCCGGGGACCGGCACCGAGTGGGCAGGCCCGGTAACTTCTGTGGGTGCTGCTCCGGGTGGGGTCATCTGAGCAGGGGCGGCGAAATCACCGAGGCTGTTCTGTTGCGCGGGGGCCGCGACCATACCGGAGGTAACGGCTGAGTCGTCATCGTCATCGCTGTCGGTCGGTGTCCCGCACGACGACAGCGTCAGAGCCAGAACAGCGACCGTCAGGCTGGTCCCGGTCCGGGTTCCACCACTGAACATGGGGTCATCTTCTCACGAACCTTGAGAACACCGTGGTAATGACTATGCGAAAATGAGCCCATGAGCATTCCACCTGTGCCGAACCACCCTCCGCGCCCCGGGCGTCGGAAGCCGGCCGAGGAGTCTCCAGATTCGATCACGACGCAGTTGTTCATCGGTCAGGACAAGTCCCCGGCTGCTGATGGTTCGACCCAAGCACTCAGCTCCGAGGAGCTGGCCAGACTCCGGTCCATGGTGTCCTCCGACGGCGCCGAGGCCACCGAGGTCCTCAGCCTCGACGAGCTGCGCCAGCTGGCTGCAGCTGAAAACGACGAATCCACCGGCAGCGATCCGGCACCTCGAAAGGTGAGGTCCGAGGACATCGCCGAAGCACAAGCCGCCTCAGCACCGAAACAGTGGAACCCGCAGGGCGCCTCGGCCCCCAACTCGCCGCAGCCAGAGCAGTGGGGATCAGACTTCGGCGCGCCTGGCCCTCCTGCCGGCCCTCCGGCCGGACCCCCGCCACAGCAGCCCACCCCTCCACCGCATCCCAACGAATACCCCGGAAGTGAGTCGCACGTGCCCAACGGCGCATCAGCCCATGCCCCACATGCCGCAGCCGCCTACGCGGGATCCGGCGGTCCCGGTCCCGCAAGCGGAGGCTATGGCCCCGGCGGTCCAGGTGGATATGGGCCCGGCGGACCCGGGGGACCCGGTGGATACGGCCCCGGTGGACCGGGCGGTCCGGGAGGCCCTCATCGACGAGACTCCGAGACCAGAAAGGTCCCGGGTTGGCTCTGGGCGCTGGCCGCGATCGCTCTGATCCTCGCACTCGGCATCGTCGGATACATTGCCTGGGACGCAACACAGAGCAAGGACGACGAGGCCACAGGCGCGTCCTCACAAGGACCGTCTGACGGTGCAGGCTCCGAGACAGAAGACCCGGGAGCTTCGACGCCACCGGTCGCAGCAGAGTCGTTCAAGTCACCCTCTGGCAACATCTCCTGCACGATCGATTCAGACCGCAGCCGGTGCGTCATCACGTCCTTCGACTACAAGGCTCCGGAGAAACCCGATGACTGCCAACTGGAGAACTGGGGTGCCGTCGTCGTGGCCAACTCCGAGGGCGCGGGCTTCTCCTGCGTTGAGGCCCCTGAGAATTCCGGCCCCGCTCGGGTGCTCGGCTACGGCGAATCGATCACCGCTGAGGGAATGACCTGCACCTCCACCCGAGAGGGCATGACATGCAAGTCTGATGAGTCCGGCGTCGGCTTCAACATGCGACGAGCCTCGGTCGACTTCCTCGACTAGGCAGAGCCACCTCGGCGATGTATAGCACCACCACCTCGGCGGGGACAGCGCACGGACCACCTCGGCGAGATCAGGACTACGATCTTAGGATTTGGACAGATTTGGGTCGGAGGGAGCAACCAGGGCTATGTTGATGGTGTGGCTCACAGGTTGCTCCTCCTTCCTTGCCGCGACGAGTCCTGATCGGACAGCACACTCGTCGCGGAGTTTTTCATATGCTGATTTAGCACACGATGAATGATTGAGGAACCATGAAACTGCAGAAGCCCACTCCCATGCCGTTCAGCAAATACAAGTCCTTTCAGGACCGCATCGCTCTGGATATGCGCGACCGCACCTGGCCAGACCAGCTGATTCGCAAGGCTCCGCGCTGGCTGAGCACCGACCTGCGTGACGGCAACCAGGCCCTCATCGATCCGATGACACCCGATCGCAAGCGCAAGATGTTCGACCTCCTCGTCAAGCTGGGCTTCAAGGAGATCGAGGTCGGTTTCCCCGCTGCCAGCCAGGTCGACTTCGACTTCGTCCGCGAGATCATCGAACAGGACGCGATCCCCGACGATGTGCGCATCTCCGTGCTCACCCAGGCACGTGAGGATCTCATCGAGCGGACAGTGGAGTCCCTTGTCGGTGCCAAGAAGCCGACAGTCCACCTCTACAACGCCACCGCGCCGGTCTTCCGCAAGGTCGTGTTCGGCTTCGACGGTGAGGGCTTCGACCAGACTCGCGAAATCGCCACCCGCGGCACTCAGGCGGTCATGAAGCACGCCGAGTCACTCCTGGGCGACGCGGACTTCGGCTACCAGTACTCCCCGGAGATCTTCGTCGACACCGAACCCGAATTCGCTCTCGACATCGTCGGCAGCGTCCTCGACATGTGGCAGCCGGCCACCGATCGCGAAACGGTCGTCAACCTGCCTGCCACCGTCGAGCGCGGCACCCCGAACACTTATGCTGACCAGATCGAATGGTTCTGCCGCAACATGCCCTACCGCGATGAGGTAGCCGTGTCCCTGCACCCTCACAACGACCGTGGAACCGGAGTGGCTGCTGCAGAGATGGGCATCATGGCCGGTGCCGACAGGATCGAAGGCTGCCTCTTCGGCAACGGCGAACGCACCGGCAACCTCGACCTGGTCACCGTGGCACTCAACCTCTACACGCAGGGCGTCGACCCCGAACTGGACTTCTCCGACATCGACGAGGTCATCCACACCGTTACCGAGTGCAACCAGATCGGCGTCCACGAGCGCCATCCATACGGCGGCGACCTCGTCTTCACCTCGTTCTCCGGCTCGCACCAGGACGCCATCAACAAGGCGTTCGCCGACCGTGAGAAGAGGGCCAACGAGCAGGGCGTGCCAGTGGACCTGATGGAATGGGACATGCCCTACCTGCCGGTCGACCCGAAGGATCTGGGGCGCTCGTACGAGGCGATCATCCGCGTGAACTCGCAGTCCGGCAAAGGCGGAGTCACCTACCTGCTCAAGAGCGAGTACGGCTTGGATCTGCCGCGCCGCATGCAGGTCGAATTCTCCCGAGCCGTCCAGGCACACACCGAAGGCGGGGGAGAGGTCTCGGCTGAAGAGATCCGCCGCATCTTCAACCACGAATACCTGCCCAGCGATGATCCGGACAACGCCTGGGGCCGCTTCCAGATCGTGGGCCTGCGCACTGACTCCGGTACGGTCGACGATTCCGGCTCTGCCGAGCGCGTCGAGGCCGACCTCATCGTCGACGGTCAGGAACGCACCTACGAAGGACACGGCAAGGGTCCGATCGATGCGCTCGTGAAGATCCTCATCGAGAACTTCGACGTTGATCTCCGGCTCCAGGACTACACCGAGCACGCCATCGGATCGGGTGCCGACACCATGGCTGCAGCCTACGTCGAACTCGCTGTCGAGGACCGTGTGGTCTGGGGTGCCGGACTGCACCCCAACATCACCAAGGCCTCGCTCAAGGCCGTCGTCTCGGCGGTCAACCGAGCAGCCCGCGACCGTGACGGAGAGCGCTGAGGTCCACCACTGGAGACTGAGCCTGCCGGTCGGATCGACTGTCGGCAGGGGGCAATCTCACAACTGATGTCTGAGTGCGGCGGGGATGATTCCCCGCCGCACTCTGCGATAATGGGCGGGTGCACAACTATCGTGATGAAGGCATCGTGCTCCAAGGGCACAAACTCGGCGAAGCCGACCGCATCGTCACTGTTCTCACCCGCAGCCACGGGCTGATCCGAGCAGTTGCGAAGGGCATTCGCCGCACCAAGTCACGCTTCGGTTCCCGACTCGAGCCCTTCATGCTCGTCGATGTGCAGTGCCACGTCGGCCGCAGCCTCGACATCGTCACCCAGGTCGAACTCATCGAACCCTTTGCCCGTGGCATCGGCGCCGACTATGACGCGTACTCCGCCGCCAGCGTGATGGCGGAGACCGCCGCCCGGATCACCGAGGTCGAACCCCAGTCGCGCACCCATTTCCTGCTCCTCGTCTCGGCCATCCGGTCCCTGTGCAACGGCGAGCACCCGCCGAGGTTGGCCCTCGACGCGTATCTGCTCCGGGCCATGTCCGTGGCCGGCTGGGCGCCGAGTCTGCTCGACTGCGCACAGTGCGGCAGTCCTGGACCCCACCGTGCGTTCTCGGCCTCCCTGGGCGGTGCCGTGTGCACCACCTGTCGCCCCAGCGGCGCAGCCCTGCCCGACACCGACGCACTCGAACATATGGCGGCGCTGCTCTCCGGTGACTGGGAGCGCGCGGAGTCTTCGGACCTCCACGACCAGATCGACGGTTCCAAACTCGTCTCGGACTGGGTGTCGTGGCATCTGGAGCGCAATATCCGATCACTGAGAGTTCTGGAGAGCAGATGAGCTATCCCGCACCACCTCCGCACCCCAGCGGAGCCCGACCCCCGCGCATCGAGTCGAAATTCGTCCCGAATCACGTGGCCGTGGTCATGGACGGCAACGGCCGCTGGGCCAACGACCGTGGTCTGCCGCGCACTGAAGGACACAAGGCAGGAGAGGCCTCACTCCTCGAAGTCATCCACGGGGCCATCGAGATGGGTGTCGACTACCTGTCCGCCTATGCCTTCTCCACCGAGAACTGGAAACGGTCGCCCGACGAGGTTCGATTCCTTATGGGCTTCAACCGTGATGTCATCCGCCGACGCCGCGATGAGCTCAACGCTTTGGGTGTGCGCATCGTCTGGGCGGGGCGTCGTGGTCGCCTGTGGCGCTCGGTCATCGACGAACTCGAGACCGCGGCGGAGATGACCAAGCACAACACCGGACTGGTCCTCCAGTTCTGCGTCAACTACGGGGGACGCTCGGAGATCGTCGACGCAGTCAACCAGATCACCGCCGAGGTGGCCGCCGGGAAGCTGAAACCGGGCAAGGTCAGCGAGAAGACCGTTCGCTCCCGTCTCTACGCGGCCGAGGTCCCCGACGTGGACCTGTTCCTGCGCTCATCGGGGGAGCAGCGGACCTCAAACTTCCTGCTGTGGCAGTCCGCGTACGCCGAGATGGTCTTCCAAGACGTGCTCTGGCCCGACGTCGACCGTCGCACCCTGTGGTCGGCGATCGAAGAATACGCACGCCGTGATCGTCGCTTCGGCGGCGCCGTGGACCGCTCAGGTTCCTAGCCGGTCGCGAACAGTCTGAGCAAACACGACATCCCAGAGGCAAACACGAGGTCCCGCAACGAAAACGTTGCGGGACCTCGTGTCATGTGTGCTCGCTGCGCCGAAGCCGGCTCAGCAGTGCCGGTGGATCAGCACGGCTGGGCGACTGCGCAGCGGCAGCGATTCAGTAGCGGTCGTGTGAGCGTTCGCCGCCGAAGCGGTCATTGCTGAACTTCTTGGCGCCTCCGCGGCGATCATTGCGGAAGTTGCGGCTGTCGCCGGGCTGCTTGTCGAAGTTGCGCTTCTTGAACGGACGAGCCGGACGGCCCGAATCCGGACGGATGTCGATCGGGCGGCCCTGGATCTGGGTGTTGGAGAGCTTGCGCATGACCGAAGAATCGAGATCCTTGGGCAGATCGACAAGGGTGTGGTTCGACCGGATGTCGATGTGGCCGATCTCCTTCGAAGTGAGACCACCCTCGTTGGCGATGGCGCCGACGACCGCACCGGGCTGCAGACGCTCATTGCGTCCGATGGCCAGACGGTAGGTGGTCATGTTCTCATCACGCGGACGGGATGAACGTTCACGGCCGGGCTTACCGTCGCGTCCGCCGCTGTCACGGTCACGGGCTGGCTTGCCGCGCGAAGGCTCCGGCATGGGATCGGCCTTGAGGGTGTTCGACTCGAGCACCAGCGACGCCAGCGCTGCGGCGATGTCGGTCGCAGGCACGTTGCGGGAGAGCTCGTACTGTTCGATGACGGTCGCGAGCTCGGTCAGCTCGGTCGTGGCGAGCACATCGTCGATGCGCTTCGTGAACTTCTCCACACGGGTGTTCGTCAGCTCTTCGACGCTGGGCATCTTCAGCTGTTCGACCTTCTGCTTCGTTGCGCGCTCGATGGAACCGAGCAGACGCTGCTCACGCGGGGTGATGAAGAGAATGGCCTCACCCGAGCGTCCGGCGCGGCCGGTGCGGCCGATGCGGTGGACGTAGGACTCGGTGTCGTGAGGAATGTCGAAGTTGACGACCAGGGTGATGCGCTCGACGTCGAGGCCGCGGGCTGCGACGTCGGTGGCGACGAGGATGTCGACCTTGCCGTTGCGCAGCATGTCGATCGTGCGCTCACGAGCCTGCTGGGGAATGTCGCCGTTGATCGCCGAGGCCTTGAAGCCGCGGGCACGCAGCTTCTCCGCGAGCTCCTCCGTGGCCTGCTTGGTGCGGACGAACATGATGATGCCCTCGTACTCCTCGACCTCGAGGATCCGGGTCAGGGCGTCGAGCTTATGGGAGTGCTGGACCATGTGGTAGCGCTGACGGATGTTCGATCCGGTCTGCGACTTCGACGCGACCCGCACCTCTTTGGGGTTGTTGAGGTACTTGCCGGTCAGGCGGTGGATTGACGTCGGCATGGTGGCGGAGAACAGTGCCACCTGACGTGAGTCGCCGGACTGGCTGAAGATCTCTTCGATGTCTTCGGCGAAGCCCATCTTGAGCATCTCGTCGGCCTCATCGAGGATGAGGTGACGGAGGCTGCCGAGCTTGAGGGAGCCCTTCTTGAGGTGGTCGATGACACGACCGGGCGTTCCCACGACAACCTGAGCGCCGCGCTTGAGCCCGGACAGCTGCGGGCCGTAGGCCTGGCCGCCGTAGATGGGGAGGACGGAGAAGTCGTCGAGGTTCGTCGCATAGGAGGTGAACGCCTCGGCGACCTGGATTGCAAGCTCACGGGTGGGGGTCAGTACGAGAGCGAAGGGGCCGTCATTGGCGCGACCCGCCTCAGCGAGGTCGGACAGTGCCGGCAGAGCGAAAGCGGCGGTCTTGCCGGTACCGGTCTGGGCGAGTCCGATGACGTCGCGGCCTTCGACCAGTGCGGGAATCGTTTCGGCCTGGATCGGGGTCGGGGTTTCGTAGCCCTGAGCCTGAACTGCCTGGAGGACGAGCGGGTGGAGACCCAACTCGGAGAACTTCGGTGTTGTCGGATCGTCGGATGAGGACACATCGGTCATGAGTTTTCTCTCTCACGTCGGCACACACTTGATCGCAGATGACTGTAGTGGCGATCTACCCTGCGGCCGCTTGTGCAATCATCGTGAGCAATCCGGGCCGAAACCGTATGAGATCCAAGGCTTGCTTGGACAGACTTGAAAACCGTCAGTACGGAGAAAGGTTTGGGTGTACCTCAATCCTACATGCCACTCGCCCGCCGAGGTGGCTCTGCGGTCCGCTTTAAGTGTGAGTTCCGTCGCCCAGGAGTCGACAGCCACCGATCGCAGCCGAACCGATAGGCTGTACCTGCGAGCCACGGCAGCCGGCCGTCGGCGAACTACCTCAAGGAGAATAAACGTGGCACAGTCCAAGTTGGATGCCGTCATCGCCCTGGCCAAACGCAGAGGATTCGTCTTCCAAGCCGGAGAGATCTATGGCGGTTCCCGTTCGGCCTGGGACTACGGGCCGTTGGGTGTTGAGCTCAAGGACAACATCAAGGCCCAGTGGTGGCAGACCTTCGTCCGCGGACGCGAAGACGTCGTCGGACTCGACTCCTCGGTCATCCTGCCCAAACGGGTCTGGGAGGCCTCGGGCCACGTGGCTACCTTCGTCGACCCGCTCGTCGAATGCCTCAGCTGCCACAAGCGCCACCGTGAGGACCACCTCGTCGAAGCCTACGAGGCCAAGCACTCCAAGGCACCCGAGAACGGCATGGCCGACATTGTCTGCCCCGACTGCGGAAACCGCGGTCAGTGGACCGAGCCGCAGGAGTTCTCCGGGCTGGTCAAGACCTTCCTGGGTCCGGTGGAGTCGGAGGCGGGTCTGAACTACCTGCGCCCCGAGACCGCCCAGGGAATCTTCGTCAACTTCAACAACGTCGTGACCGCTGCACGGAAGAAGCCGCCGTTCGGCATCGGCCAGATCGGCAAGGCCTTCCGCAACGAGATCACTCCCGGAAACTTCATCTTCCGCACCCGTGAGTTCGAGCAGATGGAGCTCGAGTACTTCGTTCGACCCGACGAGGCCGACGACTACTACCGCGAATGGGTCGAGGCCTGCTGGAACTGGTTCCTCGACCTCGGCATCTCCGAGGACAACGTGCGCCGCCTCGACGTCCCCGAAGACGACCGGGCACACTACTCGTCGGGCACGATCGACGTCGAGTACCGCTTCGGCTTCCAGGGCTCCGAATGGGGCGAGCTCATGGGCGTGGCCAACCGCACCGACTACGACCTCGGCACCCACACCGAGGCCTCCGGTGCGAAGCTGCAGTACTTCGACCAGGCCAGCGGTGAACGCTTCACCCCCTATGTCATCGAACCGTCCTTCGGACTCACCCGCTCGATGATGGCCTTCCTCATCGATGCCTACACCGAGGACGAGGCACCGAACACCAAGGGCGGCGTCGACAAGCGCATCGTGCTCAAGTTCGATCCGCGTCTGGCTCCGGTCAAGGCTGCTGTCCTGCCGCTGAGCCGCAACGAGAAGCTGTCCCCGCAGGCCAAGGAGCTCGCAGCTCGTCTGCGCAAGCGCTGGAACATCGACTTCGATGATGCCGGTGCGATCGGACGTCGCTACCGTCGTCAGGACGAGGTCGGCACTCCGCTGTGCATCACGTTCGACTTCGACTCACTCGACGACAATGCGGTCACGATCCGCAAGCGTGACGACATGAGCCAGGAGCGCGTGAGCATCGATCAGGTGGAGAACTACCTGGCCGAGCACCTCGGCGTCTGAAAGTCCGTTGGGGTCTGAGGCTCCGCTGGGGTCTGAGGACCAGTTGGAACCTGTCACCGGTGGCTCCTGAGGATCGGGCCCGGTCGGTCGTGAAATCGACCGACCGGGCCCGAATCGTTCGGCCGCACGTCCGTGGGCATGGTCATTCACACCGCCTTTCAATTCGCGCACCGAGCCCGAGTCACAACGCTCTTCGACACGAAGGTCCGCCATGCATATGACGCTCCAACGGGAGCCCACAGCCTCGCCGAGGGTCCGCCTGATCATGATCGTGTGTCTCCTTCCTCTGGTCCTCATCACGATCGGTGGCCTGGTCCTTCTGTGGCCGCACGGACCGGAACAGGACTTACCCGGCGGCGGCCCGATGACGAACACCGCACCGGGAGTCTCCACCGCTGAAGCGAGGGTCACCGCCGTGGATGCGTCGAGCTGCGAGACCAGCGATCCTGACCCGATGCTCGAAGCCGACTGCATGGAGTTCACGGCCGAAGTGGACGGGCAGGAGGGGAGTCTCTATGTGACTCCCGACGCCATCGTGTCGGGGGTCGGGGTCGGAGATTCGCTTAAGGTCCTCGACTTCACGAAGTCGACTGACCGCGCAGAGACCGAGACTGACTATGTGTTCGTCGATTACGACAGAGATGTCCCGATCCTTGCCCTGGCGATCGTGTACGGGCTCGTCGTTCTCGCCGTCGCAGGTTTTCGGGGCTTGCGTGCGTTGACGGGCCTTGCCTTCGCCGGTGTCGTGCTGATCGTGTTCATGCTCCCAGCGGTCCTTGACTCCAAGCCGCCGATCCTCGTGGCAATGGTCGCGGCGAGTGCGATCATGGTCATCGCCCTGTATCTTGCCCATGGCGTGTCGACCCGGACGACGACGGCGCTTTTCGGGACCGTTGCCGGCATCGTCTTCACGGGATTGCTCGGTGCATGGATGACTTCCTGGGCTAATCTCGGCATCGCCTATTCCGAAGAGGGATTCCTCCTCACCGGCACTACGGACGTGTCGTTGGCTGACCTGATCGTCTGCGCGATCCTTGTCACCGGACTCGGCGTTCTCAACGACGTCACCATCACTCAGGCGTCGGCGGTCTGGGAACTGGCCACAGTGGCACCAGATCTCAAATCCAGGCAGCTCTTCGCCCGAGCGATGCGCATCGGTCGCGACCACATCGCCTCGACGGTGTACACGATCACGTTCGCCTATGTGGGGTCCGCGCTGACCACACTCCTCATCGTCTCCGCCCACGACCAGTCGTTCTTCGAGACCCTGACACTGGGAGAGATGGCCATTGAGGTCGTGAGCATCCTCGTGTGTTCGATCGGCTTGGTCATCGCCATTCCGCTGACGACTGCTCTGGGGGTGCTCGTCGTACGATCGGGCCTGCGTCCGCCGCCACGCCTTGCACCGTCAGCCGCCCGGGACGGAGGGTCAGCGACATGAAGTGCGGACGCCTGGCATGAAGCTGCCCCGACTCCTCAATGAGGAATCGGGGCAGCTTCCATGCGACCAGGCTTCAGGCTGTGATCAGAGCTTGGTCCAGGCCTCGGTCAGGGTTCCGCGGATGATCTGCTCCATCTCGTCGAACTCCTTCTGACCCACGGTCAGCGGAGGCGAGAGCTGGATGACCGGGTCGCCACGGTCATCGGCGCGGCAGTACAGGCCGTCGTCGAACATCTTCGCCGAGACGAAGTTCTTGAGGATGCGCTCCGACTCCTCCTCGGTGAAGGATTCCTTGGTGTCGCGATCCTTGACCAGCTCGATGCCGTAGAAGAAGCCCTCACCGCGGACGTCGCCGACGATCGGCAGGTCCTTGAGCTTCTCAAGCGTGAACTTGAACGCAGCAGCGTTCTCGTGCACGTGATCGTTGAGCTTCTCCTTCTCGAACACATCGAAGTTCGCCATGGCGGCCGCACAGGAGACGGGGTGTCCGCCGAAGGTGTAGCCGTGGTAGAAGGTCTCGTCCCCGCCGGGACCGAAGGGCTCGAACAGACGATCCGAGGCGATCATTGCACCCAGCGGAGCATAACCGGAGGTGATGCCCTTGGCGCTGGTGATGATGTCGGGCACGTAGCCGAAGTCGTTGCAGGCGAACATGTCGCCGATACGACCGTAGGCGCAGATCGTCTCGTCCGAGACCAGGAGCACGTCGTACTCGTCGCAGATCTCGCGGACCCGTTCGAAGTAGCCGGGAGGCGGCGGGAAGCAGCCGCCGGAGTTCTGCACCGGTTCGAGGAAGACTGCCGCAACTGAGTCGGCACCCTCGAACTCGATGGCCTCACCGATGCGGTCCGCTGCCCAGCGGCCGAAGGCCTTCTCATCGTGGGCGTAGGGCTCGGGTGAGCGGTAGAAGTTGGTGTTGGGCACCTTGATCGCACCGGGGACCAGGGGAGCGAACTGCTCACGCAGGTCCGGCAGCGAGGTCACGGACAGTGCGCCGTGAGGTGTGCCGTGGTAGGCCGTGGCACGCGAGATGATCTTGTGCTTGCCCGGCTTGCCCGTGACCTTGAAGTAGTTCTTCGCCAGCTTCATCGCGGACTCGACCGAGTCACCGCCACCGGAGGTGAGGAAGACACGGTTGAGGTCACCCGGGGCATAGCTGGCCAGGCGCTCCGAAACCTCGATGGCCTGCGGATGCGCGAAGGACCACAGGGGCATGAAGGGCAGCTTCATCGCCTGATCCGACATCGCCTTCGCGATCTCCTCGCGGCCGTGGCCCACCTGGACGGTGAACAGTCCGGCCAGTCCGTCAAGGTACTTCTTGCCCTTGTCGTCGAAGATGTGGTGGCCTTCACCACGAGTGATGATCGGTGCTTCACCACCGTTGAACAGTGACTGGTGCGGAGCCATATGCATCCACACGTTGTTGCGGATGGCATCCTGGTAGCTGGTGCCAGCTCTGGTGACATTCTCTGTCATCGCGTCCCCCAATTGTATTTTTGCTTTTCGAGTGAGAGGTACATGAAGAGCTCGGTGTCCACGACGGCGTCGATCGAACGCAGCTCTTCATTGACGAATTCGATCAGGTGGCGATCCGATTCGCAGACGATCTCGACCAAGATGTCGAACGACCCTGCGGTGACAACGAGATAATCGATCTCGTCGTATCCGTGCAGTCGATCGGCGACCTTGGAGATATCGCCCCGAACCTTGACACCCACCATGGCCTGTCGGGCGAAGCCCAGGCTCAAGGGATCGGTCACGGCGACGATTTCCATCACGCCGGAATCGATGAGCCTGGAGACCCGCTGTCGGACGGCAGCCTCGGACAGCCCCACGGACTTGCCGATGGCGGAGTAGGACTTGCGTCCGTCGTGCTGCAATTCGACGATGATCGCTTTCGACTTCTCATCGAGATTGCCCAGGCGGTGATTGCTTCCGCTCGGCACCAAGTGGGCCATTCTTCACCTCCGTGATTTGGGTCTCAACACAATCTACCATTGATTCCGTCGGAATGCGCAGATTCGTATGCGAATTCAGTCGAATACGAAAAACAATCATTCTGGATCCGTCATGAATTGGCATTTTCACCCCTGACAACACGCGTGTGACAGTGATTGACACGGTGTGAGCTGGCTCACCACACTGTAATCATGAATGAGGGTGAGCTGTTCTACGCTGGTGAAGACAACCGGCCAGACGTGCAGGGAATGCGGCCCGGAGCCGAGCAGGGCCGGGCAGGACAGGAAGTCAGGGCTCGCCCACAGCCGCGTCCCGGTGAGGTCGACACGATCGGCGCGAACGAGCTGTCGTTCTCCCCTGATGAGTACCTGGGGCGCATCGCCTCGGTGCGCAATCGCATGATCGACCAGGGTCTGTCTGCACTCATCGTCACCGACCCTGCCAACGTCTATTACCTCACCGGGTACAACGCCTGGTCGTTCTACACCCCTCAGCTCCTCTTCGTCCCGGCGTCGGGACCGCTGACTCTGTTCATGCGGGACATGGATGCCCGGGGCGCTATGCACACCTCGTGGCTGCCCCCGGAGGACATCGTGGGCTATCCGGAACGCTACGTGCAGCGCCCCCACATCCATCCCTTCGACTGGGTGTCCTTCGCACTGCGGCAGCGCTGGGAAGTCGCCCGTGCCTCTTCCTCGCCGGTCGGGGTCGAGATGGACTCGCACTTCTTCTCTCCGCGTGCCTTCCGTTCGCTGGTCAACGGGGTCCCGGAGTGGCGCCTGGTGGATTCCTTCGAGCTGGTCAATTGGATCCGCGCGATCAAGTCCCCAGCCGAAGTCGCACTGATGCGCAATGCCGCCGAGGTCACCACAGAGTCGATGAACGCTGCCTTGGCGACCATCGGCGCCGGTGTCGCTCAGAATGAGGTGGCGGCCGAGATCGCTGCGGCCCAGGCCCGCGGACGCGGCAGTGCCTGGGGTGACTACCCGGCCATTGTTCCGCTCCTGCCGACGGGGGAGAGCGCGGACACCCCGCACCTGAGCTGGACGAATCGGAAGTTCGTTGCCGATGAGTCGGTGAGCATCGAGCTGGCAGGCGTCCACCGTCGCTATCACGTGCCCCTGGCGCGCACCGCCGTCGTGGGAAAGCCGAAGCAGGAGCTCATCCGACTCGAGGGTGTCGTCTCCGAAGCACTGGCCGCGGTTCTCGACGTCGCCGCACCGGAGGTGCCCACCGCCGAATTGGCCCGCACCTGGAACCGGGTGCTGGCGCTGGCCGGCCTGGAGAAGCCGAGCCGGCTGGGCTACTCCATCGGCATCGGGTACCCACCCGACTGGGGCGAGCGCACAATCTCGATCAGGACCGAGGACGACCAGATCCTCGAGGCCGGAATGACCTTCCACCTCATCTGCGGCATGTGGATGAACGGCTACGGCTACGAACTCTCCGAGTCAGTCCTCATCACGGATACCGGCTGCGACACGTTCACCGACTTCCCGCGCGAGATCATCCGCGTCTGAGGTCCGTGTTCCGGGCTCAGGCCATGAACTGAATCCAGAGGCCGAGGGCCACCGCGTTGATCCCTGCGACGGTCAGTGCCCGTCCCTGGACCCAGGCGATGTCATTCGCCGAGGCGGGGCTTGAGGGATCTGCCATCTGCACTGACATCGCCACCCGTGGGGGAGCGGCCAGTGCCGCAAGCGAGGCGGCGGCGTTTCCTGCGGCCACCACCGGCAGTGAGGAGACGTGGGAGGCCGTGGCGACCGCGTCGATGGTGCCGGTGAACATGGAATTGGCGCCGGTGTTCGACCCGGTCACGATGGCTCCGACTGCAGTCAGCCAGGGCGTGAAGAGGACGAGTCCGGCCGGCACCAAGGTCCCGATGGACGCGCTCATCCCGGTCGTCGTCATGATCCAGCCCATGAGCATGAAGGCGGCGGTGCCGGCCCCGATCGGCAGCCAGGAGCGAACGGCGGCGGAGGTCACAGTGCCGCGATCGGTGACCCTGAGCGCGGCGATCACACAGGCGGCGGCTAACCAGAACGGGGGAGAGGCCACGATCTGTGTCACCAGTGACGGGACTGCGGATTCCAATGCGCGGGCCACGAGCAGGCCCACTGTGAGCGTCGTATACGGCAGGACCGCGAGACCCAATTGGCGTGTGAAGCCGGTTCTGCGGCGGCGGATGATGAAGAGGGTGCCCATGACGGCGATGACGAGCAATGAGCCGATGATGCCGGCTGGGGCCATGCCGATGAGGATGTTCGCGGCAAGGATGCCAGACCACATCAGAGCCGCGGCGGCAATGATTCCGAAGCTGGAGGACAGTCCGGGGCGCATGACGAGAATCACCGAGGTGGCCACGATGATGACGGGAATCGCATTGATCCACGCTGTTGCGACGCCGAGATCGTCGACGTTGATGCCGGTGAGCGCGGCGGCGACCGTGGTTCCGGGACCGAGCGCGCCCCAGGGAACGGCGATGAGGCCAAGCAGCCCGAGGATCGCCGACTGCCGCAGCGAACAGCCGAGCAGTCGCAGGACCGGGACTCCGATCGTCACCCCGATGCCGAACCCGGTGACCGACTCGGCGAAGGGGACGAGTCCGAACACGACGAGGGCGACGCCGAGCGCGCGACTCGGCGCCGCAGCTTCGACCCAGGAGGAGATCTCGCCCATCGACCCTGATGACTCGAGTAGGCGTGCCAGGACCATGCCGAACAGAAGGATGAGGGCGACTTCGAGGATCAGTGGGAAGTAGTCCGCACCGGATTCGAGGAGAACCGACAAGGGGGTCGGGAAGAAGAGAATGACGGCCACCCCGGCGGCGATGACCCCGGCAGCTGCGGCGATCCATGAGCTCTGTTTGAATACGAGCAGAGCGATCGCGAGCACAATGGGCGTCAGTGCCAGGAGTGGAGTCATAGAAAAAAGTCCATCGTGTGAAGAAGTGAGGCTTGGTAGAATTCACTCTACTATTCAAGAATAATCTATGATGTCACCATGGCGAACACGGAAGATCTCGGAGCTCGAGTATTCGGCGCGCGCATCAGGGCGCGCCGCAAGTACAACGACCTGACTCTCAACGAACTTGCTGTGCGCGCCGGAATCTCTCGAGCGGCTCTGTCGAAGATCGAGCGCGGGGAACAGGACACATCAGTCTCGAACGCCATGGGGCTCTCCCGTGCCCTCGGCGTCGACGTGGGAGAGCTCCTCGCCCCGCCCGAGGTGGTCATCACCCCCAGCGCCGCCATTCCCGCTCACAGCGCATACGGCAGAGGCACTCTGCGTCGTGACCTCCCTGCGCCGCAGGAGAACATGGAAGTGGTGCACTACAAGCTTGATCCGCACTGCGAAACGGCGTCCTTCGCCGCCCACCGCAGCGGCTCGCGTGAGACCTTCTTCGTGCTCGCCGGCACCATCGAAATCGTCACGATCGACCGCCGGACCACGCTGCGAGTCGGAGACTGCGCGCAGGCGCCAGGCGATGTTCCGCACCAGTTGTCCAACCCCGGAAGCGAGCCCGCGGAGCTCATGCTCATCATCGTCTGAGATTCGCAACAGCCCTTGACGAAGTCGGTCGACCTCCGTCATCCTTGATCTGACACATTCCCGGCGAAAGACAGTCACTTCGTGAAGTAATTCCTCATTTCCGCATCATGCGGGTGCTACGGACCCGCAGCGCACTTCTGTGCACGAAATGAGGACACACATGACTGCTGCCATATCCATCTCGAAACTCGGCTACCGCCTCGGCGATGACACCGAGATCTTCACTTCTCTCACTGCGTCGATCCCTGCCTCCCTTGTCGGGCTGGTCGGTGACAACGGGATCGGCAAATCCACCCTCGCCAGAATCATCGCCGGACAGCTTGGCCCCAGCTCGGGTTCAGCCACCGGTGCCGAGGGCGCGGTGTACATCGATCAGCTGTTGCCCCATACCGAGGCCAGCGTCGCCTCGGCGTTGGGAATCAGCGAGATCAGATCGGCCTTGTCGACGGCTCTGGCCGGTGACGCCGATCTCACCGACTTCGATGTCATCGGCGATGACTGGGACATCGAAGAACGGGCGCTGAGCGTCCTGGCCGATCTCGGACTCACACTCGACGTCGCGGCTCTCGATCGGCGGCTGTCGACCTTCTCCGGCGGCCAAGCCATGCGCATCGGACTGGCTCGGGCGGCCCTGGCCGGTGATCGCTGGCTGATCCTCGACGAACCGAGCAACAACCTCGACGAGGCGGGGCGCCGCAGACTGGCCTCCCTGCTGCGGGACCGGACGGGGCCGACACTCGTGATCTCACACGACCGTGCCCTCCTGGCAGAGGTGACGACGATCGTCGAGATGACGGACCAGCTGCGCATCTACGGTGGAGACTTCGACGACTACGAACGCATGGTCGCCGCCGAAGAGGAGGCGAAGCTCGCTCACCTCGTCGATGCGAAGAAATCCCTGGCGATCGAGAAGCGCCAGCGCATCGAACTCGAGACGAAGCTGGCCAGGGCCGATCGCAAGGCTGCCAAGGACAAGGAGAACAAGCGCCGTCCCAAGATCGTCATGAATGGACTGACCGACTTCGCCCAGAAGAGCGCGGCGAAGCGGCGCGGAGACAAGGCAGACGACGAGGAGGCCGCCCGTTCCTCGGTGCGCACCGCCAAGGACGCTCTGCGCAGGGACTCAAGCATCCGCCTGGATCTGCCCGAGACCGTGATCCATTCGGCGAAGCGTGTCCTCGACGTCTCCGGGCCGGTGCTGGAGCAGCCACGTACGATCGTCGGCCCCGAGCGGATCAGGCTGACCGGTGCCAACGGCTCCGGGAAGTCGACCCTGCTGTCGGCGATCGCCGGGCGATACGACACCGGTGCCCCTATCGACGAGCTGTTTCCCGATCTGACCTTCACCGTTCCTGTGGCGAGCGGTTTCCTCGACCAGCAGTACAGACTGCCTCCGACGCTGACCGTCATGGAAGCAGTGAGGGAGGACAACCCTGGTCTCGGACCACACCGAGTCCATGAGGTGTTGGCCGCCATGGGACTGCGGGCCGGACGGACCGAGCAGCTGTGTTCGACCCTGTCGGGAGGGGAACGCTTTCGAGTGGCTCTGGCGAAGAGTCTGTTCCAGGACCCCGCGCCGCAGCTGCTCATCCTCGACGAACCAGGCAATAACCTCGACCTCTCCTCACTGACTGCGCTGGTGACCGCCTTGGACGGATTCGGAGGAGCGATGCTCGTCATCACCCATGATGATCGTCTCGCTCAGGAGCTGGGCCTCGACGTCGAATGGGACATTCGGGAATTTCTCGTCCCCGAACGGGTTGATGAAGACAGAGAAGAATCTGAGGAGGCTTCACATGCGCGATCGTGAGCGGGCGGCAGCTGCCCGTGCAGGCGCCCCACCATTTGACTGCTCGGGGATAATGGCATGGTGAGTGTCATCAGCCCTGCCCCAGAATCAGTATCCCCAGCCGTTGTCGAGCCCCTGCGCATCGGCCCCATCGAGCTGTCCTCGCCGGTGGTGCTCGCGCCGATGGCCGGGATCACCAACACGGCCTTCAGGCGCCTGTGCCGCGAATACGGAGCCGGCCTGTATGTGACGGAGATGGTGACGTCGAGGGCCTTGGTCGAACGCAGCCCCAAGAGCATGCGCATCATCCGGCACGAGCCCTACGAGACCCCGCGTTCGGTTCAGCTCTATGGTGTCGACCCGGAGACGATCGGGCAGGCAGTGCGGATGCTCGTGGACGAAGACCGCGCCGACCACATCGACCTCAACTTCGGCTGCCCCGTGCCCAAGGTCACCCGGAAGGGCGGTGGCTCGGCCCTGCCGTGGAAGAAGGACCTGTTCGAAGCCATCGTCACCACAGCCGTGACCGAGGCGGACCGCGGCGGCATCCCTCTGACCGTGAAGATGCGCAAAGGCATCGACAAGGACCACCAGACCTTCCTCGACGCCGGCGAGACTGCCCGCAACGCGGGTGTGGCAGCGGTCGCCCTCCACGGTCGGTCCGCAGCGGATCTGTACTCGGGTCAGGCGGACTGGGACGCCATCGCCCGACTCAAGGACCACCTCGGCGACACTGTGCCCGTTTTGGGCAACGGCGATATCTTCGCAGCAGAGGACGCTCTGGAGATGATGCGCAGAACCGGGTGCGACGGCGTCGTCATCGGACGCGGATGCCAGGGACGACCGTGGCTGTTCGGCGACCTCGCCAATGCCCTGGGCGGCAGCGATGAACGTTTCCAGCCCGGTCTCGCCGAGGTGGCCCGTGCCGTGTACAAGCACGGCGAGTATCTGGCCGAATACTACGAGGACGAGTTCTACGGCGTTCGTGACCTGCGCAAACACATCGCCTGGTATTTCAAGGGCTACCCGGTCGGGGGAGACCTGCGGCGTCAGCTGGCGATGGTCTCCTCGCTCGAGGAACTCGCGGGGCTGCTGGCCCAGCTCGATCAGGACGCACCGTATCCTGGTACGGACGCGGAAGGCTCCCGGGGGCGGACGACCCGCCCGAAGAAGCCGCATCTGCCCGAAGGGTGGCTCGACTCCCGCATCTTCGATGTGAGCGGAAAGTCACTGCTTTCCGAGGCGGAACTCGACATCTCGGGAGGATGACAATGCCATTCGAAACTCACCCACGCACCTCGGTGCGCTCGGGGACCGTGGCGGTCTACACGCCGTGGGACGAGGAACGATGGGTGAGCGAACCGGCGAAGAATCCACGCCGCTCGGCCTTTCAGCGTGACCGAGCTCGGGTGCTGCACTCGGCGGGACTGCGTCGGCTTGGTGCCAAGACTCAGGTCGTCTCACCAGGCACCGATGATTTCGTCCGCACCCGACTCACCCACTCCCTTGAAGTGGCCCAGGTCGGGCGCGAACTCGCCCGATACTTAGGCTGCGATCCCGATATCGTCGACACCGCGTGCCTGAGTCATGACCTCGGCCACCCGCCTTTCGGCCACCACGGTGAGACCATTCTCGACGCTCTGTGCATCGACATCGGCGGATTCGAGGGCAATGCGCAGACGCTGCGCCTGGTCACCCGGATCGAGCCGAAGGTGATCGCCGATGACGGCCGACCGGCAGGACTCAACCTCACACGGGCCAGCCTCGACGCGCTGACGAAATACCCCTGGTCACGGAGCGAAGCGTCCGCGGGGCGGCGTGACTCCGGTGTGCGCAAATTCGGCGTCTACGACGACGACAGGGGAGTCTTCGACTTCTACCGTGACGGGATCGAGAACGGCAAACGCTGCATCGAAGCCCAAGTGATGGACCTCGCCGACGACATTTCCTATTCCGTCCACGACGTCGAGGACGCGATCGCCGGCGGTCACCTGCATCTGGACGAATTCGCTGCGGAGGGTCGTCGGGCCGAGCTCTTCGACATCACCCGGAAATGGTATCTGCCGACCACGAGCGACGAAGAGATGGACAAAGCGCTGTCGCGACTGCAGGCGGCTGCGTACTGGCCGGCGGATGTCTATGACGGTTCCAGGAAGGCCCAGGCCACGCTCAAGCACATGACGAGCCAGCTCATCGGACGGTTCGTCGGCGCGGCGGAAGCCGCCACACGTGAGGAGTTCGGCTGGGAGCCCCTGGCTCGTTATGCGGCCTCGCTGGTCGTCCCCGAGCCTACGGTCGTCGAGATCGCTGTCCTCAAAGGCATGGCGACGTTGACGGTGATGGTCGCCGAAGACCGTCTGCGACTCCATGACATCCAGTCTGCCGTCATCACGGAGCTCGCCCAGTGGTACTCCGCGACGCCGACCAAACTCGACCCGATGTTCAGGGCCGACTACTTCGAAGCTGCCGACGATGCGGCCCGGCTGCGTGTCGTCGTCGACCAGATCGCCTCGCTGACCGACCATTCCGCCTGGGCTCTGTACCACCAGCTCAAAGCAGGGGCGGGGGATCGTCTCTAGACCATGGCCGGACTGATCAAACGTGAGGACATCGACGAGCTGCGCAGTCGAACCCGCATCGACGAGGTCGTCGGTGAATTCGTCACGCTCAAGACCGCGGGAATCGGCTCGCTCAAGGGGCTGTGCCCCTTTCACGATGAGAAGACTCCTTCTTTCACGGTCCGACCCCAGGTCGGGATGTACCACTGCTTCGGCTGTGGTGAGTCCGGCGACGTGTTCTCGTTTCTGCAGAAGGTCGAACAGCTCAGCTTCGTTGAGACGGTCGAGGCTCTGGCCGGCAAGATCGGGATGCATCTGCGCTACGAAGACGGCAAAGGCCCCGATCGTGAGCAGGCCAGCCGCAGACAGCGGCTGCTGGAGATGCACGAAGTCGCGCAGCGCTTCTTCACCCAGTGCCTTGAATCCGAGCAGGGGCAGATCGGTCGGGAGTTCCTCGAAGGCCGTGGCTTTCCCCTGAGTTCGAGCAAGGAGTTCGGTCTCGGCTTCGCCCCCAAGTCCTGGGATGCGCTGACCAGCCAGCTCAAGCGGGCCGGTTTCACCGAGGAGGAGGTCCTTGCCGGAGGTCTGGCCAGCGAAGGCGGCCGCGGCATCTACGACCGTTTCCGCGGCCGGGTCGTGTGGCCCATCAAGGACATGACTTCTCGGACCATCGGCTTCGGTGCCAGGCGCCTGTTCGACGACGACCAGGGGCCGAAGTACCTGAACACTCCGGAGACCGCTCTCTACCATAAGAACCAAGTACTCTACGGGCTGGATCTGGCCAAGAAGGACATCGCGAAGACCAAACGCGTAGTCATCGTCGAAGGTTATACCGATGTCATGGCCGCGCACCTGGCCGGTGTCACGCAAGCGGTGGCGACCTGCGGAACGGCCTTCGGGCCCGAGCACGTGAAGATCGTTCGGCGTCTGCTCGGCGATGATCCGACCGGCCAGGTGATCTTCACCTTCGACGGCGACGCGGCCGGGCAGAAGGCTGCACTGCGCGCCTTCGAATTCGAAAGCGAGTTCACCGCTCAGACCTTCGTCGCCGTCGAACCTGATGGGCTCGACCCCTGCGATCTGCGGATGCAGAAAGGCGACGGGGCCCTGCGCGAACTCATCGACGGTCGCAAACCGCTCTTCGAGTTCGTCATCACCACCGCGATCTCTCGCTACGACCTCGACTCGGTCGAAGGTCGGATCGCAGCGGTCAAGGCCAGCGCCGAGGTCCTCGCTGACATCCGGGACCGCAACAGTCTCAGCCACTACTACCGTTTCGTCGCCGGACGCATCGGTGTCGATATCGACGAAGTGGAATCCGCGGTCAGAGATGCCCGGAAGCGCCCCAGCAAACCGCAGGCGAACCAGGCTCGTCAGCCGCAGCCTGCCCCGTCCCAGACCCCGCCCGGTGCTCCGCCGGTCGCATCGGGTCCGCCGGCTCAAGCAGGCCCGCCGCAGGCACAGAGGAACAGATCTCAGGGCCAGCAGGCACCGGGAGCGCAGGTTTCTGGGCGGCCGACATCGGGGCAACAGCCTTCCGGTCAACCCGTATCGGGACAGGGCCAGGCGCAGGGGACGAGTGCACAGCTGCCATCCACGGGATTCGCACCCACTGGGGGAGGAGCAGGTGGAGACGACACCGCGATCGAGTACGTCTACGATGAGCGCCCAGACGTGTCGAACCTGTCGGCACCGATCAGCCCCGCTCGTCTCAAAACCGAGAAGGGGGCCCTGATGGTGGCGCTGCAGCATCCCGAGTTCGTCAACGCCAAACTGTTCGACTCCCTGTCCGCGCGAGCCTTCGAGCACCCCGGCTATCGACGGATCCAAGCCGCAGTGAAGGCTGCCGGCGGATTGAAATCGGCCGGCGGTGCCCAGGCGGCGGGAACAGCCGGCGCCACTCGTTGGGCCGACGCGGTCCTCTCCGCCAGCGCCGAGGACCTCAAGCCCTACGTCACGCAACTGCTGGTGACGCCGTTGCCGGTGGCAGACGGCGTCAGCGCGGAAGGGTTTGCCCGCGGCATCGTGGCTCGTCTCTTCGACTACGATCTCGAACGCATCGCGAAGGAGCTGCACTCGCGACTACAGCGCCAGGACACCACGGACACGACCGCGCAGACGACCCTTCTGGGACAGCTCCAAGTCCTCGAACAGCACCGGGCGCGGCTGAAGACGCTCATGTGAAGAAACCGATGTGAGGGCTGCGGTTCACGTTTGAAAACGTGAATTAGTGCACAATTGCAATTTTGCAGTTGGTGAAATGTTGCATGAGATGCAAAAATGGTCTCATGCGTGAATCCGAACCCGAATCCCTCCGAGCCAAAAAGGCCCGTCAGACGCGTCATGCGCTGCATGATGCGGCAATCACTCGGGTTCTCGATGAGGGTCTCGAATGCGCGACGGTCGCGAACATCGCCGCCGACGTCGGCGTGTCCACACGAACCTTCTTCAACTATTACGCGACGAAGGAAGACGCCATCGTCGGACTCGACGAATCCAACATCGACGCGAAACTGGTCGATGACTACGTCCACTCCGATTCCGGGGTGGAGAATCTGGCTGAGGACACTGCCCGCTTCGTCCGCGAGGTGCTGCTCATGGGGTCGATGGATCCCAGCCTGCCGGCCCGGCGCAGGAAGCTGTTCGCCCGCTATCCGGAGCTGGTCAGCAAGCGCTTTGACCGGGCCGAGGCCCTGGAAGAGCTCGTGGCTGAACACGTGCTGGCGCGTCTGCGCTTTCTGGGCCAGGAGTTCTCCACTGAAGAATCGGCCTGGCGCAGCGCCAGGATGCTCACCCAACTGTGCCGGGTGCCCCTGAATCACGCTGGCCAGACGGTCAAACGCTCACCCGAGCGCATTGACGAGAAAACCGGCACACAACCACTCTTCGAAGAATCATTGGGACTCTTCCTCAAGGTTCTGGACCGACTATGACAAAGGCTGAAATGAGAAGGAATCAAGGACTGAGAACCGGCGAGATGCCGAAGACCCCGGAAGACAGCAGCGACCCCGAGCAGATGAAGACATCTGCGATCATCCTGCTCTTCGTGGGCCTGATGATCGCCATGTTCATGTTCTCTCTCAATCAGACGGTGCTGGCGACCGCACTGCCGACGATCGTCGGTGAACTCGACGGTGTCGACCAGATGTTGTGGGTCTCCACAGCATTCATGCTCGCCTCGACGATCATGATGCCCATCTACGGCAAGGTCGGTGACCTGTTCGGTCGCAAACCGCTCTTCATGTTCGCCATCAGCTGCTTCCTGCTCGGCTCGGTTTTCGCACTGATCGCCAATGACATGGGCATGCTCATCTTCGGCCGGGTGCTCCAGGGCATCGGCGGCGGTGGCATGATGATCCTCTCGCAGTCCATCATCGCCTCGGTGGTTCCCGCACGTGAACGCGGCAAGTACATGGGAATCATGGGATCTGCCTTCGCCGTATCCTCGGTCGCAGGTCCCCTCATCGGCGGCTGGCTGACAGAAGGACCCGGCTGGCGCTGGGCCTTCGCGATCAACTTCCCACTCGGCATCATCGCTCTCTTCGCCGCCGCCATCTTCCTCAAGGTGCCCAAGCGCGCCCCCGGACCGCGCCCGAAGATCGACGTCATCGGCATGGCCCTGATCTCGATCGTCACCTCCTGCATCGTCCTCGTCTCCGCCTGGGGCGGACACGACTACGAATGGGGCTCGTGGCAGATCAACGGCCTCATCATCGTCGGAGCCCTCTCCATCGTCGGTTTCATCCTGGTCGAGCTCAAGGTCAGCGAACCGGTCATCCCGATGTACCTGTTCAAGAACCGAGACTTCCTGCTGTGCACCATCGCCGGGCTGTTCATCGGCATTGGCATGTTCGGGGTCCTGTCCTACATGCCCACCTATCTGCAGATGGTCCACGGAATCGACGCCACCGTGGCGGGCCTGATGATGGTTCCCATGATGGGCACGATGCTCATCTCCTCGACACTCATCGGCTTCGTCGTCTCGCGCACCGGCAAATACAAGATGTACCCGCTCATGGGAATCCTGATCATGGCCGCTTCTCTGGTGCTGCTCTCGCAGCTCAAGGCCGAAAGCGCACCTTGGGAGACCATGGGCTGCTTGGCCCTGCTGGGGCTCGGACTGGGGCTGAGCATGCAGACCCTCGTGCTCGTCGTCCAGAATGCCTTCCCCGTTGCCATGGTCGGCACAGCCACCGCGTCGAACAACTACTTCCGCCAGGTCGGAGCGACTCTGGGCATGGCCTTCATCGGGTCAGTCTTCACCCAGCGTCTCCTGGACAATATCAAGGACGGGATGGGTGAGCTGGCCAAGGCCAATCCTTCACAGCCGCTGCCCAAGGTCTCCTCGACGGGGCTCACCCCCCAGATCGTCGCCGACCTGCCAGAGCCGCTGCACAGCCTCATCATCACGTCGTACAACGACGCTCTGGTGCCGCTGTTCCTGTGGGTCGCCCCACTGGCAGTCCTCGGGTTCATCTTCCTGTGCTTCCTGCCCAACACACCATTGGCACAGACGCTGAAGGCCGACCCCGCAAAGCGCGAACTTGTCACGGTCGGGGCCGACTCCTCTGCGAGCCACGCGGATTCGTCCGCGTCTCACACCGACACATCCGATAGTCTGGCTGAGAAGGCTAGGCTGAAGGAGTCGACTCATGACGGTACTGACAATACTCAACGCCCCCGGGACGGAGATTCCCGACCAGCTGACTGACCTCGGTCACAGGGAAGGAGTCGAACTTCGGATCGTCGAAGCACAGGACCTCGGCTCTGCTCTCCCGGGCACCGAAGTTCTCCTGCTCTGGGACTTCTTCTCAACAGCGCTGCGCAGCGAGTTCGACCGTGCTGACAGCCTGAAGTGGATCCATGCGGCTGCGGCCGGAGTCGACTCTCTGCTCTTCGATGAGCTGTCGGCCTCGGAGGTTGTGGTCACCAACGCGCGGGGGATCTTCGATCGGCCCATCGCAGAGTTCGTCCTCAACTACATCCTCATCCATGCGAAGAACTCGCTGGGTTCGCTCCAGGATCAGAAAACATCGACCTGGAACCGTCGCTCGACGAAGAACCTGGCCGGATCCCAGGCCATGGTCGTCGGCACCGGGTCGATCGGGCGCGAGATCGCCCGGTTGCTGAAAGCTCTCGACGTCAACGTCACCGGAGCCGGCAGCCATGCTCGGACCGGTGACGCCGACTTCGGAACCGTCATCGATTCGGCTCAGCTGAGTTCGCATCTGTCCGGAGTCGACTGGGTGATCAACATTGCGCCGCTGACGGAGAAGACGAGGAATCTCATCGACGCCGAGGTGTTCGCCGCCATGGACTCGGACGCCTACTTCGTCAATGTCGGTCGTGGGGAGGGGGTCGTCACCTCCGACCTCGTGAAGGCACTTGAGACGGGCCAGATCGCCGGCGCCGGACTCGACGTCTTCGACGAAGAGCCACTGCCTGCCGATCACTCGCTGTGGCAGGCGGACAACGTCATCGTCACCCCGCACATGAGCGGGGACACCGACGGATGGCGCATGCGTCTGGCCAACCAGTTCGTCGACCTCTTCGACAAGCACATGGCAGGGGAGGCGTTCCCGCACACGGTCGACAAAGCAGCGGGATACGTGCGATGAGCGAGAAGTCTGACCATGCTGACGAACGGGCATACCTCGCTCGAGTCGTCAGCGAGCTCATTGCAGTGCGCCGAGCGCGACTGCTGAGCATGCTGGTCTTGGCGCTGGCCATGCTCGTCGCCGGAATCGGTGCGGCGATGCAGGCGCAGGGAACTCGGGTCGACACTATCCTGCTGTTCTCCGCGTTCAGCCTCATCATGATCGGAATAGTCTGTGCACTGGGTGCGATCCTCGCCTGGACGAGGATCAATCGTGACGTCCTTGATTCGGTGGCCTCGGCCAGACCCGCCCGCGCCCGTGCTCCGAGAACCCGCAACGCGGGCATGGCGGTCGCGATCGGCTTCGCGGTGCTCGGGCTGCTGTTCGGATGGATGCTGTTCACGGCGACACCGATCCTGGCCATCGCCATCGTCCTGGCGTGTGCCGTTCTGGCCTGTCTGGGCCCGATCTGGGCCAATGAGCTCTCCACGGCCGATGATCGCTTCGCCGTCATCCTCGACAGCGACGACGAACTGGCCAAACGGTTCAGCACCTACACCCCCATCTGGCTCCACGAAGCGATGGAGAATGAGAAGGCAGGCCAGGACCGAGCCTGAGCGCGCATCCATCACCAAAAGCCTCAGAGACGAAGAAACGCCCGCAGCCATTTAGACTGCGGGCGTTTTACTGTGCGATCAGAGGATCTGGCCGCTGACGATCAGATCAGGGGAAGGCGGGAACGTCGACCCCGGCCATCTTGGCCACGCAGCGGATCACCTGGCAGCTGTAGCCGAACTCGTTGTCGTACCAGACGTAGACGACGACACGGTCATCGTCGACGATCGTGGCCAGACCATCGACGACACCGGCCCGCTTCGAGCCGACGAGGTCGCTGGAGACGAGCTCGGGGGAGGAGACATAGTCGATCTGGTTGCGCAGTTCCGAATTCATCGAGGTCTCACGCAGGAATGCGTTGAGCTCATCGACGCTCGTGGCCTTCTCAAGGTTGAGGTTGAGGATCGCCATCGACACGTTCGGAGTGGGAACGCGGATCGCGTTGCCCGAGAGCTTGCCCTTGAGTTTGGGGAGTGCCTTCGCCACTGCCTTGGCAGCACCGGTCTCCGTGAGCACCATATTGAGTCCGGCGGCACGACCACGACGGGAGCCCTTGTGGAAGTTGTCGATGAGGTTCTGATCGTTCGTGAACGAATGCACCGTTTCGACGTGACCGTTTCGGACCCCGTACTTGTCATGGAGGGCCTTGAGCACTGGAGTGATCGCGTTCGTGGTGCACGAAGCCGCTGACATCACCGTGTCCTCTTCGAGGATGGCCGCGTCATTGACGCCGTAGACGATGTTCTTGACCTCGCCCTTGCCGGGCGCGGTGAGGAGGACCTTCGAGGCACCCGGGCAGGCCAGGTGCTTGGACAGGCTCTCCTCGTCGCGCCAGATTCCCGTGTTGTCGACGATGATCGCATCGTTGATGCCGTACTCGGTGTAGTCGACCTGAGAAGGATCGTTGGAGTAGATGACCTGGATCAGGGTGCCGTTGGCCTGGATCGTGTTGGCCTCTTCGTCGACGACGATGCTGCCGTCGAAGCTGCCATGCACGGAGTCGCGCCGCAGCAGGGAGGCACGCTTGACGATGTCATCATCGCTGCCCTTGCGGACGACGATCGCACGCAGACGCATCCCCGTGCCGCCGGCACGATCGATGAGGATGCGGGCGAGCAGGCGACCGATGCGGCCGAAGCCGTAGAGGACGACATCGCGGACGGTACCTTCCTCAGCATTGCCTCCGGTGACTGATGCCAGCTCAGTGGAGAGGAAGTCTTCGACCGAGGTCGACTGGTCCTGCAGCTTCTGGATGAGGCGACCCAAGTCGATTCGGGTAGGCCCGAGATCGAGTTCGGTCAGAGCACGAACGATCTTCAGGGTCTCTTCGATGTCGAGATCCTCGCCGAGGAAGTGGCGGGCATAGCGGTGAGCCTTGATCATCCCGGTCACCGACTTGTTCAGCAGAGAACGGCCGAACAGCGTCAGCAGCACATCGTTCTCGCGGTACAGTCGTCCGGTCAGTGGAATGAGTTCTTCGGCGGCAGTCTGCTTGTTCGCCCATTCGTTCAGGCGAGCCGTCGTTGCATCAGTCAAAGGTCGTGTCTCCTCGGTCAGTTGGCGAATTCTCGCTCAGTCTAACGCGTTGTCTACTCGTGTTTCGTCTGGCGCTCATCGAGTCGCCGGAATCCGAGCAGAGTAAGTGTGATGATGCCGGCGCCGGCCAGCAGCGCACCCAGGCTCTGGATCTGGACCCGTGGCTCGACGAACCGGTATTCGGGCGTGGAATCCTCCTGCGGGCGCGGTGGGGCCGCGGTGCCGATCCAGGCGGCGACGAAGAGGATGATGCGAGCGAAGATATTCATCGTCAACATGATCGCGATGATCGACCCGAACACGCCTGCGGCCTTGTTGCCGGAGAAGAGATCGACGAGGACCGTGGCGAAATTGATGAGAATGGTGAATGCCAGAGCACCGATAAGAGAGCCCCGAACCTTGGCCCTTTTGCCCACTGGGTGCTCAGGCAGCATCGTGAAGAGGAACATGAAGATCAACCACGCGGCACCGAAGGTGATGAGGGGCGGGATGATGACCAAGAGGGCCCTCGCCCAACCCGGAAGGCTGAGAATGTCGCTGATGACGGACCCGAGGCCAGCGCCGACGACAGTCAACGCCACGGTGAGCAGCAGGCCGATGATGAGTCCCAGAAGGGTGACGACGTTGTTGAGGATCTTCTGGACGAACGACTTGTCTTCGATGACATCGTCGAAGTCTGCGTGCAGTTGGGCCCTCACGGCTGCGCCGAGGTTGCCGATGAATCCCTGCCCCGTATAGAGGGCAGCCAGGATGGCGATGATGCCGACCGACTGCCAACTGGTGAGGAAGCTCTCAAGCTGTTCTGTCAGTGACGAATTGCCGCCTACCTGAGCCTCGATCTGGTCCGTGATGACGGGGACGAGATCGGGGCGCAGCACATCGAGAACGAAACCGAGGCTCGCGAAGGTGAACATCGCGATCGGCATGACTGCGAGGACCAGGAAGTAGGTGATGGCCGCGCCGAACTGGTTGCCCAATCGTTCGCCGAAACGCTTGACGGCCCGCATCAGGTGGGCGGGTCCCGGCTGGGTGATGGCGTTGTGGCCGACTTCGGCGACGGTGTTGCGTGAGGCCAGTACTTTGGCTGGTGCCACTTCGTGCTCCTTCGATCTTGACCCGCAGGTGTCTGTTTCAACACTAACCGCTGGGAGCGTCCTGAGAGGGGTGGGCCGCGCCTCTAATCTAGACTTTTGAGCATGCCGACTTCATTTTCGACTGTCCCGTCCACCGATCTGCTGCTCGCTGCTGGCTCCTCAGCGGCGGAGAATCTCAGCGGCTTCTCCGGCTGGGCGGTGAGGCTCATGGAGGCGCTGGGTCCCCTCGGCGTCGGGTTCTTGGTGTTCTTGGACAACATCTTCCCACCGATTCCCAGTGAGCTGGTGCTGCCGCTGGCAGGCTTCACCTCCAGCCAGGGAAGCATGAACATCGTCGTGGCGATCATCTTCGCGACCGTGGGTTCCGTCGTCGGCGCGGTCATCCTGTGGGCCCTGGGCAAATGGATCGGTCTTGAGCGCATCTCTCGCATCGCGGTGAAGATGCCGCTCGTCGATGTCGACGATGTGCACAAGACGGTCGGCTGGTTCGACAAACACGGCGACAAGGCCGTGTTCTTCGGTCGGATGGTTCCGATCTTCCGGTCTCTGATCTCCATTCCCGCGGGGATGCGGAACATGTCGATCATCAAGTTCCTGGTGCTGACGACGGCCGGCAGTGCGATCTGGAACACCATTCTCATCGTCGCCGGCTTCTACCTCGGTGAGAACTGGTCGGTCGTGGAGACCTACGCCGGTTACTTCCAGACTCTGGTCATCGTTGCTGTGGTCGTCTTCGTCGTGGTGTGGATCGTGCTCAAGGTCCGCAAACGCACACGAGCCAAGGCCGCGGATCGAACCGATGCTGCTGAAGACACCGAAGGCCCAGCCGACCCGAACGGGGGCTGAGCCTTCGGCTCGTTTCAGTTCGCAGCTGAAGCCATCACAGCCAGGCCGCTGCGGTGTGTTCCTCAGGAACTTCCTCACCGGCGCGCACCGGCCCGGGCGCGGTGCCCTCACCGAAGGGCGAGCCGCCCAGCTTCTCCCGGCCGTGAGGCGAGAGCCAGCCGGAGAGATCAGGGCCCTTGGGGACGATCTGCGTCGGGTTCACGTCGACGTGGACGATGTAGTAGTGCTGTTTGATCTGGGTGAAGTCCACGGTGTCGCCGAAGCCCGGCGTCTGGTAGAGGTCGCGGGCATAGCCCCAGAGATTCTCGAAATCGCGCAGGGTCTGGCGGTTGCACTTGAAATGTCCGAAGTAGACCGGGTCGAAGCGAACCAGGGTGGTGAAGAGACGGACATCCGCCTCGGTGATGGAGCCTCCCATGAGATACCGGGAATGGCTCAGGCGTTCTTCGACGGTGTCCAGGGCTGTGAACAGACGGTCGAAGGCCGCCTCATAGGCTTCCTGGGACCCCGCGAACCCGCAGCGGTAGACGCCGTTGTTGATCTCGGTGTAGATCAGGCGCATGACCTTCTCCATCTCCTCCCGAGACTCCTCGGGCCAGAGATCCGGGGCACCGGCACGGTGAAACTGCTTCCACTGTGAGGAGAAATCTTCGGTGATCTGTGGGAAATCGTTGGTCACGACTGCGTCGCTGGCGATGTCGACCATGGCAGGAACCGTGATTCCGCGCGGGTAGTCCGGGAACCGGGCAAAGAACGCCTGCTGCAGGCGCTCGATGCCCAGCACCGGGTCGACGCCGCCGGGATCGAGGTCGAAGGTCCACGACCGTGCATCGTGTGTGGGTCCCGGCATGCCGATGGAGATGACGTCTTCAAGTCCCAACAGCCTGCGGACGATGATCGTTCGGTTCGCCCACGGGCAGGCTCGCGCGGCGATGAGTCGGTATCGACCCGGCTCGACCGGCCACTGGGAGCTGGGGTCGGCAAGGATCCGGTCCTCGATGTAATTCGTGTCCCGGTCGAATGCCTCACCCTTGGCCACATAGCTGTTCATCTGGCTGCTGTCATCGGACATCGTCATCTCCTTCGGAAAGTGCCTCGTTCTTCACGCACAGTCCCAGCCTACTTCCGGCCGCCTAATGCAGTCAGCCGGTACGGAGTCAGCCCACCGCAGCGAGGTCAGTCGGCATAGAGTCCGTCGATGTCTGCTGCGAAGTCCTTGCCGACGAGGTGGCGCTTGACCGACTGCTTCGCCGACAGGTAGCCGTTGTCTTCGGATAGCTCGACGGGAAGGATGGTGAACTTCTTGATTCCTTCGGCCCGTGACACCGTTCTGTTGACGGTCTCGACTGCCTTGTCGATGGCGGCTCGCACTGTTTCGTCGTCCGCTGCCTGACGCAGATCCATCTCAGGCAGACCGTTGTTCTTCAGCCAGGTGGGCAGCATCTCCGAGTCGAGGAAGATCAGCGCTGAGATGTACTTGCGGTTATCGCCGACGACGACCGGCTGGCCGATGAGGGGGTGGCGACGCAGGGCATCCTCAAGTGGCGCCGGTGCGATGTTCTTCCCGCTCGAGGTGACGATGATCTCCTTCTTACGGCCGCTGATCGTGAGATATCCGTCTTCGTCGAGTGAACCGAGATCGCCGGTGGAGAACCAGCCGTCGTGGAACTCCTTGTCGGTGGCCTCCTGGTTGTTCCAGTACTCGCGGAAGACTGGGACGCCCTTGGCGAGGATCTCACCGTCAGGGGCGATGGCCACGCTCACACCGGGCAGGGGGACGCCGACGGTGCCGATCTTGGCCTTCTCGGGCACGTTCACGGTGATCGGGGCTGTCGTCTCCGTGAGACCGTATCCTTCGAGGACGACGAGGCCGACGCCCCGGAAGAAGTGGCCGAGGTGGGCGCCGAGGGGGCCGCCACCGGAGACTGCAGCGCTGACGTTGTTGCCCATGACCGTACGGAGCTTCGAATACACGAGCTTGTCGAAGAGTGCATGCTGGAGCTTGAGCGAGACGGGGATCTTCTCGGCATCCATGGCCTTGGAGTAGGCGACCGCGACCCGTTCCGCCTGACGGAAGATCTTCTCCTTGCCGCCGGACTCGGCCGTGGCCAATGCGGAGTTGAAGACCTTCTCGAAGACTCGTGGGACTCCGAGGATGAACGAGGGGCGGAAGCTGCCGAGTGCGTCTGTGAGCTTCGTCAGATCGGACTGGTGGGCCAACAAGGCACCTGAGCTGACCGAGAGGACTTCGATGAAGCGGGCGAAGACGTGTGCCTGAGGCAGGAACAGCAGGGCGCGCATGCCGTGGGAGAAGATCTCGGGAATCTGCTCCTGGGCAGCCTGCACGGTCTGGACGAAGTTCCCATGTGTGAGGACGCAGCCCTTGGGCTTGCCTGTGGTGCCGGAGGTGTAGATGAGGGTGGCAACCGAGTCGCCGGTGACCTGTGAGCGTGCGGCCTCGAGGGCGTCATCGCTGATCTGTCGTCCGGTGGTTTCGAGCTCAGAGAAGGCACCCTGGTCCCAGATCCACAGCTGTGGGGCAGCAACTCCGGCAGCGGCTGCGGCGGCTTCAACTCGGTCGGCATGCTCACGGGTGCTGACGAGACCGCGACCGACCGCGGCGTCTTTGATCATCCAGGCAAGCTGAGCCTCCGAAGAGGTGTCGTAGAACGGCACCGAGATTCCACCGGCGAACCACACGGCATAGTCGCTGAGGGTCCATTCGAAGGAGGTGGGGCCGAAGATGGCGATCCGGTCTCCGACCTCCACACCGGAGGCGATGAGCCCTTTGGCCGCGGTTCGGACCTGGGTGAGGAACTCTCCGGCGCTGACTTCGTCCCAGCCGCTCTCAACCGGTTTGGCAAGCAGCGGCAGGTTCGGGTCTTCGGCAGCCTTCGCGAGGAAGATATCGGTTGTCGATGACGTCGTATCGACCTTGAAGCCGACAACTGGAGTGGTCGATTGGGGCATTGTCGCTGGGCTCATGAGCTCTCCTTTGGGGCATAAGTTACTGCCCGGTCATACTACTGGTCCTGGGCTGTGAGGTGAAATCGCTCACGTTTTGCAGCTCAAACCCTCATCGCGGCTCTCTCCGCCAGTCTAGTCAAGCCGAAGCGGGGATTGTTCAGAGTACGATGGTCGAAACCCGCTCACGTCCATTCAGTGAAGGAAGGTAATGACGACGAACCCTGAAGAGACCGGTTTCCGCTACGACGCGGGGCTGGCCGAAAAGATCGAGAAGTCATGGCAGCACACATGGGAACAGGCGGGAACATTCCACGCGCCGAATCCCACCGGTGATCTCAGCCAGGCTGGTGCAGGTCTCGGTCTGCAGGACGTCGACTCCAGCTACGGTCCGCCTAAGAACCTCGGCGAGCGTGAGTCCCTCTACATCATGGACATGTTCCCCTACCCCTCAGGGGCGGGGCTGCATGTCGGCCATCCTCTGGGATATCTGGGCACGGATGTCTACGGGCGGTATCAGCGGATGCGCGGGCACAACGTCATGCACGCACTGTCCTACGACGCCTTCGGCCTGCCCGCCGATCTCTACGCCGTCCAGACCGGGCAGCACCCGCGCATCACCACCGATGCCAACATCACCAACATGACCCGACAGCTGCGACGTCTGGGCCTGGCCCACGATGCCCGCCGCAGCTTCGCGACCACTGACGACGACTTCGTTCGGTGGACCCAGTGGATCTTCCTGCAGATCTTCAACTCCTGGTACGACCCGGAGGCAAGTACCGCAGGTGAGAACTCACGCGGTGCGGCGCGACCGATCGAGACTCTGATCGACCAGTTCGCCCAGGGCACCCGGCAGACACCCGATGGTCGTCCTTGGGCTCAGCTGAGCCCCGCCGAGCAGGAGGACGTCCTGCAGGGTTACCGCCTGGCCTACGTCTCGGAATCACCGGTCAATTGGTGCCCCGGGCTGGGCACCGTGCTCGCAAACGAAGAGGTCACCGCCGAGGGGCTGTCCGAACGCGGCAACTTCCCCGTCTACACTCGTCGCCTGCGGCAGTGGAACATGCGCATCACAGCCTATGCCGACCGTCTCATCGACGATCTGGACTCGCTGGACTGGCCGAGCGCGGTACGCAGCATGCAGACCAACTGGATCGGCCGGTCAAAGGGTGCCCTGCTGCGACTGCCGGTGGCCGCCTCGGAGACTCAGGTCGAGGTCTACACGACCCGACCCGACACCCTGTTCGGTGCCACCTACCTCGTGCTCAGCCCCGAACATCCGCAGGTGGAGCAGCTGACCGCGGCACAGTGGGACGAGCAGACTCCCGAAGGCTGGCGCGGTGGAGAATCCACCCCCGCCGAGGCGATCTCCGCCTACCAGCGTCATGCGGCGGCCAAGACCGACGCGGATCGTCAGCAGAGCAAGGACAAGACCGGCATCTTCACTGGTTCATTCGCGGTCAACCCCGCAACCGGTGACCAGATCCCGATCTTCATCGCCGACTACGTGCTGATGGGATACGGCACCGGTGCGATCATGGCCGTGCCTGCCGAAGATGCCCGGGACTGGGACTTCGCGAAGTCCTTCGGGCTGCCCTATGTGCGCACCGTGCAGCCGCCTGCCGACCATGACGAAGACACTCCGTTCACCGGCACCGGCGTCATGATCAACTCAGCCAATGACGAGATCGACATCAACGGTCTCGAAGTTGAGGCGGCCAAGGCGAAGATCACCGCGTGGCTGGCAGACCAAGGTCTGGCCACGGAATCGACCCAGTACCGGTTGCGGGATTGGCTGTTCTCACGCCAGCGCTACTGGGGCGAACCGTTCCCGATCGTCTACAACGAGGCCGGGACGCCCATCGCGCTGCCAGACTCCATGCTGCCCGTTGAACTGCCGGAGGTCGACGAATTCGCTCCGCGGACCTTCGCAGCCGATGACGCCGACAGCCAACCGGAACCGGCCCTGGGTCGCAACCGGGACTGGGTCGAGGTCGAACTCGACCTGGGTGACGGGCCGCAGAAGTACTACCGCGAGACGAACACGATGCCCAACTGGGCAGGATCCTCCTGGTATCAGCTGCGCTACGCCGATCCGCACAACTCCGAACGCCTGGTCGATCCGGAGAACGAGCAGTACTGGCTGGGACCCCGCGAGTCCAAGCCGCGCGGCGGAGCCGACCTCTACGTCGGCGGTGCCGAGCATTCGGTGCTGCACCTGCTCTACTCCAGGTTCTGGCACAAGATCCTGTTCGACCTGGGGCATGTCTCCTCCTCGGAGCCGTTCCACCGACTGGTCAACCAGGGCTATATCCAGGCCTATGCCTACACCGATGCGCGCGGCGTCTACGTTCCCGCCGCCGAGGTGGAGGAGACCGTCGCTGACAACGGTGAGTCCACGTTCTGGTATGACGGCGAGCAGGTCAACCGTGAGTACGGCAAGATCGGCAAGTCGCTGAAGAACTCCGTCTCGCCCGATGAGATGTACGACGCCTATGGTGCCGACACCTTCCGCGTGTATGAGATGTCGATGGGCCCCATCGAACAGGCTCGTCCCTGGGAGACGCGCGCCGTCGTCGGTGCGCAGAGGTTCCTGCAGCGCGTGTGGCGTCTCTTCGTGGACGAAACCACGGGCGAGTCTGTGATCAAGGCCGGTGCAGCTGACTCCGAAACTCTCAAGGTCCTCCACCAGGTCATCGACGGTGTCCGTGAAGACATGGACCACCTGCGTTTCAACACCGCGATCTCGAAGCTCATCGTGCTCACGAATCACGCGACGAAGCAGGGTGGAGCTACAGCCGACGTGCTCGAGCCGCTGACCATCATGCTCTCGCCGTTCGCGCCGCACCTGGCCGAAGAGCTGTGGGCGAAGCTGGGACACACTTCGACGCTGACCTATGCGTCCTTCCCCGAGGTCGACCCGCAGCATCTGGTCGCCGACCAGGTCACCTGTGTCGTCCAGGTCAAGGGCAAGGTGCGGGCACGACTGGAGGTCGACCCCGACATCTCGGCCCAGGAACTGGAGAAGCTGGCACTGGAATCACCGAATGCGCTCAAAGCGCTCGACGGGGCCGGAGTGCGCAAGGTCATCGTGCGTGCGCCCAAACTGGTCAATATCGTCCCCGACGCCTGAGATACGGCGTCTGCCCGGAAGGGTTGAAAACACATATGTCAATGGAAGCTACTCGGGATCAGATCCGACACGCACTGGGTGTGAGACCGACAATCGATCCTGCGACGGAGATCGCCCGACGGGTCGAATTCCTCGCCGACTACATCCTGACCACCGGCGTCAGGGGCCTCACCTTGGGCATCAGCGGCGGACAGGATTCGACCCTGGCCGGACGCCTGTGCCAGTTGGCGGTCGAGGAGCTGCGCCGGCGAGGGGCAGCCGCCGAATTCTGGGCGATCCGCTTGCCGCATCATGTGCAGGCCGATGAGAGTGATGCCCGGGACGCATTGGACTTCATCCGCGCCGATCATGAACTCGTCATCAACATCGGATCAGCCACGGACGCGGCCGCAGCGGAATACAAGACCGCTGTCGGAGAAGCCATCACCGATTTCGGCAAGGGCAACGTCAAGGCTCGGATGCGGATGATCGCACAGTTCGAATTGGCAGGGGAGAAACGACTCCTCGTCGCAGGCACCGATCATGCCGCCGAGGCTGTCACCGGCTTCTTCACCAAATTCGGTGACGGTGCCGCCGATGTGGTGCCGCTGGCCGGGCTGAACAAACGACAGGGCCGTGCACTGCTCGACCACCTCGGCGCCCCAGAGCATCTCGTGCGGAAGGTTCCGACAGCGGATCTGCTCGATGATGCACCGGGCCAGACCGATGAGTCATCACTGGGACTCAGCTACGACCAGATCGATGACTTCCTTGAGGGCAGAGACATCGACAAGGCGGCCGCCTCAATCCTCGTTGAGAAGTACCGCGCCACCGAGCACAAGCGTCGCACCCCTGTGGCTCCGACCGATTCGTGGTGGATTCGCCACTGACCTCTTAGCTGTCGCAGAACCGTCACCTCGGCGATTGCGGCGATGACGGTGAATACACTGCTGGCGACGAACTCGATATGAGTTCGTCGCCAGCGGTGTTTCTCGGCAGTGTTCGCCCGATCTTCGGCCGTGTTCGACTCAGGCGACGAGCCCGAGCTCCAAAGCTGTCTGGTTGAACTCCCAGCGGGCGGAGACGAACCGGTCGCCGAGGCTCTCGCCGCGGCTGCGTGCCTCCGTGTACTCTCTCCATCCGCCCTTGCGGGAGTCACCGGGACGGATCTCTCGTTTCGACTTATCACCGGCGAGTTGCCGGGTCTCTTCATTGACCCAGATCGACAGGGCCTCGGCGGCCCGATAGAGATTCATGAACGCGGTGTGCGAACGAGGATTGTCGAAGCTGGACTTCGCGAATTCCTGCCTGAACGTGTGCAGAGGTTCGAGCTCGTCGACGTCGAGAGATCCATAGGTCGCATCAAGACGCAGCGACTGCACCAAACCGGCCGAGTCCGGGAGCAGACCAAGGATCCGCTGTGCTCGCTCCTCGTCGGGCAGCGCAGTGACCTCTTCGTCGACAGGGGTGAGCCCCAGTGTGTCGAGACGTCCGCGCTCGGTGCTGAGCAGTTGGCGCAGCGAATCGATCTGCACCTGCGCACGCCGCCACTCACCGTGGAAGAGGAGGAGGGCAGCGATGACGCCCAGGCACAGAATGAGGCCGATGATCCAGGCGAACGGGTGCAGACCGGGAATGGCGAAGGCCACGATGCCCAGCACGCTGAGCACCGCGAACGTCACCGCGGCGGGGGAGTTGGTCAGGAAATCCAAGAAACGCTTCACATTTCCAAGGGTACTGTTTCAACCTGCAGATATCGTGGAACCTAGTGGCATATAGTGTGGCTGAAATGCTGGGACGAAGCAGGGAGAACACGGGTTGAAGATTTCAGTCATCGGATGCGGATATCTGGGCGCAGTACACGCGGCGGCCATGGCGACACTGGGACACGAGGTCGTCGGTGTGGATGTCGACGCAGATAAGGTTGCGGCGCTGACCTCCGGCCGGCCGCCCTTCTTCGAACCGGGCCTGAGTGAATTGCTGGTGAAAGGTCAGGATCTCGGCAGCCTCGAGTTCACCACCGACGTCTCGCGTGTCGCGGACTCGCAGATGCACTTCGTGTGTGTCGGGACTCCGCAGAAGCCAGGAGAGTTCGCCGCCGATGTCACCTATGTCGATGCCGCGGTGAATTCGTTGGTTCCGCATCTGACTTCGACGTCTGTGGTTGTGGGCAAGTCCACCGTTCCAGTCGGCACCGCTGAGCGTCTGGCCGCGATCCTCGCTCCATCTGGGGCGAGCCTGATGTGGAACCCCGAGTTCCTGCGCGAGGGCCATGCTGTCGAGGACACCCTGCACCCGAACCGTCTGGTCTACGGAGTTGCCGAGGGCGAAGCCGGTGAACGAGCCACAGCGAACCTTGATGAGGTCTATGCGTCGATGCTCGAGGAGCAGACACCGCGGCTGGTCACGGACTTCGCGACGGCCGAACTGGTCAAGACCGCGGCAAACTCATTCCTAGCCACGAAGATCTCGTTCATCAACGCGATGGCCGAGCTGTGCGAGGCCTCGGGCGCGGATGTGACTCAACTGGCAGATGCGATCGGAATGGATGATCGCATCGGCCGAAAGTTCCTCAACGCCGGACTCGGGTTCGGCGGCGGATGCCTGCCCAAGGACATTCGTGCCTTCATGGCGCGGGCCGGTGAACTGGGTGCCGATCAGGCAGTGGCATTCCTCCGTGAGATCGACTCGATCAACATGCGGCGTCGTGTGCGCATCGTCGACATCGCCCGGGACACCCTTGACGGGTCGTTCATCGGGAAGAAGATCACGGTGCTCGGTGCTGCATTCAAGCCCAACAGCGATGATGTGCGTGATTCGCCTGCTCTGGCCGTGGCACGCCTGATCGCAACCCAGGGCGGCGTGGTGACGGTGACCGACCCACAGGCGATCGACAATGCCGCGAAGACGTTCCCTGAACTCAACTATGTCGCAGATGCTTCGCAGGCTCTGGACGGTGCCGATGCGGTGCTGCTGCTCACAGAATGGCAGGAGTATCGGAACCTTGATCCCGTGGCCACGGCCTCGCTGGTGGCTGGCAAGGTCCTCATCGACGGTCGGAATGTGCTCACCCCAGAGGTATGGCGCTCGGCAGGCTGGACATATCGGGCGCTGGGCCGTCCATGAGAATCGGCCTGGTCACCGATTCGACCGCACAGCTCTCTGCCTCCGAGGGGGCCGCGCTGCGTGAAGTCACCGGTGACCTCTTCGCCGTCGTTCCCCTGACGGTTCTCGTCGGCGGTGTCGCCTTCACCGACGGCGAGCTGGACGCTGGGGACCTGTGCCGGAAGATGGATGAGGGTACTGAGGTTTCGACGTCCATGGCCACCCCCGCCCAGTTCACCAACGCCTATTCGACATTGATCGACCATGGTGCTGAGGCGATCATCGCTGTGACCATGTCGGGCGAGCTCTCCGGGACCCGGGATTCCGCCGTCGCGGCAGCTGAGAACGAGGACCTGCTGATCAACGTCGTCGACTCCCGGACCACCTCGGCGGGGCTGGCCGGGGCAGTGTCGATCGCGGCCGCCGGAATCTCACAGGGGCATGACGTGGCATCGATTGCCGGCACAGTCGCCGATTGGTGCGCAGCCGAGACCCGTACCGCGTTCGCCCCAGCAACCTTGGAGCACCTGCGCCGAGGCGGTCGCATCGGCGCTGCGTCCTCGCTCCTGGGTAGGGCACTGCAGATCGTCCCGGTCCTCGGGCTCAATGCCGGCGTGGTGGCACCCGTGGCTCGGGTTCGCACCCGCACGAAGGCACTTGAGCGTATGGCCGTGTTGGCAGGGGAGGCCGCGGCAGAGATCGCCTCAGACGAGCAGGACGTGTACGTGGAGATCCAGCACGCAGACGGTGAGCCCTCCCACCCTGATGTGGTTGCACTGCGCGAGAAGATCGAAGCCAGTGGCCTGCCGACGACATTTCGGACTCTCTCGGCCATCATCACCGCCCACGTCGGGTCCGGCACGATCGGAATCACGGTTCAAAGACGACCCTGAACCGGTCCAGTCCACTCGCGGTTGCCGACTTGTGAATGTCGGGCCGACTCCTGTGCCTGTGACCTGTGGATGGGCAAACGGTGTCCACAGGCAGCAATCTGGGCCTGGTGCCCTCGTGATCACCGACCATAGCTTGTCGACATGGCTGTCTCTCCCGATGATCGCTTCGCAGGCCTCATCAACTCCAGTGCCGAGCGCGGCGGCTGGGTACCAGGAGACGTCTTCGGCAGCGACAGCGAAGGAGAGGACGAGCCGGTAGAGCCGCGCCGAGTGCGACTGCCCATCCTCGTAGCTCTGGCAGTCGTGACCATTGCTGTGCTCGTCATCGCCTTCCTCCTCTTTCGTCCGGCCCCACAGCACGCAGCTTCCGGAGACCGGGTGGGCACTGCCGACGAGCACGGGTCGACGTCCCAAGATGCATCGGGCACCGGCTCAGGCGACGGGGCCAGAGAGCGGTCCGATTCGGACCACGCTCAGCCCAGTGGCCCGGCAGAAGGCGATGCTGCTTCTGCAGCCCCGAGCACCGAGTCCGGCGATGTCATCGTTCACGTCACCGGAGCGGTGCAGCGCCCCGCCGTGGTGGTCTTGGCCCCCGGTGCCCGAGTCCAAGACGCAGTTGAGGCAGCTGGTGGCCTGAAGAGCGAAGCGGATGCGGAGGCGATCAATCTCGCTCGAGTCCTCCAAGACGGCGAGCAGGTCCACATTCCCATGCGCGGTGAGGGCCCCGCATCGGCCGCGTCCGAAGCAGACGGTGCTGGCACGAACGCAGCAGGGAACGCAGAACAGGGCGCAGGAGGCAGCACTGGACAGGACCGCGGCTCCGGCAGCGCAGGCAGCTCCGGAACCTCAGAAGGCTCAGCTACCTCAGGCAGTGCGTCCGCAAATCCGAATTCGGCTACCGCCGTCAATCTCAACACCGCTGACCTCACCACCCTGGAGACATTGCCGGGAGTAGGACCGGTCACCGCTGAGGCGATCATCGCCCACCGTGAGGAACAGCCCTTCGCCACCGTCGACGACCTGCTGCTGGTCCCAGGGATCGGACCCAAGACCTTCGAAAGTCTCAAAGACCTTGTCATCGTCGGGTAGGGCCGAAGGCGCGAAAGAGCGGCTGCAGGCCGCGTTCGGGTGGGTGCGCGGCGCTGCGCAGGTTTGGCCCGGGTCCTTCCGCCTGCTCATCTGTGCGCTGAGTCTGTGGATCACCGCCTTGGCAGCACCCGGTCTCTGGGCGCTCTTCGCTGTCCCACCCCTCGCCTGTCTCGGGTTCCTCTGCCTGCGCAAGCACCACCACCTCGGCGTGCTCCTCATCGTCTTCGCGTGTCTGTTCACAGTGCAGACCACGATGCTCGTGTCTGCACAGGGGCGTGATGAGGCCATCGAGATGGAGGGCATCGCGGTCGGGCACAGCCAGCCGGGTGACTCGGGCTGGTCACGGCTGACCGTGCTGACGTCGACTGGGATCACCGAGGTGCTCAGCCCCTCGGCGCCACCCGACGGTGCGCACGTGTCACTGCGCACCGAAGCCCTCGATGACATCCGCATCAGCAACGAGGACGCTCACATCATCGGCGCACCCAACGGACTATGGCAGTGGCGGGCAGATCTGCGCCTCCAGCTGCGCCACGATTCGCTGGCCTCGGGGCACAGCGGAGGTGCGCTGCTGCCGGGTCTCGTGGTCGGTGATACTGAGCCCCAGGACGCGCGGATGGAAGACGATATGCGCGTTGTGTCCCTGACGCACATCTCGGCTGTCTCCGGCAGCAATGTCACGATCGTCAGCCTCGGCGCCGGACTGCTTGCTGGCCTGTGCCGGGCTGGCCCCCGGACACGGGTGGGCGTCGGGGTGCTCACCTGCGTGGGATATGTCTTCGTTGTGGGCTTCGAGCCCAGTGCCATCCGCGCTGCGGGTATGGCGATCGCTGTCGCGCTCGTGTTCCTGCGTGGGGGAGGAATCTCACCTGTGGCAGTGATGAGCTCAACCGTGTGCATCCTGCTCAGTCTCGTCCCCGTGCTGGCAACCTCTGTGGGGTTCGTCCTCTCCGTCGTCTCCACTGCCGCGATCCTCTTCGTCGTTCCGATCCTTCTGCGGCGTCTGAGCCTGCACCTGTCCATGGTTCCCACGATCGTCATCAGTGCACTCATTGTGCCCCTGGTTGCTCAGCTGGCCTGTACCCCGGTGCTCGTGGCGATCGACCCGCGGATCGGTCTGTGGTCGGTGGCGGCGAACGCGCTCGCCGCGCCTGCTGTCCTGCCGGCCACCGTTCTGGGGTTCGTGTCGCTGGTGTGCGGGGGACTCGGGCTCCTCGGCATTCCCGGCCTGCTGTGGTGTGCACAGGTTCCCGCCTGGCTCGGCTCCCTGTGCGCCTGGTGGATCGTCGCCGTGGCCAGGGTCTGTGCCGGACTGCCGGGGGCAGCACTGGACTGGCCGAAACCTCCCGTGGGGACACTGGCAGCGCTCGGACTCCTCATCCTGTTGGCCGCGGGCCTATGGATGTTGGTGCGCCGAAGAGTGTGGGGGATCCCCACCGTCGTCGTCTGCATCTGCCTGACGGCGCTGATCATCGTCGTCGGCAGGACGAAGCCACCGGCCGATGACTGGCTGGTCATGATCTGCGATGTGGGTCAGGGCTCGGCAACGCTGATCAACCTCGGCGAGGGCGCAGGGCTCGTCGTGGACACGGGCAAGGACCCGAAGCCCGTCGACGTGTGCCTCGACGAGGGTGGGATCGAGGACTTCGACCTCGTCATCTCCCACTTCGACGCCGACCACAGCGCGGGGTATGCCGGAACCACGTGGTCACGGACCCTCCATCGTCTCTGGGTCTCCAGCAACGTCAGTGGGGGAGCAGACGTCCGCGGTGTCGTCGCAGACACCGGCGCCGAGGTGGTCCCGACAACACGCGGACGCAGCCTCGACGCCCCTGGGGCCCAAATCGAGGTGCTCTGGCCGCCAGCCCGAGAGACCGCAGGGACAGGGAGGGATGAGGAGGCAGACGTAGGCGAAGAGACAGTGGGGACGAAGATGCGCAATGAAGACTCCCTGGTCCTGCGGGTCGAACTTGAGGGGCTGAGCTTCCTCGTCCCCGGCGACATCGGCGAAGACGAACAGTTCGTTCTCGCTCAGAGCCTGGAACCCGTTGATCTGCTCATCGCACCCCACCACGGCTCCTCGGACCTGGCAGAGGACTTCTTCACGGCCGCAGGCGCTCGCCTGGGAGTCATTTCCGTGGGCGAGAACAGCTACGGACATCCCACCCCACGAGCCCAACGAGCATTCGGTCCGGTCCCCGTCCTGCGCACCGACCGCTGCGGCACAGTCGCCGTCTACGCACACGCGAAGTACAGCACCGCACGAGACTGTCACGGGGACGAGCAATGAACCCATCGAGGAGACACCTGTGACCGTTGCACATCGTGTCCACGGCTGACGATAGGCTTGGCCCATGGCAGTGAAGAAGACCCTGATTCCGTGGAGTTCCGCGAAGCCCGCGCCCGTTGTGATGATCTCCGGGAATGAGCCGGTGCTCATCCGTATGGCCAAGGACCGGATCGTGGCTGCCGCACGGAAGAAGGACCCGGAAGAGGTGGAATTCGACGCCGCCGGATATCAGGGTGGAGAGCTGCTCATGGCCGCCTCGCCCTCCTTGTTCTCCACCGCGAAGCTCATCATCGTCGACAGCGTTGAGAAGTGCTCGGAGGCGTTTCTGGCCGATGCGCTCGCCTACCTCGATGAGCCCAATGATGATGCTGTCGTCCTGCTCCTTCACGGAGGCGGCAATCGCGGCGCCAAACTGGTCAAGAAGATCGAGGCCAACGGGTTCCCGCGGGTCGATGCGGCGGCACTGAAGAATGAGAGCGACCGGGCCAAGTTCGCCCAGAGCCGGTTCAAGGCCGCGAAGAGGCAGATCGACGAATCCGGAATGGCAGCGCTCATGTCTGCGCTCGGAGCTGATCTGTCCGAACTCAACGCCGGAGTCGAACAGCTCATCGAGGACACGGACGGCACCATCACCGCGCAGATCGTCGATCAGTACTACGGCGGTCGCGTGGAAGCCACCGGCTTCAAGGTCGCCGATGCTGCGGTCGGGGGAGATGCGAAGAGTGCACTGAGCCTGCTGCGTCACGCCCTGTCGACTGGCTCGGATCCGGTTCCACTGGTGGCCGCCGTTGCGATGAAGCTGCGGGGGATGGCCAAGGTGCAGGGCTTCTCGGGATCGAGCGGTGAACTGGCAGCGGAGCTGAAGATGGCTCCGTGGCAGGTCGACCGGGCCCGTCGAGAGGTGCGCAGGTGGAACGAAGTGGCACTGGGACAGTCGTTGATTGCGGCGGCTGAGGCCGACGAGGCAGTCAAAGGCGGCGGCCGTGACCCGGTCTATGCCGTCGAATGGTTCGTCTCCGAGGTCTGCCGGCTGGCTCGCCAACGCTGAACTCAACGGTGAATAGATGAGGGGCCCGATCCAAACGGATCGGGCCCCTCGAAGCTATAGCCTCAGTGATCGACTCAGAGAGCGTTGATCTGCGTGGCCATGCGCGACTTGCGGTTCGCAGCGTTGTTCTTGTGCAGAACACCCTTCGAAACAGCCTTGTCGAGCTTCCGGGCGGCAACAGCATAAGCCTGCTGTGCTTCGTCCTTCTTGCCGGCAGCAATGTTCTCGCGGACGACGCGGACGTGTGACCGAACCTCGGACCGCACAGCCTTGTTGCGCTGGCGAGCCTTCTCGTTGGTTTCAATCCGCTTGATCTGTGACTTGATATTAGCCAATTTCAACACTCTTTCGTGTTAGTGGAACATGGTCGTGAGGGCACATCTGATCGACATACTCATCTCCGCGGGGAAACACATCGACGATATCGAATCTGATGGCATCTTCACCCGACCTAGACGAGACACACGCCATTGATGAAGATACTCTGCCAACGATACAGGCTGAACCTGCCAAGCAGAAATTGTCGGTGCCCGGGATTCGACTCAGCCCGCGTTGACGTTGTTCGCGACCTGTTCGAAGATCTCTCGGGGCATGACCGAGCCTTCTCGGCGGATGGTCTGCGGATCGAGCCGGATCACACGGTCGAGGCGGATCTCAGAGGGCCTGCCCTGTGAGTCCCAATCTCCGCTGCCGATGTTCATCCACCTGGCATGGCGGTCCTCGCGGACCTCCCCGACGCCACCTGGAATGTGGTCCTTGCTGGTGAGCATGAGTGCTAGTACCCACCGTCCGTCCTTGCCCACAACCAAAGACGGGCGATCCTTGCCCTGGCTGTGGTCCTCTTCGAAGGGGATCCACCCCCAGACGACTTCACCCGGATCGGCGTCGCCGTCGAGATCGGGTGCATAGGAGACGTTGACCGCGCCGCGGTAGTCACCGGGGTAGTCGCCACCCTTCGCCGAGGTGGATCCCGACGACCGTCCATCACCCTGAGGGGGACCGCTGGGGCGGGGACTCGAACCCTGCGAACCCGACTTCTTCCTCTGTGAATCTTTGTAGTATTTGACGCCTTCTCTGACGCCGATCCTGACAACGCGACTGACCAGTGATTTCCAACTCATGTGCACTGATCCTAATCGACGTAGCGCAGAACCGCTTCGACCGGAAAATGGTCGGAGGGATATTCGCCACCAGCTGAGAAGGTATTGATCCGGGTCGACACGGTCTGCAGGTCCGATGAGGTCAGGATCCAATCGATGCGAGGGTCGCCGTCCTGCGGTCCCTTGTAGCGATGGAAGGTGCCGATGTTCTCACCCGGGACAACTGCCCCGGTGTCGGTGAGTCCCACCTCGGTGCAGAAATAGTCGTACACGGGGGATCCGGTGGCGACATTGAAATCTCCGGTGACCACGCAAGGTCCGGCCACCTCGGCGAGGTGGCCGGCCATGATCTTGCCCGACTCGAGACGAGCCTCTTCTGATCTGTGGTCAAGGTGGGTGTTGAGCAGGCGCAGGGGCTGCCTGGTCACCAGGTCACGGAAGTCCACGACCGTCAGGGTCCGGGCATGGGAGACGCCCCAGGACTCGGAGGCGACTGTCTCCGGCTGTTCGGACAGCCAGCTGATGTCGACCCTGTCGACATCGAAACGGGACGAATCGTAGATGACTGCGGTGAATTCCCCGGAGTTGCCGCCCGAATGCCCCTCACCCAGCCAGATGTACTCCTCGGGAAGCAGGCTGATGAGAGTCTCGAGCTGGTCGAGTTCGCCCTCCTGGGTGCCGATGATGTGAGGGTGAGCCTGCGTGATGAGCTCGGCGGCGATCGGCAGACGTGTGGCCACAGGATGCCCGTCGAGAGCGGGATATCTGAGATTGAAGGTCATGATCGAGAAATCGCTCATGGCACAATCTTCGCCGATCAGCGGCGAATGTGTGAGATCAGGACCCGGATTCTCAACGAGTTCGTGTGGCCTCGTCGCGGCTCGGGGGTAGGCATCAGCGCGGCTCTGCCTGTGGCTTCACGAAGCAGAGGAGAGCACCATCCGGGGTGCGGAGGATTCCAGTCTGATGCACAACCCATGGAACAATGGAGATTCTGGTCTGTCGAAGGAAGGGCGTTCATGTCACCTCAGGTGAAGCCACAAGCACTCGAACGGATTTCTCCGTCCGCTACATCACCCGAGTTGATCCGCAATTTCTGCATCATCGCTCACATCGACCACGGCAAATCGACCCTGGCCGACAGGATGCTCCAGGTCACCGGTGCGGTTCAGCCGCGTGATATGCGTGCCCAGTACCTCGACCGGATGGACATCGAACGCGAACGCGGAATCACGATCAAGTCCCAGGCCGTGCGCATGGCCTGGGAGAACGACGACACCCCGTTCGCTCTGAACATGATCGACACTCCGGGACACGTCGACTTCAGCTATGAGGTCTCCAGATCCCTGGCCGCCTGCGAAGGTGCGCTCCTCCTCGTCGACGCAGCACAGGGCATCGAAGCCCAGACGCTGGCGAACCTCTACATGGCGATGGAGAACGATCTCGCGATCATTCCCGTCCTCAACAAGATCGACCTCCCTGCAGCCCAGCCCGAGAAGTACGCGGAAGAGCTCGCCAACCTCATCGGCTGCGAACCGGAGGACTGCCTGTTGGTGTCCGGCAAGACCGGCGAAGGCGTCGACGCGGTCCTCGACCGCATCATCTCCGACATTCCTGCACCCGTCGGCGATGCCGATGCCCCGGCGCGAGCCATGATCTTCGACTCCGTCTACGACACCTACCGGGGTGTTGTGACGTACGTGCGCCTCATCGACGGTGCCCTGCACCCGCGTGAGAAGCTGACGATGATGTCGACCGGCAGCACCCACGAACTCCTCGAGATCGGTGTCTCCTCCCCGGAACCGAAGGCCACGAAGGGCCTCGGCGTCGGCGAGGTCGGCTACCTCATCACCGGAGTCAAGGACGTGCGCCTGTCCAAGGTCGGCGATACTGTCACTTTGAATTCCGCTCCGGCCACGCAGGCGCTCGACGGCTACAAAGAACCCAAGCCCATGGTGTACTCCGGGCTGTTCCCAATCGACGGATCGGACTACCCGGTCCTGCGCGATGCCCTCGACAAGCTCAAACTCAACGACGCTTCTCTGGCCTACGAGCCGGAGACCTCGACGGCGCTGGGCTTCGGCTTCCGCTGCGGATTCCTCGGACTCCTCCACCTCGAGGTACTGCGCGACCGGCTCGAACGCGAATACGACCTCGACCTCATCTCCACCGCACCCAGCGTGATCTACGACGTCACTTTGGAAGACGGATCGGAGATGGAGGTCACGAACCCCAGCGAGTATCCGACGGGCAAGATCAAAGAGGTCCGCGAACCCATGGTTCGGGCCACGATCCTCACCCCGAGTGACTACATCGGTGCGGTCATGGAACTGTGCCAGACACGTCGCGGCAGCCTGCAGGGGATGGACTATCTGTCCTCGGATCGGGTCGAGATTCGCTACCGTCTGCCGCTGGCAGAGATCGTCTTCGACTTCTTCGACCAGCTGAAGTCGAAGACCAAGGGCTACGCGACACTCGACTACTCCGATGACGGTCAGGACGCAGCGGACCTGGTCAAGGTCGATATCCTGCTCCACGGTGATCAGGTCGACGCCTTCTCCGCGATCGTCCACCGCGACAACTCCTACTCCTACGGTGTGCTCATGGCCGGCAAGCTGCGCAAGCTGATCCCGCGCCAGCAGTTCGAGGTGCCGATCCAGGCCGCCATCGGTTCGCGCATCATCGCTCGCGAGACCATCCGCGCCATCCGCAAGGACGTGCTGAGCAAGTGCTACGGCGGTGACATCAGCCGTAAGCGCAAGCTGCTTGAAAAGCAGAAGGAAGGCAAGAAGCGGATGAAGGTGGTCGGCAACGTCGAGGTTCCACAGGAGGCCTTCATCGCCGCCCTGTCATCTGATGAGCCGGAGACCAAGAAGGACGCCAAGAAGTAAGTGCCGGCACAACCGACTGGAGAGACTCCACCGCTCGACGGTACGTTGCCGGCGTCGGCCGGGGTCGGCGCGGCTGCTCGCGGCCTGAGCCTCTACGTTCACGTCCCCTATTGCCGAGTCCGCTGCGGCTACTGCGATTTCAACACCTACACGGCCGAAGATCTGGGCCCCGGAGCCTCCCGGGACGACTACCGCAGCAATCTTGCCCGAGAGCTTGACCTCTCGGCCCGTGTCCTCGCCGAGGCGGGAGCCGGTGACCGCGAGGTCTCGACGATCTTCTTCGGCGGCGGCACCCCGACGATGTTGGCCGCCGAGGTGCTGGCCGGTGTGATGGATGACATCCGCGACCGTTATCGGCTGGCTCCCGATGTCGAGGTCACGACCGAAGCGAACCCGGACACGCTGGACCCGGCCTATATCGCGACCCTGGCTGCCGCCGGGTTCACCAGAATCTCCTTGGGCATGCAGTCGGCCGTGCCCCATGTGCTGGCCACCCTCGATCGCACTCATGACCCGGAGAAGATTCCGGATGTGGCTCGGTGGATCAAAGAGGCCGGTCTGGAACTCAGCCTCGACCTCATCTACGGAACACCGGGGGAGTCCATCGACGATTGGCGCAGGTCGTTGGAGGTGGCTCTGAGCAACGACGTCGACCACATCTCCGCCTATTCGCTCATCGTCGAACCCGGCACCAAGATGGGCGCCATGGTCCGCCGTGGCGAACTGCCGATGCCCGACGAAGACGACCTGGCCGATAAGTATGAGATCGCCGATGCGGCTATGGCGGCGGCTGGTCTGCATTGGTACGAGGTCAGCAACTGGTCAACCTCAGCTGAGACCCGCTGCGACCACAACATGGCCTACTGGCGAAATGCCGATTGGTGGGGCTTCGGACCCGGAGCCCATTCGCATATCGGGGGAGTGCGGTTCTGGAACGCCAAACATCCCCGCGCCTGGTCCGATCGACTCCTGGCAGGTGAGTCACCTGCCATCGGCCGCGAGGCCCTCGACGAGTCGACTCAGGAGATCGAACGGATCATGCTCGCAGCCCGCATCGATTCGGAACTGTCGCTGGACTCGTTGGGAGCAGGCAGCGAGCGAGCGATCCGCGGCTTTGTGAAGCAGGGACTGCTCAACGGTGATGCCGTGGACGAAGGCCGCTTCGAACCCACGCTGCAGGGACGGCTGATGGCGGACTACATGGTTCGCATCCTCACCGACTACGTGGACTGAACTGACGCTCAGCGAACTGAGCTGAACATGAAGAAGCCGCTGTCATCGCAATCGATGGCAGCGGCTTCTTGATGCTGAAACGACGCTCAGCTCATGGGGCAGACCTGATCACTTCACGAAGTTGATCACGAGTGGGAACTGATAGCCCTCTCCCTTGCTCCCGGCTACAGCGGCGATGATGTAGAGCACCGTGTAGAGGAGCGGGACGAGGAAAGCCAGGAAATAGACGAAGAACCCGAGTCCGAAGGTGACGATCGCGAGGAGGAAGCCGATGACCATGAACACCATGACGGCCGCGAACGTGGCGATGTAGTTCGTGATCATGGCGTTGAGGCCCTGCCGCGAATGTTCACGCACGTAGGGCGATTCGTCCTTCTTTATGAGGAACATGATCAGGGGCAGGAACCCGACGATGATCGACCCGAGGTGTGTCCAGAGAACTGTGGTTCTGTCGTTCTCGCTGGCCTGCCAGAACATCTCGGAACCGGGGCCGTAGGCATTCTCCGGGAGCATCCGTGAGTCGAACAGCGCCGGATTTCCGACCGGTTGTCCTGGTCCGTAGCTGTACGCCTGCTGCCCATAGGGCTGCTGGGCATATTGCTGCTGTCCCTGGCCATACGCTTGCTGTTGCCCGGACTGCTGCTGGCCGCTGTATGCCTGCTGTGATCCGTAGCCGGGCTGTTGCTGCTGCGAGGCATAACCCTGCTGCTGCGAACCGTAGCTGGGCTGAGCCGCCTGGCCCTGCTGTGAACCGTAGGTCTGCGGAGCGGGATTCGGCTGCTGGGAACCATAGTTCTGGTTCTGCTGACTGTAGGGCTGCTGGGGTCCAGAGGCCTGAGAATAGTTCGGTGGCATGGGACGCGACTGGTCAGAGCCGTTGTTGGGCTGCTGGGGGTTATAAGACATGCGGGTCCTTTCAGAGCTTCTGGTCATTCACACTATCGGAAATGCTCTGGCGCCGAATGGGGGAAAGCCCGAATCGTGTACCAGATCGATCACAAACTCCCCAGGGCCTCAACCGACCTGCGTTCTACCCGTCCCGGTGTCGTGTCCGAACGGGGCCTCACCCAACTGTCACGAAGTCGATGAGCTCCTCGACCCGACCGGAGAGCGTGGGCTCGACGTCGGCGATGGTGCCGACCTTACCCAGAATGCGCACCCAGCCCCGTGCCACGTCCCGGTGATCGGCGTGGGGCCAGCCGATGCGCTTCAGGATTCCCGTCTTCCAGTCCTCGCCTCGAGGGACGACCGGCCATTCCCTGATGCCCACGACATGAGGCTTGACCGCCTGCCAGATGTCGACATAGGGGTGTCCGATGATGTGGACGACATCGCGATAGCGAGGATCGGCACGCACCGCATCGGCGATCTTGGACTCTTTGGTGCCAGAGACCAGATGGTCAGCGAGAACCCCGACGCGGTGGTCCTTGTCTGGGCCGAAGGCGGCGAGTTTGTCAGCGACGTCATCCAAGCCGCCCAATGGTTCGACGACGACGCCCTCGATACGCAGATCGTCACCCCAGATCTTCTCCACCAGTTCAGCATCATGTTTGCCCTCGACCCAGATGCGCGATCCGCGAGCCACTCGGGCCCGGGCATTGCCGACTGCCCGCGATCCTGAGGCCGTTCGACCGGGGGCAGATTTCTTCTTAGCCGGGAGTTTGACGTCGACGGGCTTGCCCTCGAGCAGGAAGCCGGGCCCCAGTGGGAACGCGCGGACCTTGCCGGCCCGGTCCTCAAGATTGACGACGACGCCGGCAGTGGTCTTCTCGGCGCCGACGACGGCACCGACATATCCGCTCATGGCGTCTTCGAGGACCATTCCGAGTGCGAGCTCGACAGGGGTGGACTTCTTGGGTCGGTGCGAGGAAGGTGAGGAACCTGCCAGCACATCGGGCCCATAGCGATCAAAGGTATTCACGGTCAACCACCCTAATCAAGGACACGGTGCGATGGGCGATGACCCGCTGGGACAGGGGCGAAAGTGAATTCGAACTGCAAGAGGCGTAGAATTGGCACTCAAAGCAGATGAGTGCCAAATGCAGCGCCGAACTCAAGGAGGGACGAATGAACGACAGCAGACGAGCACAGGTTCTGCGTGCGATCGTCGAAGACTTCGTCGCCACCAATGAGCCCGTCGGGTCGAAGGCCATCGTTCAGCGCCACACGCTCGGAGTCTCACCAGCCACGATCCGCAACGACATGGCTCACCTCGAGCAGGAGGGCTACATCGCGCAGCCCCATACCTCCGCCGGTCGGATCCCAACCGACCTGGGCTACCGGATGTTCGTTGACCGCATCGACGACTTCAAGCCGCTGACCCAGGCTGAGCGGCGTGCGATCTTCCAGCTCATCGACGGCAACGGCGACCTCGATGACATGCTCGACCGTACGGTGCGAGTCCTCTCTGGTCTGACGCACCAGGTGGCACTGATCCAGTACCCGACGGTCTCTCGCGCCACGATCAAGCACATCGAGGTCGTGGGTCTGGGCCCCAACCGCATCCTCGTCGTCCTCATCACCGATGCCGGTCAGGTCGAACAGAAGATCGTGATCACACCGGGATTCATTGACGATGAATCACTGCGCGGAATCCGCGATGAGGTCAACACCGAATTCTCCGGCCAGAAACTCTCAAAGGTGATGAGCACGGTTACCCCCAGCACTACGGGTCAGGCCGCTGAGGGCACCGAGACAGAACCCCTCGCGGGAGCCAACTCAGTCGGCGCCGAGCTCGCCGCGGCTCTGACTCAGGTGCGAGCCGCCGTCACAGATCTTGTCATCGCCACGCGTGAAGAGCGCATCATCATGGCAGGCACAGCGAACCTGGCTCGCTCCGGGCGGGAGTTCGGTGAGAAGATGGCACCGATCCTCGAGGCATTCGAAGAGCAGGTCGTACTGCTCAAGCTGCTGACATCGATGGCCGAGGACCAAGAGGAGATCAGCGTTCGGATCGGTCGTGAGAATACTCACGAGTCATTCAGCTCGACATCCCTCGTGGCCGCCGAATATGGTCATGACGCGGGTTCCTCCGCGCGATTGGCTGTGCTCGGGCCGACCCGGATGGACTATCCGACGACGATCACCGCTGTGCGAGCCGTGGCGAAGTACGTCTCCTCTGTCCTCGATCAGAGCTAGATGAACCGATCCGACAGCGCACAGCACAGCTCGAACAAGCACCACACTGCGAACAGGCACGACAACGCGAACAACGCACACCACCAGGGAGAGAGAAGTTTCTGTGGCCGATCACTATGAAACACTCGGAGTGTCCAAAGACGCTTCGGCGGCTGAAATCAAATCGTCCTACCGAAAGCTGGCCCGGAAGTATCACCCCGATGTGAACCCCGGCCACGAGGACGAGTTCAAAGCCATTTCCCTCGCCTACGACGTTCTCTCCGACTCGGAGAAGCGCCGCAACTATGACATGGGCGGCGGCGAGAACGGTCAGGGCTTCCCTGCCGGCGGTGGCGGCTTCGGCGGCTTCGGAGACATCTTCGAAACCTTCTTCGGCGGAGGGGCCGGCTCGGCCGGTGGCCCGATGCCGCGCACGCAGCGTGGCAAGGACGCGCTCGTGGGAGTCAACATCGACCTCGAAACCGCAGCATTCGGCGGCAACATCGACCTCGACGTCGCCACAGCTGTCGTCTGTGACACCTGCTCGGGTGCCGGAACACAGCAGGGCACATCGGTTGAGACCTGCACCCTGTGCCACGGAGCTGGCAGCGTCCAGCGTATGACCCGGACACTGCTGGGCCAGATGGTGACCAACCAGACGTGCAACTCCTGCCACGGCTACGGCACTGTCATTCCCAACCCCTGCCTCAACTGCCAGGGAGACGGCCGCGTCCGCAAGCAGCGGACCATGAAGATCCGCATCCCCGCCGGAGTCTCCGACGGAACGCGCATCCAGCTCTCCTCCCAGGGCGAAGTAGGACCCGGTGGTGGACCTGCCGGCGATCTCTTCGTCGAGGTCATGGTGACCCGCCACGAAGTCTTCCAGCGCGACGGTGACAACCTGCGCGCCTCCGTCTCGGTGCCGATGACCGCGGCCGCCCTCGGCGCCTCGATTCCGTTCGATACCTTCGACGGCACTCAGGATCTCTCAATCGAGGCCGGCATCCAGTCCGGCACCGTCGTCAAGCTTCCCGGACTCGGCGCCACCCGTCTGCGTTCGGAGACCCGAGGCGACCTCCTCATCACGGTCGACGTGATGACACCGGACAAACTCGACGATGAGCAGAAGGACCTGCTGTCACAGTTGGCGAAGCTGCGCGAGGAGGAGACTCCACGCGCGCAGATCACCACCCAGAACCGGGGTATGTTCTCCCGCATGCGTGAGAAGTTCGCCGGTCGGTGAGTCTTCCCGTCTTCTTCTCCTCCCAGGTCGCCGAGGCGGCCGCCGGTCAGGTGCTCACATTCGGTGAGGATGTGGCCGGGCACGCGGTCCGAGTCCGCAGACTCGGACCCGGGGATGAGCTTGAAGTCGTCGACGGATCCGGCACTCGCGTGCGCGGCACCGTCACGAGCGCTTCGGCGAATGAAATGGGACTTCAGGTTGCTTCGGTGACCCACGCCGAGGTGGTACGACCGCGGTTGGTCCTCGTGCAGGCACTGGCGAAGGCCGACCGCGATCTGCAAGCGATCGAAGCCGCCACAGAGATCGGAGTCGACGAGGTGATCCCGTGGGCCGCCGAACGCTCGATCGCCGATTGGCCTGCGAAGAAGCGCGACAAACTCGCCGGTAAATGGGACAACGTCCTGCGGGCAGCGTCCTTGCAGGCCCGACGCTCTCGCTTCCCACTGCGCCACGACCTTGTCCGCGGCACCGGTTTGGCAGGGGCACTGTCCGATGGCGATACCGTCTACGTCCTCCACGAGGCGGCCGAGCTGAAACTCTCCCAGGCCCTGTCACGGTCCGAGGCTGGATCGGAACGCGTCGTTTTGGTCGTGGGACCCGAAGGCGGCATCAGCGACGCCGAGCTCGAGGCACTGTCGGCCATCGGCGCCGAAACAGTGCTCCTGGGCCCTACGGTCCTGCGTTCGTCCTCGGCCGGAGCAGCCGGCCTCGTCATGGCTCAGAATTCATTGGGCCGTTGGTGACGAAGCGGACTACGATGGAAGCACACAATTGCAGTACTCCCACAAGTACTCACAGTCACTAAGGATCATTCTGGACACCTCCACTCAGCCCACGAACTCTGTGAACAGCACACCTGCCGAAGCAGCCTCATCGGACACAGTGCGTCTCGTGATTCCCGACTCCATCGATCTGGTCGAGTTCTTCGGGCCGGGGGAGTCGAACCTGCGGAAGCTCGAGCGCGTCTTCCCCGAACTCAATCTGCACGTGCGCGCCAACCAGGTGCAGGCCAGCGGTGAGCCGACGCGCGTGGCGGCATTCGTCTCCGTCATCGGGGAACTCAAGAAGCTGCATGCCTCCGGCCACCGCATCAACGAGGAGACGATCGACCGGGTCGCGTCGTTCTCCTCTGAAGGACAGGCCGCCTCGGCGGTGATGGGCACGAACATCCTGTCCACACGCGGAAAATCCATCCGTCCCAAGACGATGGGCCAGCACGACTACGTCAAGGCGATCCGCAATCACACGATCACCTTCGGCATCGGCCCCGCAGGCACAGGCAAGACGTACCTGGCCATGGCGATGGCCATCAACGCACTGCAGCACAAAGAGGTCTCACGCATCATCCTCACCCGCCCGGCCGTGGAGGCAGGGGAGAGCCTGGGCTACCTGCCCGGGACGCTGAACGAGAAGATCGACCCCTATGTGCGTCCCCTCTACGATGCTCTGCACGACATGGTCGACCCCGAGTCGATCCCGCTGCTCATCGAAACCGGAACGATCGAGGTGGCCCCGCTGGCGTATATGCGCGGCCGGACTCTCAACGATGCGTTCATCATCCTCGACGAGGCGCAGAACACGACCGGTGAGCAGATGAAGATGTTCCTCACCCGTCTGGGCTTCGGTGCACGCATGGTCGTCACCGGCGACGTCTCCCAGATTGACCTGCCGGGCAAGACCCGTAGCGGTCTCAACGTCGTCCAGGACATCCTGACCGGAATCGAGGACCTGAAATTCTGCCACTTGGGCAGCAAGGACGTCGTCCGCCACTCGCTGGTGACGAAGATCGTCGACGCCTATGACCTGTGGGGAAGCAGCGAATGAATACCGAGATCTCTAACGAAACCGACTCATCGATCGACCTCGACGAGGTTGTGGCTCTGACCGAATACCTGGGTCAGGCCCTGCACATGCACCCCGGTGCCGAACTCGCGGTGACGATGGTCGACGCCACGGCCATGGCAGAACTCCACGTCACCTGGATGGACCTCGAAGGACCCACCGACGTGATGTCGTTCCCGATGGACCAGCTCACGCAGGGCCAGCCCGGTGCTCCCACCGAGGGCCAGATGGGCGACATCATCATCTGCCCCGAGGTGGCCGCTGCCCAGGCCGCATCGTCGGGTCATTCGACGATGGACGAGGTGCTGCTGCTGACGGTCCACGGATTCCTGCACCTGCTCGGCTATGACCACGGTGAGCCTGCGGAGAAGGAAGAGATGTTCGCCCTGCAGCGTCATCTTCTGCTGACCTTCTTCGCCGCTCGCTACGACGGTCGTACCGACATCCCCTCACCCACCGAGGTCTGAGCCGTGCTCTGGCTGTTTCTCGGTGCTGCCCTGTGTCTTGTGATCTCGGCGACGCTGTCTGCGGTGGACGCGGCTCTGCTCAGCGTCTCCCATCAGGCGATCCAGGATGCGAAGGACGAAGGCAAGAAGGCCGCATTCCGGGCAGAGAAGATCCTCATCGATCTGCCCACCAACATCAACGTCATCATCTTCGTCCGCAACTTCCTCGAAGCACTGGCGACGGTCTTCATTGCCTTGGCCTATAACTCGATCTACTCGGTGGGACCGCTCATGGTCGTCCTCACCGTGCTCACCGCCTCGATCGCCGTCTTCGTCGTCGCCGGAGTGTCCCCACGGACCATCGGCCGACGTCGCTCCCTGGCCGTGTGCCTCAATCTCAGCTGGGTCGTGGGTGCGGCACTCGTCGTGCTCAAGCCGTTGACGAAGATCCTCGTCCTCCTCGGCAATCTGCTGACCCCGGACCGTGTCTACAAGGACGGGCCGTTCGTAACCTCGGATCAGCTGCGTGACCTCGTCGAGCGAGCCAGCGAATCGGATGTCATCGAAGACGGCGAACGCGAGATGATCCAGTCCGTGTTCAACCTCTCCGACACCTCGGCGAATGAGGTCATGGTCCCGCGCACAGACCTCGTGACCGTCAACTCCGGCACTCCGCTGTCGAAGGTGATGAACCTCTTCTTCCGGTCGGGATTCTCACGGATTCCCGTCAGCGGTGAGGACCTCGATGACATTCGCGGGGTCGCCTACCTCAAGGACGTCGCCAGGCGTCTCCACCTCCATCCGGAGGACGCGGAACGACCGGTCGACATCCTGGCCAGGGGAGTGCTGTTCGTTCCCGAAACCAAACCCGCCGATGACCTGATGGAGCAGATGCAGGTCGATTCGACGCATTTGGCGATCCTCATCGACGAATACGGCGGCACCGCCGGACTCGTCACTATCGAAGACATCGTCGAGGAGATCGTCGGTGAGATCGAGGACGAATACGACACCAGCGATGATGAGCTCGTCGAGGTCGACGACGGCTCATTCGTCATCAGCACGCGCATGTCGATCTCCGACTTCGCCGACTACTTCGACGTCAAGATCGACGAGGACGACGTCAACAGCGTCGGCGGACTTCTCACGAAGCTCATCGGCCGCGTTCCCATCGACGGCTCGAACGCACGGATCGAGGGGCTCATCATCGAAGCGATGGAGGGCCAGGGCCGCCGCCACCGCATCACCCACGTCAGGGTCACGAAGGAAGAGAACTGAAATGGAATTTCGCACGGACTACCCCGAGGACTACCGAGCGGGCTTCGCCTGCTTCGTGGGCCGGCCGAACACCGGAAAATCGACGCTGACGAATGCTCTGGTGGGGGAGAAGGTGGCGATCACCTCGGCGAAACCCCAGACCACGCGCCACACGATCCGCGGCATCGTTCACAAGGATGGCCATCAGCTGATCCTCGTCGACACCCCGGGCCTCCACAAGCCGCGCACCCTGCTGGGCAGCCGGCTCAACGACCTTGTGGCCTCGACCCTCAGCGAGGTCGACGTCATCGGCTTCTGCCTGCCCGCCGACGAACCCATCGGACCCGGAGACCGGTACATCGCCTCCCAGCTCGAACTCCTCGACGGACGCACACCGATCGTGGCTCTGGTGACGAAGACCGACAAAGTCTCCCAGGAGAAGGTCGCCGAGGCGCTGCTGGCCGTGGGTGCTCTCGCGGACTTCGCCGACGTGGTTCCGGTCTCCGCCGTCGACGGGTTCCAGATCGACACTGTCGATTCAGTGCTCACCGCGCATCTGCCGAAATCGCCTCCGCTCTACCCTGAAGGAGAGCTGACGGATGAACCGGAGGAGAGGATGATCGCCGAACTCGTGCGCGAGGCCGCACTCGAAGGCGTCCGCGACGAGCTTCCGCACTCCCTGGCCGCGCAGGTCGAGGAGATGTACCCGCGTGAGGGACGCAGCGAAGACAATCCGCTGTGGAACGTCCACGTCAACCTCTATGTCGAACGATCCAGCCAGAAGGCGATCATCATCGGCAAGGGCGGCAGCCGACTCAAAGCGATCGGCAGCGAATCGAGGCGCGGCATCGAAGCGCTGCTCGGCACCAAGGTCTACCTCGACCTGCATGTGAAGATCGCCAAGGACTGGCAGCGTGACCCGAAGCAGCTGGGGCGTCTGGGCTTCGACTTCAGCTGAGGCTGTCTTCACCCATGACGGGGGAGGGTCCCACCGGCTGAGAGGACTCTCACGCAGGGCTCAGTTGATTGACAGCGTGTGGCCTGCAATAGACTAGGCCGAGTGAATGCCGAGCAGACTCTGGTCGCCCTGAGCGACCGTTCCCCCCAAGTTGCACCCGACGAACTCATTGCAGGTCTGGTCCCGCCACCGCAGTTCCACGACGTGTCCTTCGCCAGCTACCGCACCGACGACACGGAGCCCTCACAGGCTCAGGCGCGCAACAAGCTTGAGGAATTCGTGGCGTCATCGACGTCAAAGGGCTTCTTCGGCAAACTGTTCTCGAAGGGCAAGGACGGGCCCAAGGGCGTCTACCTCGACGGCGGCTACGGTGTGGGCAAGACCCACCTCCTGGCCTCGGCATGGCATGCCAATGAGAAGCCGGCGACCTTCGGCACCTTCGTCGAATACACGAACCTCGTCGGCGCCCTGGGATTCGTCCGAGCTCGGGACGACCTCTCGAAGATGAAACTCGTCTGCGTCGACGAGTTCGAACTCGACGACCCCGGCGACACGGTGCTCATGTCACGTCTCATGCGCGAACTCACCGATGCCGGCGTGAAGATCATCGCCACCTCGAACACTCTGCCCGGGTCATTGGGGGAGGGGCGCTTCGCCGCACAGGACTTCCTCCGCGAGATCCAGGCGCTGGCCGACCAGTTCGACATCTACCGGATCGAAGGCAAAGACTACCGTCACCGAGGTCTGAGCGAGCCGGCCGAGCCAGTTGCGGCAGAGAACCTCGATGCCGCAACCGCCGAGCTGACAGGCACGGTCGCCCGCGATGACTTCCCGACACTGCTGAAGCATCTCTCCACGGTCCATCCCTCCCGGTACGGCCGGATGGTCGACGGTGTCGACGCCGCCGTGTGGGAAGACGTGAATACGATCGACAACGAGGGTGTGGCACTGCGCTTCGTCGCACTTGTCGACAGGCTCTATGACCGCAACGTCACGATCATCAACTCGGGACAGGCGCTGAACCAGGTCTTCACTGAAGAATCCTTGGCCGGCGGCTACCGGAAGAAGTACATGCGCTGTCTTTCGCGTCTGACAGCACTCTCCTCGCAGTAGGCGGGACTGACAGCGTCATTGCAGGTCCAGGTATCTGAGGACTTCTAGCTCGGGAACCCAGTCGGGAATCCCGATGATCCTGAAGACTGCCCAGACGACCACAGCCACGAAAGCTGCGGTCACCGCACCAATCGTCCAGCGCACCCATAGAGGCTGTGCCATGATCCAATGCGTCCACTTCTCCACGTTGACTCGGACGAAATGCAGGATCCGCTGTGCCCAGCGGAACTCGCTGGAGATGATGAACAGGCCGATGATGACGATGAGCCAACCGGGGCCCGGCAATGGGACGAGCAGCAGTCCGATGACGACGATGAGTGTGCCCAATCCGCCGACGATCATCCGATAGAGCCGTGCCGTGTGCGGGTTGGCTGTGATAGTTCCGCGCCAGCGCAGAAAGCTCAGGCGAGTTCTGCGCCACGGTCGCACTCCATGCTTGTGATGGCGCGACAGCCACCCTTCGGGGCGCTTGTCGTGGGGATGGTCATTCACTCTTCCAATATAAGTCGATGAGTCTGAAAGCTTGATTTGCGTGTGTGAGCACGATCACTCCGATTCGATTTTGCATGGACCGCCACCTGCGTATAGAGTTATATCTCGTTGCCAGGGAAACCGGGCAGCGAGAAATGCGGATGTGGCTCAGCTGGTAGAGCATCACCTTGCCAAGGTGAGGGTCGCGGGTTCGAATCCCGTCATCCGCTCGAAGGCGTCATGGCACTGCCTTGATGGTGGCGTGGCCGAGAGGCGAGGCAGCGGCCTGCAAAGCCGTATACACGGGTTCGAATCCCGTCGCCACCTCGGATTTTCCGATGGTTTTCCATCGGTGAGTCGGCGCGATTGGCGCAGCGGTAGCGCGCTTCCTTCACACGGAAGAGGTCACTGGTTCGATCCCAGTATCGCGCACAGGGACCTTGTGTTCCGGTGCAACAAATGAATAAGGCGCGATTGGCGCAGCGGTAGCGCGCTTCCCTGACACGGAAGAGGTCACTGGTTCGATCCCAGTATCGCGCACAGAAGAAGCCCCGAGTGACTCACTCGGGGCTTCGTGCATTCATCCTCGGTCACTGTCTGACACCTACGTGAGCCTCAGCTTGGCCCGATGTGTCGGCCGTGTGTCAGGACTGCCACGCGTTTGCCATGGGGAAAGCGACTCATTCACTAGTACGCTAGTGAGGGTAACCATCGACGAAGACTTCGGAGCACTCATGTCTACTCCTCAGAACCCGTACGAACCGAACAACGGTTCTGGAAATCAGAACCCCAACGGTCCGGGCCCCGACAACCAGCCGCCCAGCGCGCCTGGCTTCTCGGGCGATCAGAACAGCGCGCCGCAGTACGGCTCACAGAACAACGGACAGCCGCCGCAGTACGGTTCACAGAACGACCCGAACCAGCCTCCGCAGTACGGCTCTCAGCCTCAGTACGGCTCTCAGCCGCAGTATGGTTCGCAGTCTCAGTACGGACAGCAGAACGACGCGGGTGCCCCGAGCTACGGCCAGGGCCAAGGTGGCTACGACCAGAATCAGGGCGGCTACGACCAGAGCCAGGGTGGCTATGGCCAGGGCTACGACGCCAACGGTCAGGGCTACGGCCAGGATCCCTACGGCCAGAGCCAAGACGGCTACGGCCAGGGCTACGACGCCAACGGTCAGGGTTATGACGCGAATCAGTACGGTCAGCAGCCTGCCTATGCCGGTGCCGACGGATCGTCGGACCAGTTCATCCCAGCCAACCCGAACGCAAGCTATGGTTCGTACTCGGCTGGCTCCGGCAACAACAAGTCGAAGAACATCTGGGGCATCCTTGCCCTGATCGGCGGCATCGCAGGCATCGTCCTGTCCATCTTCTTCGGAATCGGCTTCATCTTCGGTGTTGCCGGTGTGATCTTCGCATTCGTCGGTCTCTCCGCCATCAAGAAGGGGCTGGCCAACAACAAGGGCATGACCATCACCGGCATGATCCTGAGCTTCATCGCCATCTTGTTCTCGATCATCTCGGTCATCGTCACCCTGATCTTCGGTGGCATGTTCATCACCGCGGTCGGCGAAGCTGCCGATGAGCAGTCCTCTTCAGCAGCAGCCCCCGTCCAGGATCCTTCCGATCCTGCTCAGGACCCCAGCGAGGCTGCAGGTCCATCTGAGGGCGGTGACGAAGCAGCCCCCGCCGTCGAAGGCGGAGAGGTCGAGATCGGCACCGATCTGACCGCGGCAGTGGCAGTGCGTTCGGGCACCGCATCGGAGTATGCCGCCGGCGCCGACAGCAGCAATGGCGAGATCGCGGTCGTGACCATCACCGTGAAGAACAGCGGCAGCTCAGATGCCGACCTGGGCCTGACTCAGGTCAAGGCCGACAACGGTGCGGGCAAGGAATACGAGGATGTCTTCGACAGCTCCAAGTACAAGGGCGGCTTCCCCTTCTCGGATCCGATTCCAGCTGGGGGAGAGAGCACCGTCGAACTTGCTTTCGCAGTGCCTTCCGCCGAAGTCGACAAGGTTCACCTGAAGCTGTCTATGAGTGAAGACATGGGCAAGGGCAAGGACTTCGAATTCAGCAAGGCCGCGTGATGCGGGTCGGGACGGTGCTCCGATCCCGACCGGCATAGGCGCGAACCGCGTAGACATCGAAAATTGCATATGATTCACCAGTTGGGTGGCGGTCTCACGACTGCCACTCAACTGATTTCGCACCGCCGATTAGGTATTAGACTCTAGTGGCGAGGCACCCAACTCAGACGAACGGAGAAGATCAGTGGCAGACAGCATTGACTGCGCGGGAGAGACCATTCCTTGGAAACAGGGACTGACCGGCACGGAGATCTTCTCCACGGACCGCACAGTCGTTGCAATGTGGCTCGACGGACAGCCTGTCGACCTCAGCCGCGAGCTCGCCGCCGGCGACCAGATCGCCCCGATCACCATCGATTCTCCTGCAGGACTCGACATCCTGCGCCACTCGGCCGCGCACGTCACCGCACAGGCCGTGCAGGACCTGTTCCCGGACGCGAAGCTGGGCATCGGGCCCTACATCACCGACGGATACTACTTCGACTTCGACGTCGCCGAGTCCTTCACCCCCGAAGACCTCAAAGCCATTCAGAAGAAGGCTGCGCAGATCGTCAAGGCCGGGCAGACCTTCAACCGTGTCGTCGTCACCGAGGACGAGGCCAAGGCACGGATGGCGAATGAGCCCTACAAGCTCGAACTCATCAACGATAAGGGTGCAGGCTCAGACGATTCGGCCTCCGTCGAGGTCGGCGCTGGCGAACTGACCGTCTATGAGAACCTCGACCGCAAGGGCGAGATCGTATGGCAGGACCTCTGCCGCGGACCGCACCTGCCCACCACCAAACTGATCGGCAACGGATTCGCCGTCACCCGCTCCTCGGCCGCCTACTGGCGCGGAGACCAGGCCAATGCGAGCCTGCAGCGCGTCTACGGCACCGCTTGGGCCTCGAAAGAGGACCTCAAGGCCCACCAGGACCGCCTCGCCGAGGCCGAACGTCGTGACCATCGCAAACTCGGTGCCGAACTCGATCTGTTCTCATTCCCCGAGGAGCTCGGCTCCGGCCTGCCTGTCTTCCACCCCAAGGGCGGAGTCATCAAGCGTGAGATGGAGGACTACGTCCGCGCCCGTCACATCGAAGAGGGCTTCGAGTACGTCGGCACCCCGCACATCTCCAAGGAGGCCCTGTACTACACCTCGGGCCACCTGCCCTACTACGGCGAGAACATGTTCCCGCCGATCTCCGTCGACGAGGTCCGCGACGAGTCCGGTGAGATCGTCAAGGAGGGCACCCCGTACCGCCTCAAGGCGATGAACTGCCCGATGCACAACCTCATCTTCCGTTCGCGGGGCCGCTCCTACCGTGAGCTGCCCCTGCGTCTCTTCGAGTTCGGCACCGTCTACCGTGACGAGGCCTCAGGCGTCGTCCACGGCCTCACCCGCGTGCGCGCACTGACTCAGGACGATTCGCACTCCTATGTCGCTCAGGAGGACGCCGCGAAGGAGATCCGTCACCTGCTCGAATTCGTCCTCAGCCTGCTGCGCGACTTCGGTCTCAACGACTTCTACCTCGAACTGTCCACCCGTGATGAGGATGGGAAGAAGAAGGACAAGTTCATCGGCTCGGATGAGCAGTGGGCCGAGGCCACACAGGTCCTCGAAGAGGTCGCCTCGGAGACCGGACTCGAACTCGTCCCCGATCCCGGAGGTGCGGCCTTCTACGGCCCCAAGGTCTCAGTCCAGGCTCGTGACGCCATCGGTCGAACCTGGCAGATGTCGACCGTGCAGCTCGACTTCAACCAGCCAGAGCGCTTCGGTCTCGAATATCAGGCCGCCGACGGAACCCGCAAGCAGCCGGTGATGATCCACTCGGCGAAGTTCGGATCCATCGAACGGTTCATGGGCGTGCTCATCGAACACTATGCGGGCGCATTCCCCGTATGGTTGGCTCCCGTCCAGGTCACCTGCATTCCCGTGGCGGAGGAATTCAACGACTACCTCGCCGAGGTGGCCGCACAGCTGCGGGCCGCCGGCGTCCGCGTTGAGATCGATGACAGCGATGATCGGTTCCCGAAGAAGATCCGCAACGCCTCGAAGTCGAAGGTGCCCTTCGTCCTCATCGCCGGTGGGGAGGACCGGGACGCGAATGCCGTGTCGTTCCGTTTCCGCGACGGTGAACAGGACAACGGCGTATCGGTCGCCGAGGCGGTCACCAGGATCGTCGAATCGATCGAAACCAAGGCCCAGGTATGACGGAGGACCCACACCACCACCTCGGCGAGGGCAGTCCCGATCACCTCGGCGACATTCCCGAACCCGAAGCGGCTGCGGGCTTTCCCGGGGAGCCTGATGGCTTCCAGCGGCTGTGGACACCGCACCGCATGGTCTACATCGGGGGACAGGACAAGCCCAAGGACTCCGGCATCGCTGAGTGTCCGTTCTGCACGGCTCCGACGAAGTCCGACGAGCAGGGCCTGATTGTGGCCCGTGGCGCGGAGGTCTACGCGGTGCTCAACCTGTACCCGTACAACCCCGGCCACCTCCTCATCTGCCCCTATCGTCACGTCGCGGACTACACGGACCTGAGCGAGTCGGAGACCGCGGAACTCGCTCACTTCTCGCAGAAGGCGATGACCGTGATCCGTGCCGTCTCGTCCCCGGACGGCTTCAACCTGGGAATGAACCAAGGACCCGTGGCGGGCGCCGGCATCGCTGCGCACCTCCACCAGCACATCGTGCCCAGATGGGGTGGGGACTCGAACTTCCTGCCCGTCGTGGCACAGACCAAAGCTCTGCCGCAGGTGCACGCCGATGTGCAGGCAGCGCTGTCAAAGGAATGGAACAGATGAACCCAGAAGACCTCGACTCCCTCGCCGAATACTCATCCCCACTGGTGCGCGGCAGCGAAGCCGTCATCACGATCTCCCGCCCCGACCTGGAGTCCAACAGCTACCTCTCGCAGCTGTTCGCACTGTCCGGAGAGTCCTCGAGACGGCTGACCCACAACTGGCGCGACTACGCTCCCGAAGTGCGCAGCAGCTGGTCCGGATATCTCAGCGCAGCCAAGAAGGAAGCCGGTCAGCTCTTCGTCGGCTCCACCCTCGAGACGGCTCACCGGATCACGGACAACCACCTCGGCGTCTCCGAATTCGCACTCGATGACGAGGGCGCACGGGCACTCTACGTCGCACGGGTGGCTGAACCTGGTCGCTACGGCCAGGACGAAGACATTCCTGCCAGTGAGGAAGCTCCACGGCGGATCACCTCGGCGGCCTACCTGAGCAACGGTCTCGGATACACGAATGACCGACCGGCACGAGCATTCATCGTCGACCTCGTCGAACCGGGACTGGGGAAGTCAGGCATCGCCGGCGGTGCTGAAGTGCCACTGTCCACGCTCCTGGAGACACCGGAGTCCGATGTCCACGACCCGCAGTTCTCACCCAGCGGCAACCGAGTCAGCGTGGTTGCCGCACTGGCACCAGACCACGGTGAGCCTGACCTGCGCTCAACCGTGTGGCTGCTCAACGGGGATCACCCGGAGGCACTGCAGCTGCCCCAGATGAGCGTAAACCTGCACCGCTGGGTCGATGATGAGACCGTGCTGCTGGTTGGCAATGAGCTGACTCGCGACGAACTCGACTTCGTCGCTCAGATGCCAGGACTCTTCGTCCACGATACGACTGCCGGGACGACCCGTCGCCTGACCGACCCGGAGACCGTTGCGATCGCTCCCATCCGGCCCCAGATCGTGGGTCACGGCATCGACGGCTCGGTCCTCGACGATGCTTCTGTCATCGCTGTTGCGGACACGGACGGAGCCTCCCGCATCGTGTCGATCGACCTCGGCGCGGCCAACGTCGGCTTCGATGACCTGACCTTCCTCACGGACGCAACGACCGTCGTCAACGGCTTCGATCTCGACGGCGACACGGTGGTCTTCACCGGCCAGACCCCGAGCAACGGCGCGATCCTGGCACAGGCGGGCATCACCACCTCGCCCGATGCCCTCGCAGATGTGGACGCTCCCCAGCCAGCCGCAGTCACACTCCGAGAGCATCCAGCGCCCGCGAACTCCGTCCTCCCGCAGGTCCTGCGCGTCGATGGGGAGGGCGGAACCATCACCGGGTGGCTGGCAAAGCCCAGCGGCGAGGGCCCCTTCCCGGTCATTCTCAACATCCACGGCGGACCGTTCGCGCAGTACACACACGGGTGGTTCGACGAGACCCAGGTCCTCACCTCGGCGGGATACGCCGTGGTCTACGCGAACCCTCGCGGCTCAGGCGGACGCACCCGCGAATGGGGGACAGCGGTGCAGGGGAACATGGCGGCCCCAGCGATGGCCGATGTCCTTGCCGTCCTCGACCACGCACTGGCCGGTGACTCGCAGCTCGATTCCAGCCGCCTCGGTGTCCAGGGCGGTTCCTACGGCGGCTACCTCACCGCCATGATCACCGCCGTCGACCACCGGTTCCAGGCGGCCATCGTCGAACGCGGCTATCTTGATCCCGACAGCTTCGTGGGCACCTCCGACATCGGACGGTTCTTCACCGAGGAGTACACCACCCGTGACCGGCGGGCCATCGACAGGCAGTCTCCGCTGGCACATGCCTCACAGGTGCGCACGCCCAGCCTGGTGATGCACTCCGAGCTGGACTTCCGCTGCCCGCTCGAACAGGCGCAGCAGTACTATGCCGCCCTGCAGCGTGCCGGCGTGGACACCGAACTGCTCGTCTTCCCCGGAGAGAACCACGAACTCTCCCGAGCGGGCCAGCCTCGGCACCGACGACAGCGCTTCGAAGCGATGCTCGACTGGTGGGATCAGCATCTGGGCGGAAACGTCGATGCGGATCTCGGCGATCCGACCACCTCGGCGAACAGCTGAGCCGATGACCATCTCCACCGCCTCCAAGGCGCTCACCCGACCCCTCCTGTACCCACCCGGAACACCTCGCAAGTCAGTGATTCGTCACATTGACTGTCTCCAGGTTGGTCGACTGCACACTTCCCGATATCGTTCTGTCGGTTACGATAGCGGTCTTGCTGCTTGCTTGCCGCTTCACTATTCTGCACAGACTGCGTCCGTCCATCGTCAACTCCTGGAGAACCATGAAACCTCGTAAAGCCTCACGGGTCGTATTACTCAATGAGCGCGACGAGGTTCTCCTGATTCGAGCTCAGGACCTGCTCACGCCCACACACCAGTGGTGGATGACCTGCGGCGGCGGTTCAGAACTGGGGGAGTCGGCCGCTCAGACCGCAGCCCGGGAACTCGCCGAGGAGACCGGAATCGAATGCGAGCCCGGCGAACTCATCGGCCCCTTGGCCACACGTGACGAGGTCTTCGAATTCACGGAGAAGTCGCTGCATCAGCAGGAGACCTACTTCGCTTTCCGCACGAGTGAGGACATCGAACTCGAAGACGCTGTCTGGACGGACATCGAGAAGCGCAGTCTGCTCGAATTCCGGTGGTGGTCGCGGGCAGAGCTGACGACGACGACCGAGACGATCTACCCGAAGAATCTGCTCAGCCTCATGGACCTCGTCACTGCAGGCTCTGTGCCCGAGGTTCCGCTCGTCATCGACTGAGAGAGACTTGTCACCGGCTGAGGGGCTGGGGCATATGCGCAGGGGCCGCCTTGCGTGGCTCAGCGCACATAACGGCGTGCTGAGCGTATAGACTCTAGGGGCTGTATCTATAGGAAGGAACACCAGTGTCAGGTCATTCCAAGTGGGCAACGACTAAACACAAAAAAGCTGCCATCGATTCGAAGCGGGCCAAGCTCTTTGCCAAGCTGATCAAGAACATCGAAGTTGCCGCTCGCAACGGTGGACCTGATCTCGACGGCAACCCGACGCTGTTCGACGCGGTGCAGAAGGCGAAGAAGAACTCGGTTCCCGCCGACAACATCACCCGCGCAGTCAAGCGCGGCGGCGGCCTCGACGGCTCGGCTGTCAACTACGAGAACATTCTGTACGAAGGCTACGCCGCCGGCGGTGTCGCTCTCCTCATCGAATGTCTGACCGACAACCGCAACCGTGCAGCCTCCGAAGTGCGAGTGGCTGTCACGCGTAACGGCGGCACCATGGCCGACCCCGGATCGGTGACCTACAACTTCGACCGCAAGGGCGTCATCATCGTTCCGGCAGAGGGAACCGACGAAGACTCGATCCTCTTGGCCACCATGGACGCAGGAGCCGAAGAGGTCAAAGACGAGGGCGAAACCTTCGAGATCATCTGTGAAGCCACAGACCTGGTTGCCGTGCGCACAGCGCTCGTTGACGCAGGCATCGACTATGACTCGGCCGAGGCCTCGTTCGTGCCCGGGATCGAAGTCAGCTTGGATGCGGACACCGCCAGCAAGGTCTTCAACCTCATCGATGCGCTCGAAGACAGCGACGAGGTGCAGAACGTCTATTCCAATGCTGATGTCAGCGATGAGGTTCTCGCCCAACTTGATTCCTGATGAGATCGAACCGGGTAACTGATGAGAATCCTCGGCGTTGATCCTGGTCTGACCCGGTGCGGGCTGGGTGTCATCGACACCCTGCCCGCCCGCAAGGCCAAAATGGTGTCCGTCGATGTGCTGAGAACGCCGTCGACGGATTCCGTCGACCTGCGTCTGGGCGCCCTCGCCGAGGCGTTCGACAGCTGGTTGGACACCTACCGTCCCGATGTCGTGGCCATTGAGCGTGTGTTTGCCCGCAACGATGTCTCCACGATCATGGGCACTGCCCAGGTCTCCGGCCTGACCATGGGGTTGGCCGCCAGACGCGGACTGCCCGTGGCGATGCACACTCCTTCCGAGGTCAAAGCCGCCATCACCGGATCGGGTCGGGCTGACAAGAAGCAGGTCACGAACATGGTGACCCGAATCCTCGAACTCGACGCCGCGCCGAAGCCCGCCGATGCCGCTGACGCGCTGGCGATCGCGATCTGCCACTCGTGGCGGGGGGCTCTCAGCGGGCAATCGACGCCTGGAGCGAACAAAGACCTCAACGAGCGCAAGAGCGCCGGTCGTCAGGGCACAGGCCTGACGAAAGCTCAGGAGCAGTGGGCCAAGGCCCTGCGCAATGCTAAGTAGCGTTGAGGACAATCCAACGCCGCGCAGGGTGTCGGCGTTGCGAGCCTTGGTATCGTCGGTATGTCGAAGCAGGTGCTCGGGGCCAAGCTGATAGCCTGGATTCGTACACGTGTTCCCACTCGAAAGGCAGGCCGTGATCAGTTTCCTCAGCGGTACGGTTCATCGCATCGCAGCTGACCACCTCGTCATTCTCACCTATGGCGTCGGACGCAGAGTCAACGTCACTCCGGACACCCTGTCGAACACCCGTCATGGTGCCGATATCGAACTCGTGACCACGCTCGTGGTGCGTGAAGATTCGATGACGCTCTTCGGTTTCGGCACCGAAGATGAGAACCACACGTTCGAAGTGCTGCTGTCGATTTCCGGGATCGGGCCGCGACTGGCTATGGCTATCCTGTCCGTGATGGGCCCCGGTGAGCTTGCCGCAGCGATTTCGAATCAGGATGCCAACGCACTGACACGAGTCCCCGGCATCGGAAAGAAGGGGGCCTCCAGAATCATCCTCGAACTTGAGAACAAATTGCCGAAGCTTGCCGCATCGGAACCCGGACTGCAGCTGTCGTTCGGCGGTGCGAATCAGCAGGTTGTCGATGCCCTGGTCGGACTCGGTTGGAAAGAGGCCCAGGCGGCAGACGTCGTTCAGGAAGTGATCAATGATCTTGGCCAGAATGCCGGCACCTCTGCGCTGCTGAAGGCCTCGCTCAAGGTTCTGGGTGCTCGGAAGTGACGAGCTCCTCTGATGGCGCAAACGCCTCCTACGAACTGGAATTCGGTGATCAGAAGCTGACCGGTGCCGAGGAGGAGCGGCTGGTTTCGGGCCGAGCGGAGACCGCCGAACGCGATGCGGAAGCCGCCCTGCGTCCCAAGGGACTGCAGGACTTCATCGGCCAGCCCCAGGTCCGAGAGCAGCTCTCCCTGGTTCTCGATGCTGCGAAGGCGCGAAATCGGGCCCCAGACCATGTCCTACTCTCTGGTCCTCCCGGATTGGGTAAGACGACGCTGGCGATGATCATCGCCCATGAGATGCAGTCGAGCCTGCGAGTCACCTCGGGCCCGGCTGTTCAGCATGCCGGCGACCTCGCTGCGATCCTCTCGTCGTTGGAGGAGGGGGAAGTCCTCTTCATCGATGAGATTCACCGGATGGCTCGTGCCGCGGAGGAGATGCTCTATGTCGCGATGGAGGACTTCCGTGTCGACGTCATCGTCGGCAAGGGTCCTGGCGCGACGGCGATTCCACTTGACCTGCCTCAGTTCACGATGGTCGGCGCCACAACCCGGTCCGGTCTGCTTCCTGCGCCCCTGCGAGACAGGTTCGGATTCACGGGACTCCTCGACTTCTACTCAAGCGACGATCTGCTGACTGTGCTCAAACGTTCAGCTCACATGCTCGGAATCGAAGCGGAGCTTGCGGGGCTGAAGGAGATCTCCACCAGATCTCGCGGCACTCCCCGCGTGGCCAATCGGCTTCTTCGAAGAGTCAGAGACTGGGCGCAGGTGCGCGGAACAGGCATCATCGATGAAGCCGCAGCACTGTCGGCCCTCAAGGTCTACGAAGTCGACGAACTCGGCCTTGATCGCCTCGACCGATCCGTGCTTCAGGTGCTGTGCAAGCGATTCGGCGGGGGGCCGGTCGGCCTGGGAACCATTGCAGTCTCCGTCGGAGAAGAAGCCGACACTGTGGAAACTGTTTCGGAACCGTACCTTGTGCGAGAAGGTCTGATCAGCCGCACTCCGCGAGGCCGGGTTGCCACATCCGCGGCATGGAAGCACCTGGGAATGCAGATCCCAGCAAACTATGAGTTCTGATCCCGGCAATTGAGTTCGCCTTGAGTACTGACTACGAACTAAGGTAGTGGACTGGTTCGTTCTTATGAAAGGTAGATACCTGTGGATTTATTGATCCCTCTCGCGCTTGCTGCGCTGCTTATTTTTTTCCTGTTCAATTCTCGGCGTAAGCAGAAGGCGCGTGCAGAGGAGATCAAGTCGGGCCTTGTCCCCGGCGCTACCGTGATGACGACGTTCGGCGTCTTCGGCACCGTCCTGTCCATTGACGAGGAAAACAACCAGGTCACCCTCGAATCGGGTCCCGGCACCGTGCTCCGAGTCCACCGCCAGGCAATCGGCCAGATCAGCAATCCTGAAGCCGCAGGCGCTGCCGCCGGCGGCGCTGTTGCAGACGCTCCCGAGGCTGCCGACGGTGGTGAGAGCAGCGATGCTCCTGCGATCACGGACGCTGAACTCGACGCGATGAATGAGCGTAAGCGCGCTGAGAAGACCAACGGTGACACCGACCTTCCAGCGGACGACGTCGTCGATTCCGATGCGGAGCTGAACTCGGACGCCACTCAGGTTGAGGCAGACGAAACCGATTCCGTGATCGATGACGCCGCCGGTTCGAAGGATGCCGACGATGTTGTGGATGGCACCGGTGACTCCGATGCGGATGCAACCGGCACCGATCCCGAGAATCCCAAGAAGAACTGACTTCGCTCACTGCACTCAATCGAAAGCTGAAACGTGTCCGATATTGAAGAAAAGCCACGTCCTGGTTTGCGCTTCGTATGGCTGGGGATCGTCACTGCACTGCTCCTCGGCATCATCGCCGCAGGTGTCGTATGGTCTGATGCCACAACCACGCCGAAGCTCGCTCTCGACCTTGAGGGCGGAACCTCGATCATCCTGGAGCCCCAGGTATCGGAGGACACGGACATCAGCAAGGAGCAGCTTGACCAGGCTGTGTCGATCATCCGCCAGCGCGTCGACTCGACCGGTGTCTCTGAAGCAGAGATCACGACTCAGGGTGACCGCAACATTGTTGTGAACCTGCCGGGCAATCCGGATGAGGAGACACGCAATCTGGTTCGTTCTTCCGCGCAGCTCGTCTTCCGTCGAGTCGCCCTCGTCGGTGACCCGCGTTCCCAGGAGCAGATCCAAAAGGAACAGGAGCAGAGCGGCGGGGAAGAGCAGCAGGACCCCTCCGAGGGACTCACCGACGAGCAGAAGAAGCGTCTCGAAGAGCTCACCGGCGGGGGTGAGGGCGGCACAGAAGCACCTGCAGGCGGTGGCGAAGTCACCAAATCAGGCAGCGATGTCGCCAACGCCGGTGGAAACGTTCCCGGACCAGCAGGCAAGGACGCTGAGAAATCAGGAGAGGCCAGCAGCGAACAGACGGCCGAAGAGAGCGGGTCCGCTAAGGGCGACGACACGAAGGTCACCGATTCGACGCCGCGGCCGCTCTTCGATCCTGAGAAGGACGTCGATCAATGGCAGACCGACAAGATCATCAAGAAGTACACGGAGCTCGACTGCACCGATCCGAAGAACCGGACCGGCGGTCAGCAGCAGCCATCAGATGAACCAGTCGTCGCCTGCGGCAAGGACGGAGAGGCCAAGTACATTCTGGGTCCTGTCGAGCTCTCGGGCGAGCACCTAGCGGACGCAAACTTCGGCTATGCCGCAGGCGCCAACGGAGTCCAGACCAACCAGCCGGCTGTGAACCTCAAGTTCGACAGCGTCGGGCGTGAGATCTTCAAGCAGATCACCTCGGACATCACCGGGAAGCAGCAGCCGTACAACCAGTTCGCCATCACTCTTGACGGCAATGTGCTTTCGGCTCCGTCATCGAACGCAGCGATCACTGACGGCAACGCCGAGATCTCAGGCAACTTCACCCTTGATGAGGCGCAGACCCTGGCCGAGCAGCTCAAGAACGGCTCCCTGCCGTTGAGCTTCCAGGTCCAGAGCGAAGACCAGATCTCACCGACGTTGGGTTCGAACTACCTCAACATCGGTCTGCTCACCGGCCTCGTCGGACTCATCCTCGTCGTCATCTATTCGCTCCTGCAGTACCGAGTGCTCGGCCTCGTCACAGTCTCGAGCCTTGTCGTTGCAGGTGTGCTGACCTACCTGCTGCTGCTCTTGGCCTCGTGGCGATACGGCTACCGGCTGTCGTTGGCAGGTGTCGCCGGTATCATCATCGGCATCGGCATGGCCGCTGACTCGTTCATCGTCTACTTCGAACGAGTCAGAGACGAGTTGCGCAGCGGTCGAAATCTGCTCTCCGCTGTCGAGGTCGGCTGGGACCGCGCCAAACGCACCATCTGGGCGTCTAAGGCAGTGAACATGCTCGCCGCGGTCATCCTCTACGTCTTGGCCGTCGGTTCCGTGCGAGGATTCGCCTTCACCTTGGGCCTGACCGTGATCATCGACGTGCTCATCGTCTTCCTGTTCACACACCCCATGTTGGAAGTCCTTGCGCGGACCAAGTTCTTCGGCCAGGGCCATCCGATGTCCGGTATGGATCCGCGGCTGCTGGGGGTCAAGCCCGCCGCCTATCGTGGCGCGCTCAACCTCAGCATCGATGACGACGAGAAGTCGCCAGAGGCACGCCGACGGGAGAAGGCTCGAGCCCGGAAGGCAGGCATGTCCTCAGACGCCGAGGCGGAATCGGCCGAAGAGTCGACTGTCGAGTCGACATCCTCGACCTCTGAATCCGCGTCCGCATCGTCGAAGTCGAAGGCCGGTGCCGGGGCAGAACCCTCTGGCAAGACCAGTGGCACGACGACGACCAAACAGTCGAAGAAGTCTCAGTCCTCGGAATCCGATGAGGTCTCTGCTCCCGCTGAGTCAACCGACGAGGCGACCGAGAAGAAGTCCAAGAAGAAGACGAAGTCTGTGACGAATCCGACAACGGCCGGTGGCACCATCGCGGAGCGGAAGGCGGCTGCGAAGAAGGCAGCCGAAGAATCTGCCGACAAGGGCAAGGAGGCAGACAAGTGAAACGGTTCTTTGCTTGGGGCAACCGGCTCCACAACGGTGAGTCGTCGATTCCCTTCGTCGGGAAGGCCAAACTGTGGCTGATGATCTCGGGCGCTCTTGTGATCCTGTCACTTCTCGTGCCGTTGATCGCAGGATTCAACTTCGGGATCGCCTTCAAAGGCGGATCACAGTTCCAGATCGACCACGTCTCGGACACCGCACCCGCCAAGGGCGAAGATCTCGTCTCTGAGGTGGTGCCTGGCTCTGAACCTCGTCTGACTCCCACGAGCGACACTGCGGTGCGAATCGAGACGAACCAGCTCAGCGACGACCAGATGCAGGAAGTTCGTGACGCTCTCGTGGGTGGCTACGACGTCAAAGCAGAAGACGTCACATCGACGTTCGTCGGTCCCGAGTGGGGCCAAGATGTGACTGAGAAGATGATTCGCGCTCTTGTCATCTTCGTCGGTATTGCCATGGTCGTGATGGCTCTTTACTTCCGTACCTGGAAGATGTCTCTGGCCGCGATTGTGGGACTGTTCGTCGTCATGATCGTGACGACTGGCATCTACTCCGCAACAGGGTTCGAGATCACCCCTGAAGCAGTGATCGGGTTCCTCACGGTCTTGAGCTTTTCCCTCTACGACACCGTGGTGGTCTTCGACAAGATCAGAGAGAACACGACTCGGTTCAAGGACAAACGCAACTTGAAGTTCTCCGAGCTCGTCAACCTCGGCGTCAATCAGACCACGGTCCGTTCGATCAACACTTCGGTCGTGTCGGTGCTCCCGATCGCCTCGATTCTGTTCATCGGTGTGTTCCTGCTCGGCGCCGGCACATTGGTCGACATCTCTCTGTCGCTGTTCATCGGTACGATTGTGGCAGCAGCTTCGACATTGTTCGTCGCCAGCCCCCTGTATGCGGTGCTGCGGTCGAACGAACCCGCGGTCAAGGAGCAGGAAGAGGCTGTGCGTGAATTACGCTTGAAGAATGGAGCAGAAGATGTTCCACCGGTGATTCACGCCGAGGTTTGAGCAGAAAGGGGATGTCATGGCTTCTTCCGCCGATTCGCGCCGTCCGCGAGGCATCTCCCGTTTAGCTTGGTGGGCGGCCAGGGCACAGAACAACCCTGGCTACCCTCGTGTCCTGGGTCCGATGATCAGGGCACTGCAGTCCAACCACCCGAAGGCCGATATCGATCTGGTGGTTCGGGCCTACAAGATCGCAGAGCAGGCTCATCGTGGTCAGACCCGGAGATCCGGCGATGACTACATCACGCACCCGGTCGCGGTGGCCACGATCTTGGCCGAGATCGGTATGCTGCCGGTCACCCTCGCCGCCGCGCTGCTGCATGACACAGTCGAAGACACCTCATACTCGCTGAGCGAGCTCACCGAGGAATTCGGTCCCGAGGTCGCCGCCATGGTCGATGGGGTGACCAAGCTCGACAAACTCACCTACGGTCAGGCCGCGCAGTCGGAGACCGTGCGCAAGATGATCGTCGCGATGGCCAAGGACATCCGTGTCCTCGTGATCAAGCTGGCCGATCGTCTCCACAACGCCCGCACCTGGCGATTCGTGCCTGCTTCGTCGAGCACGAAGAAGGCCCGGGAGACCCTCGAGATCTACGCGCCTCTGGCTCATCGCCTGGGTATGAACACGATCAAGTGGGAACTTGAGGACCTGTCCTTCCAAGTTCTCCACCCCAAGGTCTATGACGAAGTGGTGCGCCTCGTCGCCGACAGGGCACCCGAACGCGAGAAATATCTGGCCACGGTCTCCAACGAACTCCAGTCGGAGCTCGTTGAGTCCAACATCGAAGCCGCGATCACGGGCCGTCCGAAGCACTACTATTCGATCTATCAGAAGATGGTCGTGCGCGGTCACGAGTTCGCCGACATCTACGACCTCGTGGGTGTACGTGTCCTCGTTGAAACCGTTCGCGAATGCTATGCCACGCTGGGCATTGTGCACGCCCGATGGAATCCGGTCCCTGGCCGCTTCAAGGACTACATCGCGATGCCGAAGTACAACATGTACCAGAGCCTGCATACGACGGTGATCGGGCCGAACGGCAAACCCGTGGAGATCCAGATCCGCACCCATGAAATGGATCGTCGCGCAGAGTTCGGTGTTGCTGCCCACTGGAAGTACAAGGATCGCCGCAACGCTTCGAAGGCCGTGACGTCGAATACCGCACGTTCGGTCAAGGTCTCCGATGACGGTGAAGTCGATGACGCGGCATGGCTGCGGCAGCTGTTGGAATGGCAGCGTGAGGTCAGCGACCCCGACGAGTTCCTCGACAACCTCCGCTATGAGGTGAACTCCAAGGAGGTCTACGTCTTCACTCCCAAGGGAGACGTGATGAGCCTGCCTGCAGGGGCGACTCCTGTCGACTTCTCCTATGCGGTTCACACCGAAGTCGGGCACAAGACCATGGGCGCCCGGGTCAACGGTCGTCTGGTCGCACTGGATACCGAACTGAAGAACGGCGACTCTGTCGAAGTCTTCACGTCCAAAGATGAGAATGCGGGCCCCAGCCGTGACTGGCTGGGCTTCGTCAAGAGCCCCCGCGCACGCAGCAAGATCCGCCAGTGGTTCTCCAAAGAACGCCGCGAGGAAGCGATCGAGAACGGTCGCGAACAGTTGGCGCGGGCAATGCGACGCCACACTTTGTCGGCTTCGGCGCTGATGAGTCAGGAAGCGCTGCAGGTCGTCGCCACCGAACTGCGCCTGCCAGATGTCTCCGCGCTCTACGCCGCAATCGGCAACGGAGTGAGCTCGGCGGCTCATGTCGTCGACCTGCTGGCCAAAGAGGTCGGAGGTGATGACGATGATGAGGCTGTGCTGCCGCCGTCGCCGCGCAATCGCACCGGTCAGTCCTCGGGACACCATTCTTCATCCGGGGGAGTGACGGTCAGAGGCGTCGACGATGTCCTCGTGAAACTGGCACGATGCTGCACACCGGTGCCCGGCGACGAGATCCTCGGATTCGTCACCCGCGGTTCGGGAGTATCCGTCCACCGCGTGGACTGTCCCAACATCGCCTCTCTGGAGCGGGAGCCTGAGCGGATGGTCGATGTCTCCTGGGGCGAGACGACCAGCGGCATCTACCTGGTCCAGATCCAGGTGGAGGCACTGGATCGTTCCGGACTGCTCTCGGACATCACGAAGGTGCTCACTGAGACCCACGTCAACATTCTCTCTGCCACGGTCGCCACCTCACGGGCCAGAGTAGCCCAGTCGAAGTTCGTCTTCGAGATGAGCGATGCGAGCCATCTCGACACCGTGCTCTCAGCAGTTCGCAAAGTCGAAGGCGTCTTCGACGTCTACCGCATCGCCGGCGGCTGACAGCAGCGCCACTACCCAGGACGGCAACGTCAGCGTCTACGTCACCGTCAACGCCTGTCGCGGTCGGAGGCGGCGCAGGCCCGTTCGAAGACTGTGCGCATATGAGCGACGTAGGGTCTGCGCGACATCTCCGCCAAATACAGCCGGAACTGCTGTCGTGCCCGGCCCGGGAGTTCATCGACGAGATTCCTCACCGTCTGAGCAGACCAGTCGTCGGGACTGCGCAGGTGCGGAAGCAGCAGATCGTAGAGCGTCCTGTCCGCCGTGGTGATGGGCAGATCGTTGATGAGCTCCCATTCGTGAGCAGCAATCGTGAGTTCATGAACGATGACATTGGCCCCGTCGACGTAGCGGCGCCGGGGGTAGGTGATGAACGTCAGCGGACTCGGGGCCCTGCCCAGACCACTGTGAACCCACCACGCAATGTCATGAGAGAGCACGAGACGCGGTGGAATCTGAGCACTCAGCGCAGTGATCCTGTCCTCGGCGCTGAGCACAGCACCCTTGCGCACCCAGGTGGACTCGGTCAGGCGTGTCAGCAGACCATCCAGAGTCAGTTCCGTGAGGTGCTCATAGCTGTAGTCGCGCAGATGAAACATCGCCTCCATACAGCCACTATTGCGCTGCAGGGAGGCGATGTTCAAGACCGCAGAGTCAATCTGTGGATAAACCGCGACTCATGCTCGTGGTGCTGTGGACACCGAATCAGTCCAGCTCAGCCGCGGTCTGAGCCAGCTGGTCACGCCAGGCACGACGCGCATCAAGTGCGGACTGTGCATCAGCAACAGCCTTCTCATCGCCACCCGTCTTCGCCTTCTCGTACTTCTGCTCCAACTCGGCAATCGAATCGTCGAGCTGACTCAGTGCACCGGACGTGCGGGCCTTGGTCTCGGGGTTGCTGCGCTTCCATTCGGCGTCTTCTGCATCGGCAAGAGCGCGTTCGACCTCACGCAGTCCGTTCTCCATGCGCGAGACATCGGCACGTGGAACCTTGCCTGCAGCCTCCCATTCGTCCTGAATGACGCGCAGCTCCTTCTTCGCCACACTGATATCACCGATCGGCAGCAGACCCTGTGCCCGGGCCAGGATCTCCTCCTTGACCACGAGGTTGCCCTTGTACTCCTCGTCGACGGCAGCATTCTCTGCATCACGGGCGGCGAAGAAGACATCCTGAGCGGCACGGAACCGTGCCCACAGAGCATCATCGTCCTTGCGTGAGGCCCGCGGAGCCTTCTTCCACTGGCTCATGAGGTCCTTGTACTTCTGGGCCACAGTGCGGAAGTCCGTCGAGCTCGACAGCGACTCCGCCTCGACCACGAGCTTCTCCTTGATGCGTTTGCCCTCGGAGTTCTGCTTGTCGAGCTCGGAGAAGAATTCCTTGCGCTTGTGCTCGAACGTATTGCGAGCCTGCGAGAACCGGGCCCACAGCTCCTGATCCACCGCACGCGGCAGCCTGGGACCGCTGCGCTGCATGTCCTTCCACTGACCGAAGAGCTCACGCAGACGTGCTCCGGACTGCTTCCACTGGATCTTCGAGGGATCGCGCTTGGCCAGCGATTCAGCCTCGGCGACGATCTCTTCGCGTTCCTGTGCAGCTTCGAGCTTGGCGGCCTCCGCACGAGCGGCCTGCTTCGATTCGGTGGCCTGAGCATCCGAGATCAGGGTGTCCAAGGTGGCAGACAGGCCCTTGAGGTCGCCGACGACGTTGGCCTCGGGCAGGGTCTCCTGCAGCGTCTTCGCAGCCGAGACGATCTCGCGACCCGGGGCACCAGCGGAGAGTCGATTGCGCAGAAGTGCCGCGTTCTCAAGGAGATCCACGTACTTCTTGGCGAAGTATTCCAAAGCTTCCTCGGGAGTGGCATCGGGATACTGCCCGACCGTACGCTCGCCGTCGGCGGTGACGACGAAGACGTTGCCCTCCTGATCCGCGCGACCGTGCTCGACTGCGCGCCGGACTTCCGCATCATGATCAACGGTTGTCCCGGCCACGGTCTGGGCCGCCTGTGGGCGGGGCAGAGAGGACGGGCGCGGGACCGGCTTCGGTGTCGGGGTCGACATGATTCTCACCTTGTTTCCATCGGTCGAACCTGCAGGACTCTGTGCCTGCAGATCACTCGATTTCCTGATTGACGTTATCCCAGCATAACCAAGCCCCAGGCTCTGGATAGACTTTGTGCATGGATGTATTTGTGACCAGCGCCGAATTTCTCGAAGTCAACTGTTATGCCGTGCGTGCCGAAGGCCATGACGAAGCCATATTCATCGACTCCGGATTCGATTGCGCACCGGGACTTGCCGAAATCGTCGCCGAGGAGAATCTGGTGCCCAGCGCCGTCTTCCTCACCCACGGTCACCCCGACCACATCCTCGGGCTGACCAACGTCCTCAGCCGTTGGAATGTGCCCGTCTACCTGGGAGACGCCGACCGCTACCGCCTGGACAAACCGGCCGAAACCCTCAGCCCGCAGTTCGCACAGATGCTGCAGCCACTCGTCGAAGGATGGTCGGCCCCCGAGGTCAATGCCCTTGTCGACGCCCAGACGGTGGAGGTCGCCGGTCTGACCATCACCGCTGTGGCTGCTCCCGGGCACACGGAGGGATCGACTCTCCTGCGCGTGCAAGCCGACGATGAGGAGATCATCTTCACCGGTGATGTGGTCTTCGCCGGAGCGATCGGACGGGTCGATCTGCCAGGAGGAGATGCCTCGGCGATGGCAGAATCACTGCGGGCGTTTGCGACGCTTCCTGACGTTCCCATCTATCCTGGACACGGTCCCGGCTCCCGAGTCGGTCACGAGCTGGCGACGAACCCGTTCTTCTAGAGTTGAACCAGGTTCCCTGACGGCGACGATCGACCACAGGCAGCACCCGAACCCCACCAGAGACGAAGAGCACCAAGGAGAACAATGGCGAAGTCAGCCCGACTGTCCGGATTCCCGGAACGACTTCCAGCAGAACGCGTGATCGAGAAGTCGATCATCGACATCCTCAACCACACCTTCGCGCTGCATGGATACTCGGCACTCAACCACCGGGCAGTCGAGCCGATCAGCCAGTTGGCCAAAGACGGCGAGATCGACAAAGAGATCTTCGCCGTCAGCAGGCTGCATTCCGAAGGCAGCGAACGCAATCCGTTGGGACTGCACTTCGACCTCACTGTCCCACTGGCACGATTCATCGCCGATAACGCGAACGAACTATCGTTCCCCTTCAAGGCGGCCCGAATCCAGCCGGTGTGGCGCGGCGAACGCCCCCAGCAGGGCCGCTACCGCGAGTTCATCCAGGCCGATATCGACGTCATCGCCGAGGCGGAGCTGCCCGGACACTTCGAAGTGGAGATTCCACTTGCCGTCGCCGATGCCTTCAGCAGACTGGCGCCCTTGGGCGTGCCCGGGGTCAAGATCGTGGTCAACGATCGCAGGCTCCTCGAAGGATTCGCCCGCGGCATCGGACTCACCAACATTCAGGCTGTGCTGCGCTGCCTCGACAAATACGACAAGATCGGCCCCGCCGAGGTGGGCAGACTGTTGGCCACCGAAGCCGAGGCCGACGAGGAACAGCAGCGACTGTGCCTGGCACTGGCCGCGATCGAATCGGATTCGCCGGACTTCGCCGACGACGTGCGAGCGCTCGGGGTCGACCACCCGCTGCTCGACGAGGGCCTCGACTCTCTGACCACAATGCTGCGGGCCGCCCACGACCGAGCACCCGGCGTGGTTGTGGCACAGCTGAAGATCGCACGCGGACTCGACTACTACACGGGAGCCGTCTACGAGACGCAGCTGATCGGGCACGAAGAGCTCGGCTCGGTCGCCTCCGGCGGTCGCTATGACTCACTCGTGGCGGTAGGGAAGAAGAGCTACCCAGGTGTGGGAATGTCGATCGGCGTTTCACGCCTCATGGCCTTCATCCTCGATGCGAACAGCGGGATCAAAGCCACACGAGGAACACCCTCGGTCGTCGTCGTCGCCGTGACCGATGAGGACAAGCGCAGCGAAGCCGATGCGGTTGCCACCGCGTTGCGTGCCCGCGACATCGCCTGCGAGGTCTCACCGAGTGCGGCGAAGTTCGGCAAGCAGATCCGCTACGCCGAGCGTCGGGAGATCCCATTCGTATGGTTCACCGATGGTGAGTCTGGTCACGAAATCAAGGACATCCGCTCCGGCGAGCAGGTCGCGGCCGACCCGGCGACCTGGGAGCCTGTCGAGGCAGATCGCAAGCCACGGGTGTACCGCGACTGATCAGCCTCAGGAATCGCTCACGGGCGGGTCGGGCGCCAACGATCCGTCCGGGGCGATGTGATCGAAGATCTCTCGCACCATGGAGACCACGTGCGGGTCATCGACGGTGTAGAAGATTCGCCTCCCATCACGCCGGGAGGAGATCAGGCCAGCCAATCTCATCTTCGCCAGATGCTGACTCACGGTGGGCACTGCCGCACCGATCGCCTCGGCGAGGGAAGAGACATCGAGTTCCTGATTGACCAGTGTCCAGACCAGCCGCAGACGCGTCCCGGAGGCGAGCATGCGAAAGGTCTCCGCTGCCACCTCGACCTGCGCCGAGGTGGGATCACCTCCCAAGTCCGCGACGGGATCCTCCGTGCCTGTACCACCAGTGCTCATGTCATCCTCTTCATCGTCCCCACGGCATTCGGCCCGCAGTGGGCCGTGCCAGCAAACATGCAGCGAGCGACTATCATTGTTCACGCGCTGCCACATAAACATCGTAAAGGAGCCCTAGGTGCTGCGAAGCCATGAAACCGGAAGCCTGCGAGCCTCACACGCAGGACAGACCGTCACCCTCTCCGGGTGGGTCGACCGTCGTCGCGATCACGGAGGTGTCGCCTTCATCGATCTGCGTGACGCATCGGGGATCGTCCAGGTCGTCGTCCGTGAGGACGATGCCCACGCACTGCGCAACGAATCCGTCGTCAAGGTCACCGGTACCGTGTCCCTGCGCCCCGAGGGCAACACCAACGCCAACCTGCCCACCGGCGATATCGAGGTCATCGACACTAAGGTCGAGATCCTCAGCCAGGCCGAGGCTCTGCCCTTCCAGGTCTCCGATCACGCCGAAGATGCCGGCACCGTCGGCGAAGAGACCCGCCTGCGCTACCGCTACCTCGACCTGCGTCGGTCCGGTCCCGCCGCGACCATGCGTCTGCGTTCGGCAGCGAACCGGGCCGCTCGCACCGTCCTCGACGAGCAGGACTTCCTCGAAATCGAGACCCCGACCCTGACCCGGTCCACTCCCGAGGGCGCCCGTGACTTCCTCGTTCCGGCTCGTCTGCAGCCAGGCTCCTGGTACGCGCTTCCGCAGTCACCGCAGCTGTTCAAGCAGCTGCTGCAGGTGGCCGGCATGGAACGCTACTACCAGCTGGCACGCTGCTACCGTGACGAGGACTTCCGCGCTGACCGTCAGCCCGAGTTCACCCAGCTCGACATCGAAGCCTCCTTCGTCGAGCAGGAGGACATCATCGCCCTCGCCGAGAAGATCCTCGTGGCTCTGTGGAAGCTCATCGGTCACGAAATCACCACACCGATCCCGCACATCACCTACGCCGAGGCGATGGAGAAGTACGGCAGCGACAAGCCAGATCTGCGCTTCGAGCTCGAACTGCACAACCTCACGGATTTCTTCAAGGACACCCCGTTCCGGGTCTTCCAGTCCGACTACGTCGGCTCCGTCGTCTACCCCGGCGGCGGCTCCCTGCCTCGTCGTCAGCTCGACGGCTGGCAGGACTGGGCCAAGCAGCGCGGTGCCAAGGGCCTGGCCTACGTACTCGTGGCCGAGGACGGCACCCTGACCGGTCCCGTGGCCAAGAACATCTCCGAGGAAGAGAAGGCCGGCCTCGTCGCAGCCGCAGGAGCCAACCCGGGAGACGCGATCTTCTTCGCAGCCGGTGACCCAGCGAGCTCGCGTTCACTCCTCGGTGCGGCCCGCAACGAGATCGCCGAGCGCACCGGACTGATCAAGGAAGGCGACTGGGCCTTCGTGTGGGTCGTCGACGCGCCTCTCTTCGAATCCGCAGCCGCAGCACAGGCGGCAGGCGACGTCGCCGTCGGTGAAGGATCATGGACCGCCGTCCACCACGCCTTCACCGCTCCGAAGCCCGAATTCCTCGACACTCTCGAATCCGATCCCGGCGCTGCCCTGGCCTACGCCTACGACATCGTCTGCAACGGCAACGAGATCGGCGGCGGTTCGATCCGCATCCACCGCAAGGATGTTCAGGAACGCGTGTTCACAATCATGGGCATCTCGGAAGAGGACGCGCAGGAGAAGTTCGGCTTCCTCCTCGAAGCATTCAAGTTCGGCGCACCACCACACGGAGGCATCGCCTTCGGCTGGGACCGCATCGTGTCCCTGCTCGCCGGAGTCGATTCGATCCGCGAAGTCATCGCCTTCCCGAAGACCGGTGCCGGATATGATCCGCTCACCCAGGCACCGGCACCGATCACCGACGCCCAGCGCGCCGAGGCCGGCGTGGACTTCGAACCGGAAGACGACGACGCCGAGGCCTGATGACCAACGGTCCTGACCTCTTCTCCTCCGACGGCCCGGACCAGGGACTCCCTGGTCCGGGCGTCGGCGGTTCCTCTGCCGATTCGGGTCGTGCCCTCGATCCGCTGGCAGTGCGAATGCGTCCGCGCACCATCGCCGAGGTGGTCGGCCAGGACCATCTGACTTTCCCCGGCTCACCGCTGGTCCAACTCGTCGAAGCCAGCGGGGGAGACCGGGCCGGAGCCTCCTCGGTGATCCTGTGGGGTCCGCCCGGGGTCGGCAAGACCACCTTGGCTCACGTCATCTCCCACGCACCCGGACGCACCTTCGTCGAACTCTCCGCCATCACGGCCGGCGTCAAGGACGTACGCCAGGTGATCGAGAACGCTCGGCGCGAACGCGATATGTATCAGCGCACGACGGTGCTCTTCCTCGATGAGATCCACCGCTTCTCCAAGGCACAGCAGGATGCACTGCTGCCGGCCGTGGAGAACCGGCTCGTCGTCCTCGTCGCGGCGACAACCGAGAACCCGTCATTCTCCGTGATCTCCCCACTCCTGTCTCGCTCGCTTCTGCTCACACTGCGGCCACTCGACGACGCCGCCATCGCCGATCTCCTCGACCGTGCAGTCGTCAGCGAACGAGGACTGGCCGGACAATTCGAACTCGAGCCGGCGGCGAAGGACTTCATCGTGCGCATCGCCGGTGCCGATGCCAGACGCTCCCTGACAATCCTCGAGGCCGCGGCCGGCATCGCTGCCGCACAGGCAGAATTCGCGGAGGCTGCTGCCAGGGACGATTCTGTTGCCGACTCAGATGATGGCTCCGACGCGGAGGATGACGCCGCGGAATCGGAGACGTCGCCAGTCGAGGGCCGAGCGATTCTCATCACCGAGGCCGCCTGCGCTGAGGCGAGCTCGGAAACCGTGCTGCGCTATGACAAGAACGGCGATCAGCACTACGATGTCGTCTCCGCATTCATCAAATCCATCCGCGGCTCAGACGTCGACGCCGCACTGCACTACCTGGCCAGAATGATCGTCGCCGGAGAGGACCCCCGCTTCATCGCGCGTCGTGTTGTCATATCGGCTGCCGAGGACATCGGCATGGCCGACCCCCAGGCGCTGCCGATCGCGGTCGCGGCATCAACGGCCGTGCAGAACATCGGCATGCCCGAGGGTCGCATTCCCCTCGCCGAAGCGGTCACCTATCTGGCCATGGCGCCGAAGTCGAACGCGAGCTACCGGGCACTCGACGCAGCGATCGCCGATGTCAAGAACGGTTTCTCCGGACAGGTGCCCACACATCTGCGCGATGCCCACTATCCCGGCGCCAAGGAACTCGGCCACGGTGAGGGCTACAAATACTCCCACGATCATCCTCACGGAGTCGCCGCCCAGGAATACCTGCCCGAAACACTGCGCGGCAAGCGCTACTACGAACCGACCGGCAACGGTATGGAACGGTCTCTGGGGGAGCGACTCGAGATGTTGCAGAGGCTGCTGCGACCCTGAAATCAACGACGGATGTCTTACGCTGAGCCTGCTGACGCGGTAGTTTTGTGCACAGGGTGAAATCGTGCCGCGGCCAGAGTCGGTGAGTCGGCGCAGTAGGGCCGAGGAGGGGCGACGTGCAGGACATCATCGTCACCATTGCCGCCGCTCTCGCTCTGGGGCTGGTTGCGTATGAACTGCGTATCCCGCCGTTGGTGGGTTTCCTCGGTGCCGGATTCCTGCTTCACTTCCTGGGCTTCTCCGCCTTCTCTGGTCTCGAAGAAGTCTCCGACCTCGGAGTGGTCTTGCTCCTGTTCACCATTGGGCTGAAGTTCGACCTGCGTTCCCTCTTACAGCCTGAGGCCTATGGCACGGCGGTCCTCCACATGATCTCCGGTGTCCTCGTCGGGGCCGGCACGATCGGGTTCGCCGCAGTCGTCGGGATCGTCTCGCTCGACGGTGGTCTGGGCACAATGGGGCTGCTCGGATTCGCGCTGTCCTTCTCGTCAACGGTGCTCGTCGTCAAAGTTCTCGAAGATCGTTCCGACGATGGTTCGTACTATGGCCAGATCGCCATTGCTGTCCTCGTCATCCAGGACATCGCTGCCGTCGCCTTCATCACCGTTGCGGGGGAGGAGCCGCCGAGTCCATGGGCCTTCGCTCTCGTTCTCCTGGTTCCTGCGGCGTGGGTGGCGCGGCGAATCCTCGACCGTGTCGGCCGCGGTGAGCTGCTGGTGCTCTTCGGTGTGGTCATGGCTCTGGGGCCGGGCTATCTCGCCTTCGAATCTGTCGGCATCCACGGTGACCTGGGGGCGTTGGTGATGGGGCTGCTCTTCGCCAGCCATCGGCGTTCGACCGAGTTGTCGAAGTCGCTGTTCAGCGTCAAGGAGCTCTTCCTCGTCGCCTTCTTCGTCGTCATCGGACTTCAGGCGGTCCCGACCTGGGCCGACCTGTTTATGGCACTGCTGTTGTGTGTGATCCTCCTGCCCTTCAACTTCGCGAGCTTCTACCTGATGGGTCGACTTTTCGGTCTGCGCAATCGGACCAGCATCCGCACGAGTCTGGCGCTGAGCAACTTCTCCGAGTTTGCGCTCATCGTCGTGGCGGTCGGGGCAGGCAATGGAGTGTTCGAGGAGAGCTGGCTGACGGTAACTGCTTTGGCCGTTGCGATCGGGATGATCATCTCGTCCTTGGCCAATGCCTACAGCCTGCAGATCGTTGCTCGACTCGATGAGATCCTGCCCGATGAGAATGAAGCCAAGCTGCGGCCCCCGGATCGGGCGATCGACACCGGTTCCGCCGAGGTTGTGGTGCTGGGCATGGGACGCATCGGTCGCGGAGCCTACGAGCGACTGGTCGACACCGGTGGTCTGTCTGTCATCGGCGTGGACAATGACCACATGGTGGTGGAGGAGCTCAAACGCGAGGAGTTCAACGTGCTCGAAGGTGATGCCACCGATCACGAGTTCTGGCATCGGCTTGTTGTCGGCGGTACGGCTCGAACAGTCATCCTGGCCATGGCCATCCACGACTCGAACACGTTTGCCTTCGAACAGCTGCGCATCGCCGGCTTCGATGGTGTCACCGCCGCAGTCGTGCAGCGTCAGGACCAAGCCGACCGGTTCATCAGAGCGGGAGTGCACACCGTCGTCAACATCTACAGCGGTTCGGGAGCGGAAGTCGCCGATGCGGCAATGCAGCTGCCGACCAACCGGCGGCCCGACGGTGATGCAGATCATGCCGAAGGCTGAGATTTCAGCCGGTGTTCGGGAGATATCTGCTTTGCGCCGGCCTGCTGACTTCCGCTAAGATAGGTTGCTGTTGTGCCTGCAAGCTAAAGGCGGTCGGTGCGAGTGTATCTCGACGCTCAATCCCTCTTTCCCATCCTGGGAAACAACCGTTTCGACTCGGGCGAGAACCTATGGCCAGTCGTGACACACCATATTGATGAAAGGTAATACAGTGCCAGCACCAGCACGTAACCGCCGGATGACGCGCGTCTCGCGCGCCCTCGGCATGCCGCTGACTCCGAAGGCGGAGAAGTACTTCGAGCGTCGCCCGTATCCTCCAGGCGAGCACGGCCGCGCACGTCGTCGCAATGACAGCGACTACTCGGTCCGTCTCAAGGAGAAGCAGCGCCTTCGCGCCCAGTACGGTATCCGCGAAGCTCAGATGCTCAAGACTTACAAAGAAGCCAGCCGCCTCTCCGGTCTGACCGGTGAGACCATGGTTGAGCTCCTCGAAATGCGTCTCGACGCCCTGGTCCTGCGTTCGGGCTTCGCCCGCACCATTGCCCAGGCACGTCAGTTCGTCGTGCACCGTCACATCACCGTTGACGGACAGCGCGTCGACCGCCCCTCCTTCCGCGTGAAGGAAGGCCAGACCATCCAGGTGCACGAGCGCAGTGCATCGATGGATCCGTTCCAGGTCGCTGCAGCTGGTGGACACAAGGATGTTCTCCCTGCAGTTCCGGGTTACCTCAACGTCAACCTCGAGGGACTGCAGACCACTCTGCTTCGTCGCCCGAAGCGCGAAGAGGTTCCAGTGACCGTCGACGTTCAGCTGGTCGTCGAGCACTACTCGCGCTGATCACCCCTGAGGGATCGCACGGCAGCAACTGCCCGGAACATCGAGTTCCGGGCAGTTGTGCATTCACCCTCAATTAGTCCGGACGGTCAACCACCGCCCGACAATTGCTCAACTACAGGACCGAACCGAAAGCTGATCTCGGGGTGACCAGCGGGTCGGCGGCTCGCAGCGTCGGCACCTCGCATAATGTGGTTGAGTCACTAAACTAGTCACTGATGAGTGCAAGAGTGCACACGCAACATGTGAAAGGCCTTGGATGAAGACGGCAGAGATCAAACAGCGCTGGTTGGACTACTTCGAAGCGAACGGGCACGCGGTCGTCCCCTCAGCGTCGGTGATCAGCTCCGATCCATCGATCCTGTTCAACATCGCAGGAATGGTGCAGTTCATCCCTTACCTCACCGGTCGGGAACCCGCTCCGTTCAATCGTGCCACGAGCGTGCAGAAATGCGTGCGCACCGGCGACATCGAAGAGGTCGGAAAGACCACCCGTCACGGCACCTTCTTCCAGATGAACGGCAACTTCTCCTTCGGTGACTACTTCAAGCGCGAGGCCATCCGCTTCGCCTGGGGCCTGCTGACGAACTCCGTCGACGACGGAGGACTCGGCTTCGACAAGAATCTCCTGTGGGCGACGGTTCACGAGGACGACCTCGAGACCATCGACCTGTGGCTTGAGGAGACCTCGATTCCCCGTGAGCGCATCCAGCCGCGCGACAACGAAGACAACTTCTGGCACACCGGGCAGCCCGGACCCGGCGGCTACTGCTCCGAGATCTACTTCGACCGCGGCCCCGAATACGGTGTCGAAGGCGGTCCTGTAGCCGACGAAGATCGCTACATCGAGATCTGGAATCTCGTCTTCATGGAGTTTGAACTCAGCGATGTCCGGTCCAAGGTCGACTTCGACATCGCCGGCGAACTCCCTGCCAAGAACATCGACACCGGCATGGGCCTGGAACGTGTGGCCTTCCTGCTCCAGGGCGTCGAGAACATGTATGAGATCGACGAGGTCTTCCCCGTCATCGAAGCCGCCAGTCGGCTCTCCGGCCACCGCTACGGTGCCGATCACGAGGCCGATGTGCAGATGCGCGTCGTGGCTGACCACGTGCGTTCCTCCCTCATCATCATCGGCGACGGTGTCCGCCCCGGCAACGAGGGCCGCGGCTACATCCTGCGCCGTCTTCTGCGCCGGGCCGTGCGTGCGATGCGTCTCCTCGGCGTGACCAGCGAGGTCCTGCCGGAACTGCTCCCGGTGTCGATGGAGTCGATGAAACTCTCCTACCCGGAGCTCGAGACCGACTTCGATCGCATCTCCCGCATCGCCTATGCCGAGGAGAAGGCCTTCCTGCGCACCCTGGAGTCCGGCACTCAGCTGTTCCAGAATGCGGCGGCCTCGCTGCCCGCGTCGAACAAGACCCTCAGCGGCGATGTTGCATTCGCTTTGCATGACACCCATGGCTTCCCCATCGACCTGACCTTGGAAATGGCCTCAGAACAGGGCGTGCATGTCGACGAAGAGGGCTTCCGTGCGCTCATGAGCGAGCAGCGGACCCGCGCGAAGGCCGATGCGAAGGCGAAGAAGGGCGGTGGACATACCGACCTCTCCGCCTATTCGGCACTGCTCGAAGACGGTGCCTCCGAATTCGTCGGCTACGACAGGCTCGAGGTCGACTCCCGGGTGCGCGGAATCGTTGTCGACGGACTCGCCCAGGAAGTCCTGACACCCGGGCAGACGGCCGACCTCATCCTCGATCTGACACCGTTCTACGCCGAGGCAGGCGGGCAGCGTGCCGACATCGGCCTCATCAAGGGCCATGGCTTCACCGCTCGTGTCCTCGACGTGCAGAATCCCATCAAGGGTCTGCCCGCGCACCGGGTCGAAGTCATCGACGGTGAGATCCACGTCGGAGCCGAGGTCCTGGCCGTCGTCGACCACGACCACCGGTTCCAGGGTTCGCAGGCACACACCGCCACACACCTCGTCCACGCGGCACTGCGGGAGATCCTGGGCACCCACGCCGTGCAGGCCGGATCGATGAACCAGCCCGGCTACATGCGCTTCGACTACTCGTTTCCCGAGGCGCCGAGTCAGCAGATGCGGGCCGAGATCGAAGATGTCGCCAACCTCGCGGTTCGCTCGAACTATGAGGTCGGCACCGAATTCCTGCCCTTCGAGGATGCCCGGAAGTCCGGTGCGATGGCGCTCTTCGGCGAGAAGTACCCCAACATCGTGCGAGTCGTCGATATCGGCGGACCGTTCTCCCGTGAACTCTGCGGAGGCACCCACGTCGGTTCCTCCTCGGAAGTCGGGCCCATCTCCGTGCTCTCCGAAGCGTCCGTGGGCTCCGGCGTGCGCCGTATCGAGGCCGCAGTCGGCATGGATGCCTTCCGCTCCCTGGCTGCAGAACGCAGCATCGTGTCCTCTCTCTCCGACATGCTCAAGGTGCCGGGAACCGATGTGAAGGAACGCGTCGGGGACCTGATGAGCAAACTCAAGGACGCGGAGAAGGAGATCGCCCGACTGAATTCCCAGCAGCTGTTGGCCTCAGCCGGAAAGTTCCTCGACAATGCCGAAACCGTAGGGTCGACGCTGTTCGTCGTCGCCGCCCTCGGCGAGGTTGCCAATGCAGGCGACATCCGCACCGTCGTCACCGACCTGCGCGGCCGAGTCAACGAACGTTCGGCAGTGGTTCTGGGAATCGGCACAAGCAACTCGAAGCCTGTCGTCGTGATTGCCACGACCGCTGCCGCACGTGAAGCGGGTCACCAGGCTGGGAAGCTCGTCTCCCTGGCCTGCGGTGAACTCGGCGGCGGCGGAGGCGGCAAGCCTGACCTCGCCCAGGGCGGCGGCAGCGATGTCAGTGCGATTCCCTCTGCTATCGCAGCAGTCAAGGCAGCTCTCCAGTGAGTTTCCGCCGGGGCCGTCGATTGGGCCTCGACATTGGTTCGGTGCGCATCGGGGTGGCCGCCAGCGACCCCGACGGCATCCTCGCCACGCCGCTGAGCGTGGTGAGGCGGACCGATGAACCCGCAGCGTTGAAGACGCTGCGGGAGATCATCGACGAATACGAACCGATCGAGCTCCTCATCGGCGACCCGAAATCCCTCGACGGCTCGGCCCGAGCGGCAGCCGCCACCGCATTGGAGTTTGCGAAGCGGATCAGCGTTGCCACAGCGACGCCGATCCGCCTCGTCGATGAGCGCTTCACCACTGTCGAAGCCCATCACGCCCTCGCAGCCGCAGGGAAGAGCTCGCGTCAGCGCCGAGAGATCGTCGACGCGCAGGCCGCAGTCATCATTCTGCAGAACGCCCTCGAATACGAACACAACACCGGACAACCGGCCGGTCGAGCAATGCCCGACGAGGAGAGTGAGCAATGAGCCCGTTCCCAGGCGAGTTTTCGGAAGACGAAGGGCTGTCCAGGTCCGATCTCAAAGCCAAGAAGCACCGCCGGATGATGCGCAGACGCAGGACGACGGCCATCGTCGTCATCTGCGTTTTGGTCTTCGGCATCGGCGGATTCTTCGGTGTCAGAGCCGCCGGCGGAGTCTTCGACGACCTGTTCGGTCCCAAAGGCGACTATGAGGGCGCCGGTACCAGCGAAGTCTCCGTGGAGATCCCTCCGGGAGCCTCGGCCCGTTCCGTGGCCAATCAGCTCGTCGAGGCCGGAGTGATCATGAACTCCGAGCCCTTCCTCGACGAGGTCGAACGTCGGGACATCACGATCCAGGCCGGTCCGATCATCTTGCGCGAGAAGATGAGTTCCAAGGCGGCAGTCGAAGCGTTCGTCAATCCCATCAAACCGCCCAAGATCACCATCGCCGAGGGACGCAAGATCGAGCAGATCAAGTCCACGATGGTCGAATCGGGGATGAAGGCTGAGGCGGTCGACAAGGCCATCGACGACAAGACCCCGAAGGACTACGGCCTCGACGTCGATGCCCCCAGCCTCGAGGGGTATCTGTATCCGGCGACCTACGATCTCGATAAGGAGAAGACTGCCGAGGCCATCGTGTCCGAAATGGTCGCCAAGACCAAAACCGAGATTGAGAACGCCGGCATCGACCTTGATGACGCGAATCGGGTCATGACTCTGGCCAGCCTCGTCGAGATCGAATCGCCTGGTGATGAGGACGTCCGGAAGAAGGTGGCGCGGGTCTTCCTCAACCGCATCTCAGATGACTCGAAGACCGGCAAACTCCTCCAATCCGATGCCACTGTCGCCTACATCCACGGTGCCCGCAGCGACCTGACGACGACGAAGGAAGAACGCCAGTCAGACAGCCCGTACAACACGTACAAGCAGAAGGGGCTGCCTCCAGGGCCGATCAATTCACCCAGTTCCGGCGCTGTCGACGCCGCACTCAACCCGACAGAAGGCGACTGGCAGTTCTTCGTTGCTACGAACCCGGACACGGGGGAGACCAAGTTCGCCGATACCTTCGACGAGCACCGGAAGAATGTTGAGATCTACCGGAAGTGGCTCAAGGAACATAACAAAGGCAACGGCGACGGATGACGATTTCGGCTGCGGTGCTCGGTCGCCCGATCGCTCATTCCAAGTCACCGCTGCTTCATCGTGCGGCGTTCCGAGCATTGGGCCTTCACAGCAGCGAATACGCCAGCTTCGACCTCGGTGCCGATGAGCTCGAAGCATTTCTGGCAGCTCACGATCAGGAGATCGGGTTCTCCCTGACGATGCCGCTGAAGGAACAGCTCGTCGAGCTCGCACACACCCACGGGTGGGATCTCGACGACACTGCCGGGCTGACCGGTGTCGCGAACACCCTCGTCCGTTCAGCGATTTCGACGGCAGTGGCCAACACCGATGTCCAGGGGATCGTGCGAGCACTGGCACCGGGGCTGACCACGAGCGACAGGGAACACAGTGCCAGGGCCACGATCCTCGGTGCCGGAGCAACCGCGGCCTCGGCGTTGTTGGCCTGCCACGAATTGGGCATAACCACGGTCGAGTTCCTCGTGCGGAACCCTGATCGGGCTCGTCGTGTCCTCGAACTCAGTCAGCGGCTTGGAATCGCAGCGACCACCGCACCGTTGAGACAGATCGCTCCCTCTGCCCTCGTCATCTCCACCCTCCCCGCCGAGGCGGTTCCCGAGTTGCAGTGGTCACCGGACTTCCACAGCGGAGTGGCACTTGATGTCGCCTATGCCGCCGAATCCGGTTTCCTCCGCGCGGCCGAAGCACACGGACTGCTTCCGGTCGAAGGCACGGTGATGCTCGTCGAGCAGGCTGTGGCCCAGTCGGAGATGTTCATCGACGCCGCCGAGTCGCGTGAGGCAGAGACCGAGTCACAGAACGCTGAGACCGAAGACGGTGCGGCCCGACGCGCGAACGACTCGACGCGTCGCGCAGTCATCACCGCCGCCATGTATCGAGCCCTCGAAGACGCACCTGGACCGTCAGGCGACTGACGGCGAAGACAGGAAGGGCAGGCGAGGGTGGACATCGAAGTTCTCCACGTATGGCCGATCGGGGTCAGTGCCCTCATCAGCGCTGGCATCGGCCTGCTTCTGTCTCGCTCGACTCGCTGGTGGACAGCTGATGACGGACACGTCGGCGTGCTTGCGAGATCTCGGATCTTCCGCCCGCTGCCCTTAGCGATTCTGGGCGTCGTGCTCGCGAGCGCGGCCATCCTGCTCTTCCCCGGGATCGGTCCCGTCTCCGTCCCCGGATCGTGGATTGCTTCAGGGGTAGGCGCAGGATCTTCGCCTGGGACAGCGCCGGTCGACTCGTTTCTGCTGGCGCTGAGTCTGGGCACAGCTGCCGCGGCGACTCCGTTCCTCATTGTCGTCGACTTCGTCATCCACCGACTGCCGGACCGGATCATGTATCCGCTCCTCGGCGCCGAACTGCTGGTATTCCTCCTCGGAGTGCTCATAGGCGAGTTCCAGATGTGGGTGCTGGCCCTCATCGCCGGTGGTGCCGGGGTGCTGTTCTTCGGCATCCTCCACCTGATCGGGCGAGTCATGCATGCCCGCACGATGGGCCTCGGTGACGTCAAACTCGCCTTCGTCGTGTTCGGGGTGCCCACACTGTTCTCGGCATGGGCGCCGGCGCTCGTCCTCATCGTCATGATGCTCATCGCCGGCCTCGCAGCATTGCTGACGGCCGCAGCGCGACGCAGTCTGAAGACGACGACGATCGCATTCGGACCGGCAATGCTATCCGGAATGTGGTTCGGGTCGGTGCTTGCGCCAATCCTTTTGTAGAATCGGTTGAATGTTGAGATGGCTGACTGCAGGCGAATCCCACGGCGAAGCGCTGACTGGGATCATTGAAGGGCTTCCCGCCCATGTTCCGATCACCAGGGAAGATATCCGCGCGAGCTTGGCTCGACGCCGATTGGGCTACGGCCGTGGAGCACGGATGAAGTTCGAAGCCGACGAGGTTCGCCTCCTCGGCGGAGTCCGACACGGTCAGACGCTGGGTTCACCAGTGGCCGTTGAAGTCGGGAACACCGAATGGCCCAAATGGGAATCCGTGATGAGCCCCGACCCGATCGACGAGGACGAGCTCGCCGGGCAGGCCCGCAACGCACCGCTGACCCGCCCGCGACCCGGCCACGCCGATATCGTCGGAATGCAGAAATACGGATTCGACGAGGCACGCCCGATCCTCGAACGCGCCTCCGCACGAGAGACAGCGATGCGTGTGGCACTGGGAACGATCGCTGCGAACTTCCTCGGCGAGCTCGGCATCACACTCGTCTCCCACACTGTGGCAATCGGCACGGCCGCGGAGTCCACAGAATCCGCGACCGAGCCGGCATTGCCGCTCGCAGCAGACGTCGATGGACTCGACGCCGATCCCGTGCGCTGCTTCGACCCGGAGCTCTCCGCACGCATGGTCGCCGAGATCGATGCTGCGAAGAAGGCCGGTGACACCCTCGGCGGCGTCGTCGAGGTCCTCGCCTACGACCTGCCGCCCGGCCTGGGCTCGCACGTCCACTGGGACCGTCGGCTCGATTCCCGCCTGGCCGGAGCCCTGATGGGCATTCAGGCGATCAAGGGCGTCGAAGTCGGCGACGGCTTCCTCACCACTCGGCGCCCCGGCTCCAAGGCCCACGACGAACTTGCAGTGGGTGACGATGGCATCCGACGTGTGAGCAACCGAGCAGGCGGCACCGAAGGCGGAATGTCGACAGGCGGCCCGCTGCGCGTCCGGGCGGGAATGAAGCCCATTGCCACGGTCCCGCGCGCCCTGGCCACCGTCGACGTCGTGACAGGTGAACCTGCTAAGGCCAACCACCAGCGCTCGGACGTCTGTGCGGTTCCGGCGTCGGGAGTCGTGGCTGAAGCAATGGTTGCTCTCGTTCTCGCCGAAGCAGTGGTGGAGAAGTTCGGGGGAGACTCCGTGGCCGAGACCAAACGGAACCTGGATGCCTACGTGGCGGCCATTCCGGAGAACCTCCGCATCGGCCAATGACTCAACGCCCGCACCCGAAACCGGTTCCACCACTGGAACCGGTCCCGGCTTCGCAGTCGCGCATCGTGCTGACCGGACCGCCTGCCGCCGGCAAATCCACAATCGGTCGACTCCTGGCCGATCGACTCGATCTGCCGCTCATCGACACGGACGCAAACATCGTCGACAAATACGGTGTCATCGCAGAGATCTTCGTCGAACGCGGTGAGGATCACTTCCGGCGGATCGAACGCGAGGTCGTCCGGCGTGCCCTGCGTCGCCTTCTCGATCGTCCGGGAATCGTCTCTCTGGGTGGGGGAGCGATCCTCAATTCGGGCACTCGAGCCCAACTGGGTCATCCGGCGATCAAGGTCGTGCACATCGATATCGACGTTGACACCGTCCTCACGCGATTGAACTCGCCGCATCGGCCGCTGCTGCGCGGTGCGGGAACGCCGGTCGAGAACTGGTTGGCGCTCGTGAAAGAGCGGGAGCCGCTCTACGACCAGGTCGCCACCTTCCGCGTCCACGCGTCGAATTCGCATCCCTCGACCATCGTCAACCGGGTTGTCGATGTCCTCACCGGTCTGCAGCGAGCCGAAGAGTATGCCAAGTACTCGGAGCGGGAAGCAGAGAGTTAGGCTTGGGGGCGCAAGACGTTCAGAGTTCAGCCATCGCGGTCATCACAGGCGCGGAGGCAGCAAAGGGGAAAGTGCACGAATGAGTCTCACACGCATCAACGTCGAAGCCGGCGGGGACTACCCGGTTCTCGTGGGGCAGGGGCTCTTGGGCGAGCTCCCCGAGCTCCTGGGGCCGCGAGTCGAGAAGGTGCTCGTCATCCATCCTCGGGCTCTGCGGACGACGGGGGAGACTGTCCGTGACGACCTGCGCGCAACAGGCCTCGATGCGATCGTCGCCGAGATCCCGGATGCCGAGGAAGCCAAGCACGTCCAGGTCGCAGCATTCTGCTGGCAGGTGCTCGGCCAGAGTGATTTCACTCGTTCCGATGCCATCATCACGGTCGGCGGGGGAGCCGTCTCCGACCTCGGCGGCTTCGTCGCGGCCACCTGGCTGCGCGGAATCTCCGTCATCCACATTCCCACCACGGTGCTGGGAATGGTCGATGCGGCCATCGGCGGCAAGACCGGAATCAACACCGCTGAAGGCAAGAATCTCGTCGGTTCCTTCCATGCCCCGTCGGGTGTCCTCGTCGACCTCGACACGCTGCAGACTCTGCCGGAGAACGAGCTCTTCACCGGCCTTGCCGAGGTGGTCAAGACCGGTTTCATCGCCGATCCCGCCATCCTCGATCTGGTGAGCAATCATTCGAAGGCAGAGATCGCCGAGGTGGACGGTCCCGTCCTGCGCGAGCTCATCGAACGCTCCATCGCAGTCAAGGCCGAGGTCGTCGCCGACGACTTCAAGGAATCAGGTCGGCGTGAGATCCTCAACTACGGCCATACCCTGGCACATGCCATCGAGCACAAGGAGCGCTACCAGTGGCGCCACGGTGCCGCCGTGTCCGTGGGCATGGTCTTCGCCGCCGAGGTGGCGGCGATGGTCAAGAGTCTCCCTCCCGAGACCGTGGATCTCCACCGTGAGCTGCTGACCAAACTGGGTCTGCCGGTTGCCTACCGTGCCGATGTCTGGCCGCAGCTGCTGGACACCATGAAGCGAGACAAGAAGGCGCGTGGCTCCATGCTGCGCATGGTGCTGCTGGGCGAGGTCGGGGCACCCTCGACAGTGGAGATCCCAGACGTCTCGATCCTCCATACGGCCTACCAGGAGATCGGGGAGGACTCGCCGCGGGTCATGCTCGGTTCAGACCTGGGCTGAGCGAATCGCTCGGGCCGTGTGAGCCGAGTTCGCTGGCCCGAGATGGCAGCCCCCGCAGGAGCTTGCTAGAATTGCTGTTTGGCGAAACTGCCAACCAATGCCAAACACACCCAATCACCTCGCGGTGGTCAAGACTGACACGAAGAAGGACGGATTAGTGGCTTCAACCAACGACCTGAAGAACGGCCTTGTGCTCAATATCGACAAGCAGCTGTGGCAGGTGCTGGAGTTCCAGCACGTCAAGCCCGGCAAGGGTCCGGCATTCGTCCGTACCAAGCTCAAGAACGTGATGTCCGGCAAGATCATCGACAAGACCTTCAACGCCGGAACCAAGGTCGAGACAGCCAACGTCGACCGTCGCGACATGCAGTACCTCTACCATGACGGCACCGACTACGTGTTCATGGACGCTGAGGACTACGACCAGGTCAGCGTCTCGCCTGAGCTCGTCGGTGATGCCGCCAACTACATGCTCGAAAACCAGAACCTGCAGATCTCCTTCCACGAGGGCACGGCGCTCTCCGTGGAGCTGCCGCCGTCGGTCGAGCTGCTGATCACCCACACCGAGCCCGGCCTGCAGGGCGACCGCTCCACCGGCGGCTCGAAGCCGGCGACGCTGGAGACCGGATACGACATTCAGGTGCCCCTGTTCCTCGAAGAGGGCACCAAGGTCAAGGTCGACACCCGCAACGGCGACTACCTGGGTCGCGTCAAGTAAGTGTCAGCACGTACGCGGGCCCGCCGTCGGGCCCTGGAACTGATGTTCGAGGCCGGACAGCGACGCCTCGACACCGAGCAGATCGTGACCATGCGGTCCAACGATCCTGACTATCCGATGAAGGCCTACGCGGTGGAGATCGTCGAAGGAATCACGAGTCATCGTGAGGAGATCGACGAGATCATCGCCACCTATGCGGAGGGCTGGACCCTGGAGCGGATGCCGGCCGTTGACCTGGCGCTGCTCCAGATCGGGACCTGGGAGATCATCTTCAACGACGAGGTGCCCGACAAGGCAGCGATCGACGAAGCGGTGTCCCTGGCCAGGCAGTTCTCAACCGATGACTCACCCGGCTTCATCTCGGGTCTGCTCTCACGCGTCCTTGACGTCAAGCCGACCCTGATCTGAGTCCGCGGGTCCGGAATCCGGACCCGCGAACCGACCTCGCTCAATCGAGGTCTACAATCGAATCGAACCACTCCTTTAACCACCGTCCGGAGAGGCGGAGAAGGGGAAGCATGACACAGCGAACAGTGCTCGATGCCCCAGATATGAAACGGGCAATGACCCGTATCGCCCACGAGATCATCGAGTCCAACAAAGGCAGCGATGACCTCGTCCTCTTAGGGATTCCACGCCGCGGGGTGCCCCTGGCCACCCGGCTGGCCGAACAGATCGCCTCGATCTCCGCACGACCGGAGATGGCGAGCGAACTCGTCGGCAGCCTCGACATCACCATGTACCGTGATGACCTGCGCAGCGGCGCCTACCGCGCCCCGGAGCCCACCACCATTCCCGCCGCCGGCATCGATGCCAAGACCGTCGTCCTCGTCGACGATGTGCTCTTCTCCGGCCGCACCATCAGAGCCGCCCTCGATGCGCTCTCGGATCTGGGTCGTCCGTCCAAGGTCCGGCTGGCCGTGCTCGTCGACCGGGGCCACCGCGACCTGCCGATCAGAGCCGACCACGTCGGGAAGAACCTCCCCACCTCCAGCAGCGAACGCGTCAACGTCTCCCTGGCCGAGATCGACGGCGAAGACGGCGTGACCATCTCGGGAGGCCGTGAATGAAGCACCTCCTCGACACCGTGTCACTGAGCCGCGACGACGCCATCTCGATACTCGACATCGCCGAAGAGATGACACAGGTCTCCGAACGCGAGGTCAAGAAGCTGCCCGTCCTGCGTGGGCGTACCGTGGTCAACCTCTTCTTCGAAGACTCGACGCGGACCCGTCTGTCCTTCGAAGCCGCGGCCAAGAGGCTCTCCGCCGACGTCCTCAACTTCTCCGCCAAAGGCTCGTCCGTGTCCAAGGGCGAGAGCCTGCAGGACACCATCCAGACGATCTCGGCCATGGGAGCTGATGCGCTCGTCGTCCGTCACGCCGGTTCCGGCACACCGCATCGCCTGGCTCACACCGGTTGGATCGATGTTCCTGTCGTCAACGCCGGCGACGGGACTCACGAACACCCCACTCAGGCTCTGCTCGACGCTTTCACCCTGCGCCGTGCCCTCGGTGGATTCTCCGCCTCGGGCGCAGTCAAGGACGGCCCGCGCGGACGCGGTCTCGACGGGGCGAAGGTCGCCATCGTCGGGGACGTCCTGCATTCTCGAGTAGCCCGCTCGAATGTCCACCTGCTGGCCAACCTCGGCGCCGAAGTCCACCTCGTCGCACCCCCGACGCTGCTGCCATGGGGTGTCGAGACCTGGCCTGTGACCCTGCACTACGACCTCGATGAGGCGCTGCACAGCGAAGACTTTGCGGCCGTGATGATGCTGCGTGTCCAGCACGAGCGCATGCACGAGTCGTTCTTCCCCAACGAACGCGAATACGCACGATTGTGGGGACTCTCCGCGGCCCGCCTGGCGGGCCTGCCGAAGGAGACCTTCATCATGCACCCGGGGCCGATGAACCGCGGCTTCGAAATCTCAGCGGCAGCCGCCGACTCACCGCGCGCCCTCATCCTCGACCAGGTCGAGAACGGAGTCAGTGTGCGCATGGCGGTTCTGTACCGCCTATTGACAGGCCAGGAGGAGCCCAATGACTGATTATCTGATCCGCGGTGCGAATGTGCTGGGCCAGGGAAGTGCCGATATCGCCATCAAGGACTCGACGATCGTCGATCCGGACCTGCTCGATCCCGACAGCAGCTCGGTGGAGGTCGTGAGCGCAGAAGGACTCGTTGCTCTGCCTGGGCTCGTCGACATGCATACGCATCTTCGCGAACCCGGAAAGGAAGACGCGGAGACGATTCTGAGCGGGTCGCGGGCGGCCGCAGCAGGCGGCTTCACCTGCGTCCATGCCATGGCGAACACCGCACCCGTCGCCGACACCGCAGGCGTGGTCGAGCAGGTCCATCGTCTCGGGCGCACCGCCGGCTACACCGAAGTCGTGCCCATCGGCGCCGTGACCATCGGACTCGAAGGCAAGAACCTCGCCGAAATCGGAGCCATGGCCCGGTCGGCGGCTCGCGTCCGCATATTCTCCGACGACGGGATCTGCGTCTCCGATCCGCTGCTCATGCGCCGGGCCCTCGAGTACGTCAAGACCTTCGACGGAGTCATCGCCCAGCATGCACAGGAACCGCGCCTGACCGAGGGCGCGCAGATGAACGAGGGTGTCGTCTCCGCTGAGCTGGGACTGCCCGGCTGGCCCGCCGTCGCGGAGGAGTCGATCATCGCCCGCGATGTGCTCCTGGCCGAGCATGTGGGCTCACGGCTGCACATCTGCCACGTCTCGACCAAGGGCAGCGTCGACATCATCCGCTGGGCGAAGTCGCGCGGAGTCGAGATCACCGCCGAGGTGACCCCGCACCATCTCATGCTCACCGACGAACTCGTCCGCAGCTTCGACCCTGTGTACAAGGTCAACCCGCCGCTGCGCACCGAGGCCGATGTCACCGCACTGCGCGAGGCACTGGCCGACGGCACGATCGACGTCATCGGCACCGATCACGCCCCACACACTGCAGAACACAAGTGCAGCGAGTGGACGGCAGCGGCCATGGGCATGGTCGGCATGGAGACGGCACTGTCCATCGTCGTCGAGGCGATGGCCGACTACGACTTCGACTACGGCGACCTCGCCCGGGTCATGTCGGTGACACCAGCGCGCATCACCGGGGCCACCGGCCACGGCAGCCTCGAGATCGGAGCAAGCGCCAACATCGTGCTCATCGACCCGAACTCGACGCACACGATCGTGCCCGATGACCACGCGACGAAGGGCCGCAACAACCCCTTCGCCGGTCTTGAGGTCTCCACCTCGGTCACCGACACCTTCTTCTACGGCCACCGGGTGCTCTCGGGCGGACGACTCAGCACACCCCATCCGGCAGGAGCATCATGGACCGACCAGTAAGCGTCATCATCATCGCCGTCGTCTTCCTACTCCTGATCCTCGCCATCACCTGGGGTTGGAGCCGACGAAAGAAGAGCCAGACCGAAGTTCCGCAGCCGGCGAAGCCGCATCTGGGAATCAAGCCCGTCGCGGACCCCGTCGAAGGCTCCTACGTATCGACGACCCTCGCCGGGCATCCGCTCGAGCGCGTGGCCGTCCATGGTCTCGGCATCCGCACCACGGGAGAGATCGTCGTCACCGATGGGGGAGTCATCATGGACCTCGCCGGACGTGAGGACTTCCTCATCCCCAGACGCGATATCGTCTCCGTCGACACCACCGCCGGCATGATCGGCAAGTTCGTCGAACGCGGCGGCATCGTCCGCATCACCTGGCGGCTGGGGGAGACCCTCGTCGACACCGGCTTCCGCGCCCGCTACGCCGCCAGCACCACCCCCACCGTCGACCGCATCCGCGAAATGATCGAAGAGGCACAATGAGACTGTCCACCACACCTGCCGTCCTCGTCCTCGAAGACGGACGCACCTTCCGAGGCTCTGCCTACGGCGCCATCGGAGAGACCCTGGGCGAAGCGGTCTTCGTCACCGCCATGTCGGGCTATCAGGAGACCCTGACCGACCCGTCCTATCACCGTCAGATCGTGATCCAGACCGCGCCGCACATCGGCAACACGGGAATCACCGATGACGACGACGAATCGGCCAAGATCTGGGTTTCCGGCTACGTAGTCCGCGACGCCTCCCGCGTGTCCTCGAACTGGCGCTCCATCGGAGACCTGTCCACGCGCCTCGAAGAATCCGGCATCGTCGGCATCAGCGACGTCGACACCCGTGCCCTGACCCTGCATCTGCGCGAAGCCGGAGCCATGCGTATGGGCATCTTCTCCGGGCCCGCCGCCGAGGCTGATGACAATGAGCTGCTGGCGAAGGTCCAGGCCTCACCGCACATGGCCGGAGCGAAGCTCGCCGAAGAGGTCTCGATCACCGAACCCAAGCTCGTTCCTGCTGTGGGAGAGAAGAAGTTCAGCGTCGCCGCCCTGGACCTGGGCATCAAATCGATGACCCCGGAACGCCTGAGCGAACGCGGCATCGACGTTCACCTCCTCCCCGCCACCACGAGCTTTGCTGAGATCAAGGCGCTGGGCGTCGACGGAGTCTTCTTCTCCAACGGCCCCGGGGATCCGGCGACCGCTGATGACCAGGTCGCACTCCTGCGGGAGGTCCTGGCTGCGAAGATGCCGTTCTTCGGCATCTGCTTCGGTAACCAGCTGCTGGGCCGTGCACTGGGCTTCGGCACATACAAACTGCCCTTCGGCCACCGCGGCATCAACGTCCCGGTCATGGACCGCACCACTGACAAGGTGGAGATCACCTCGCAGAACCACGGTTTCGCCGTCGACGCACCCTTGGACGGCGAGACGCAGGCACCGCACGACGCGGACTACGGTCGAGTCACCGTCTCCCACGTGTGCCTCAACGACGATGTGGTCGAGGGCCTCCAGTGCCTCGACATTCCGGCGTTCTCCGTCCAGTTCCACCCGGAGGCCGCCGCCGGGCCTCACGACTCGAGCTACCTGTTCGATCGCTTCATCGACCTCATGTCCGCTTCCCAGGTCGCACAGGCCTAAGGAGAACCCATGCCACTCAGACAAGATCTCAAATCCGTCCTCGTCATCGGCTCTGGGCCGATCGTCATCGGTCAGGCCTGTGAATTCGACTACTCGGGCACCCAGGCCTGCCGTGTGCTGCGCGAAGAGGGCCTGCGCGTCATCCTCATCAACTCCAACCCCGCCACGATCATGACCGATCCCGACGTCGCCGACGCCACCTATGTCGAGCCCATCGATCCCGACATCATCGAATCGATCATCGAGAAGGAACGCCCCGACGCGATCCTGCCGACACTGGGCGGTCAGACAGCGCTCAACGCCGCGATCGAACTCCACGATGCGGGGACCCTTGAGAAGTACGGGGTCGAACTCATCGGCGCCGACGTCGAAGCCATCCAGCGCGGCGAGGACCGTCAGAAGTTCAAGACCATCGTCGAAGAATGCGGCGCAGAATCGGCGAAGTCCGTCATCTGCCACACCATCGACGAGGCGCTGGCCGGAGCCGAAGAGCTCAACTATCCCGTCGTCGTGCGGCCGTCGTTCACCATGGGCGGGCTCGGCTCGGGCATGGCCTATGACGAGGCTGACCTGCGCCGCATCGCCGGAGCCGGCCTGGGCGATTCGATGAACCACGAGGTGCTCCTCGAGGAATCGATCCTCGGCTGGAAGGAATACGAACTCGAACTCATGCGCGACCACAAGGACAATGTGGTCGTCATCTGCTCGATCGAGAACGTGGACCCCGTGGGCGTGCACACCGGTGACTCGATCACGGTGGCGCCTTCGCTGACGCTGACCGACCGCGAATACCAGAAGATGCGCGACATCGGCATCGACGTCATCCGCGCCGTCGGCGTCGCCACCGGCGGCTGCAACATCCAGTACGCTGTGGATCCGAAGACCGGCCGCATCGTCGTCATCGAAATGAACCCGAGAGTCTCGCGCTCCTCGGCACTGGCCTCGAAGGCCACCGGATTCCCGATCGCGAAGATGGCCGCGAAGCTGGCTGTCGGCTATTCGCTCGACGAGATCCCCAACGACATCACGAAGGTCACCCCCGCCAGCTTCGAACCGACGCTGGACTATGTCGTGGTCAAGATCCCACGGTTCACCTTCGAGAAGTTCCCAGCTGCCGACCCCACGCTGACCACGACCATGAAGTCCGTGGGCGAGGTCATGGCCCTGGGCCGCAACTTCACCACCGCCTTGCAGAAGGCGATGCGCTCGATGGAGCAGCGAAAGGCCTCGTTCTCCTGGACCGACCTGCCCGACATCAACGACGAGGACGTCAGGGAGTCCGTCCTCGAATCCATCTCGCATGCCACCGCGGATCGCATCCACTCCGTGCAGCGGGGTCTGGCCGCGGGACTGACCAATGCGGAGGTCTTCGAAGCCTGCGAGATCGACCCCTGGTTCCTCGACCAGATCGAACTCATCAATGAGGTCGCCGAGTTCATCTCCTCGGCCGACGAACTCGATCCCCAGGTGCTCAAGGTCGCGAAGAACCACGGTTTCTCCGATGAGCAGATCGCCGAGCTGCGCAGCATGGAGACCGATGTCGTCACCGGTGTCCGCCACGCCCTGCGGATCCGCCCGGTGTTCAAGACCGTCGACACCTGTGCCGGTGAGTTCGCCGCGCACACCCCGTACCACTACTCGAGCTACGACGAGGAGACCGAGGTCGCATCGCGCGAGAAGCCTGCCGTGCTCATCCTCGGCTCGGGTCCGAACCGGATCGGTCAGGGCATCGAGTTCGACTACTCCTGTGTGCACGCGACGATGGCCATCTCCGAGGCCGGGTACGAGACGATCATGGTCAACTGCAACCCGGAGACCGTGTCGACGGACTATGACACGGCCGATCGTCTCTACTTCGAACCACTGACCTTCGAAGACGTCATGGAGGTCTACCACGCCGAGGTGGCCGCCGGTCCCGTACTCGGTGTCGTCTGCACCCTGGGTGGGCAGACGCCGCTGGGACTGGCCGATAAGCTCAAGGCCGCAGGGGTGCCGGTCCTCGGCACCCAGCCCGAGGCCATCGACCTGGCCGAGGATCGCGGCGAATTCGGGGCTGTGCTCGACCGTGCCGGTCTCACAGCACCGAAGCACGGCACCGCCGTGACCTACTCCGAGGCCGAGAAGATCGCCGAGGAGATCGGCTACCCGGTCCTCGTCCGGCCGTCCTATGTTCTCGGCGGCCGCGGAATGCAGATCGTCTACGACCGCACGCAGCTGGTGGACTACATGGCAACGGCCACGGAGATCTCCGTGGACCGTCCCGTCCTCGTCGACAGGTTCCTCGAAGATGCCATCGAGATTGACGTCGATGCCCTCTACGACGGCACCGACATCTTCATCGGCGGCATCATGGAGCACATCGAGGAGGCCGGTATCCACTCCGGTGACTCGGCGTGTGTGCTGCCCTCGCTGACTTTGGGTGAGGACGTGCTCGAACGCGTCCGCACCGCCACCGCAGCGATCGCCGAAGGCACCAATGTGCGTGGACTGCTCAACATCCAGTTCGCCATCACCGCCGACGTGCTCCACGTCATCGAGGCCAACCCCCGCGCCTCGCGCACCGTGCCCTTCGTCTCGAAGGCCACCTCCACCCAGCTGGCCAAGGCCGCGGCGCTCATCGCCGTCGGTCGCAGCATCGCGGATCTGCGTGGGGACATGCTTCCCGAGACCGGTGACGGTTCGCGGCTGTCTCTGGACCACCCGATCGCGGTCAAGGAAGCGGTCCTGCCGTTCCGCCGGTTCAGGACCGTCGAAGGCAAGGTCGTCGATTCGATCCTCGGACCGGAGATGCGCTCGACCGGTGAGGTCATGGGCATCGACCACGACTTCCCGACGGCCTTCGCCAAGGGCCTCCTGGGTGCATCGGTCAAGCTGCCGACCTCCGGCACAGTTTTCGTCTCGGTCGCAGACCGGGACAAGCGAGCCATGGTCCTGCCCGTGAAGGAACTCGTCGACATGGGCTTCGACGTGGTCGCGACCACCGGCACGGCCGCGGTCCTATCCCGCTACGGCATCAAGACCACTCAGGTGCACAAGCACTTCGAAGCCGACGCCGAGGATCGCACGATCCTTGACTACCTGGCAGCGGGGACGATCGACATGGTCATCAACGTTCCGTCCGGTCGCCAGGAACGGGCAGACGGCTACGAGATCCGTGCTTCCGCCACAGCGAACTCCGTGCCGCTGATCACCACACTGGCCGAATTCGCCGCGGCAGTCACCTCGATCGAGGTCGTCCGTGACAAGACGTTCAAGGTGCGTAGTCTGCAGGACTGGAGCGCGTGATGTTCGGCGTCCGCCTGCAGGCGGCCATGGACGAGCACGGACCGCTGTGCGTAGGCATCGACCCCCATGACCATCTGCTCGAGGCCTGGGGGCTGCCGCGCACGGCGGAGGGAGTGCGCGAATTCTCTCTGCGCACGGTGTCTGAACTGTCCGGGACGGTGGCCGCGGTGAAACCGCAGTCGGCCTTCTACGAACAGTACGGTTCGGCCGGGGTCGCGGTGCTCGAAGAGACACTGGCTGCCTGCCGGGAACACGATCTCATCAGCGTCCTCGACATCAAACGCGGGGACATCGGGTCAACCATGGGAGCGTACGCACGCGCCTACCTGGAGCCCACCTCGGCGCTGGCAGCCGATTCGATCACGGTCTCCCCGTATCTCGGATTCGGGGCACTGGACCCGGCGTTCGACCTCGCCGAGGCTCATGATCGGGGCGTCTTCGTCCTGGCTCTGACCTCGAATCCCGAAGGCGCGCAGGTTCAGCACGCACGGCGTGGTGAGGCTGCAGACGGCTTCGGCGACTCGGTGGCCGGGTCGATCGTGTCGCAGGTTGCCGCGCGCAACGAGGCGGACGCAGCCCAGGGTCTTGGTCGGTTCGGCCTGGTGGTGGGCGCCACGATCGGATCGGCCGCTCGTGAACTCGGCTTCGACCCGGCCGCATGCGGTGGCCCGATCCTGGCACCGGGAGTCGGTGCTCAGGGTGCAGGGATCGCCGAGCTGATCGAAGTCTTCGGATCCGAAGCCATCGCGGCCAACCAGATCCTGGCCACCACATCGCGGGCCGTGCTCAGTGCGGGACCCGAAGGAGTGCAGGCAGCGGCGAGGTCTCTCAACGAGTCCCTGACCCAGGTGGTCTGAGGAAGGCACGTGCAGGAGATGCCTGAGACCTCCTGATCGTATGGCTGATCTCACTGTGCTTCAGGCGTGCAGGCTGCGTGATTCTGCGGCCTGTACGCCTCCTTTCGTGTCCTGCTCTGCCTCGATTTCCTGAATGCTCGGCGTCGATATCCTGAGTCGTCTGAGGTGGAGCAGGGTGGTCCCGGAGTGAGCAGTTCTGCTAACTCTTGAGTTTTCTTTGCCGCTTTATGCCTCTCACGAGGGTTTTTGTTTTAGACTGAAGCAACTTCCCTACCTGCCCGTTCATGGTGACAGAGGAGATAATGTGGCACTCGAACCTTTGACCCCGCAACAGCGTTCAGCTGCTCTTGACAAGGCTTTCAAAGCCCGTCAGGCGCGAGCCGAGGTCAAGACCGCGTTGAAGAATGGTCAAACCGATCTCACGGCCGTGCTGAAGAAGGCCGATGCAGACGAGGCACTCGCGAAGATGCGCGTCGTCGATCTGCTGAGGTCATTGCCCGGCGTTGGTGATCGACGTGCGGAGGCGGCTATGGAAGACGTGGGCATTGCATCCTCACGTCGAATCAAGGGTCTGGGCGTACACCAGAAGAATGCCCTGTTGGAGAAATACTCCTGAATGTGTGAACAATAGATCTGTGAATAATCGACTGACCGTCCTCGCGGGTCCCACCGCGGTCGGAAAAGGCACCATCAGCGCGTACATCAGAGATCACCATCCCGAGGTCTGGTTCTCCGTCTCCGCCACCACGCGGCCACGGCGACCCGGCGAAGTCGATGGTGTTCATTATCACTTCATCAGCGATGACGAATTCGACTCGCTCATCGCTGCCGGTGAGCTGCTCGAGTACGCCGTGGTCCATGGTCGCCACCGCTACGGCACGCCCTCGGCCCAAGTGCAGGAGAAGCTCGCCCAGGGGATTCCCTCCCTGTTGGAGATCGATCTGCAGGGAGCGCGCCAGGTCAAGGACAAGATGCCGGAGGCGCTGTTCGTCTTCCTGGCCCCGCCCAGCTGGGACGAACTCGTGTCGAGACTCACCGGTCGCGGAACCGAGTCAGAAGCCGAACAGGAGCGCCGGCTGACCACCGCCAAGCAGGAATTGGCGGCCGAATCCGAGTTCAATGTCACCATCGTCAATGACCACGTTCGCACTGCGGCCGAAGAACTCATATCATTGATGGGTATATCCACTACCGATTAGATTGGACATTCATTGCCTGCACAACCTGAAGGCATCACCAATCCACCGATTGATGATCTGCTGGCCGTGACCAGCTCGAAGTACGAACTGGTCTCGATTGCGGCTCAGCGAGCCCGCCAGATCAATTCCTACTACGCCCAGCTCCAAGAGGGACTGCTCGAAAACGTCGGTCCGCTGGTGACCCCCGGCACCCATGAGAAGCCGCTGTCGATCGCGCTCCGCGAGATCAACGAGGGCAAGATCGTGGCTCGCGAGGTTACCGAAGCCGACTTCGGCGGACTCAGCCAAGAGCCTGCGCAGCCTGCTGTCAGCAACGATGGCGCACTGGACTTCAGCGACCAGTGAGAACCGTACTCGGCGTCGCCGGTGGAATCGCCGCCTACAAGGCGTGCCATGTCATTCGGCGGCTCCGGGAGCTCGGGCACAGCGTCAAAGTCGTGCCCACAACTAGCGCATTGAACTTCGTCGGTGCTGCCACCTTCGAGGCACTGTCCTCGCAGACGGTGACCACCGACGTCTTCGACGAGATCGAGTCGGTCAACCATGTCCGCATCGGACAGGAGGCTGAGCTCGTCGTCATTGCCCCGGCCACAGCCAACACCCTGGCCAAGCTGGCCGCCGGCATCGCCGATGACCTGCTCACCGCCACAGTTCTGACGACGACCGCCGAGGTGGTCGTCGCCCCGGCCATGCACACCGAGATGTGGCAGAACCCCGCCACCGTCGCCAACATCGCGACCTTGAAGCAGCGCGGGATCCACGTCCTCGAACCCGCTGTCGGGCGTCTCACCGGACCGGACTCCGGTCCTGGACGCCTGCCCGAGCCTGAGACAATCGTCGACTTCGCCCTTGCCGCTGCCGCGAGCGCCACGGCGTCTGCGAACGCCACCGACCTCGGCGGGCCGCTGCAGGGCAAACACCTGGTCATCAGTGCCGGCGGAACCAGAGAACCACTCGATCCAGTGCGCTTCCTCGGCAACCGCTCCTCAGGCAAACAGGGCATCGCGCTGGCACGAGCCGCTGCCGCAGCCGGAGCCCAGGTGGACCTGGTCGCGGCCAATATCGATACGGGTCTGCTGTCTGTTCTGCCGCACAACGTGCGCATCACGAACGTCGAATCCACGCTCGAGCTCCAGACCCAGATGCTGGCCTCTCAACCCGAGGCCGATGCCATCATCATGGCCGCTGCCGTCGCCGACTACCGGCCCTCGCAGCGCACCGATTCGAAGATGAAGAAGTCCGGCGGTGAGGGTCTGACTCTCAACCTGGTGCAGAACCCCGATGTGCTCGTCGGGCTCGTGCAGTCACGCCCGGAGTCCCAGATCATCGTCGGATTCGCTGCCGAGACCGGAGATTCTCATCACAGCGCTCTCGACTATGCGAAGGCGAAGTTCCAGCGCAAGGGTGTCGACCTCCTGGTCTTCAACAACGTCTCCGAGGATAGGGCCTTCGGCCACGACGAGAACGCCGTCCAGATCCTCAGCGCCGACGGCACTGCCGTCATCGCCTCCGCGGAGTTCCACGGCAGCAAGGACGATGTTTCGGAAAAGGTCATTGCGGCTCTCGTGAATCGAATGGAATGCGTAGAATCGACGCCGTGAGTCAATCAAATCTGCGTTTCTTCTCGTCCGAATCCGTCACCGAGGGCCATCCCGATAAGATCTGCGACCAGATCAGCGATGCCGTTCTCGACGATCTGCTGAGTCAGGATCCGAACGCCAAGGTCGCCGTCGAGACGATGGTCACCACCGGTCTCGTCCACGTCGCCGGTGAGGTCAACACCGCAGCCTACGCCGATGTCGCCGGCATCGTCCGCCGACTCATCACCGGAATCGGCTATGACTCCTCCGACACCGGATTCGACGGACACTCCTGCGGAGTCTCCGTGTCCATCGGCAGCCAGTCCACCGACATCCATTCCGGTGTGACCAACCCGCTGGACTTCCGCGAGGCCGTGGAATCCGACCACGGTTCGAGCTTGGGCGCCGGCGACCAGGGGTTGATGTTCGGCTATGCCGACAACGCCACCGACGTCCTCATGCCGGTGCCGATCCACCTGGCCTCACGCATGGCCGAGAAGCTGTCCGAGGTGCGCAAGACCGGTGCCCTGGACTACCTGCGTCCCGACGGCAAGACCCAGCTGACACTCGGCTACGACGGAGACGAAGCCGTCTCGATCGAGAACATCGTCGTCTCGACCCAGCACGCGGGACATGTGGACCAGACCCAGCTGCATGCCGAGATCAAAGACTTCGTCATCGATCCGGTCATCGCCGGCTCCGGACTCGACGACTCGCATGCCAACATCCACATCAACCCGGCTGGTCCCTTCGTCACCGGGGGACCGATGGGCGATGCCGGACTGACCGGTCGAAAGATCATCGTCGACACCTACGGCGGCTACTCCCGCCACGGCGGAGGCGCCTTCTCCGGGAAGGACCCCTCGAAGGTTGACCGCTCCGCCGCATACGCCATGCGCTGGGTGGCGAAGAACGTCGTGGCGGCCGGGCTCGCCGACCGCGCCGAGGTACAGGTCTCCTATGCCATCGGCCGTGTCGACCCGATGGGCCTCTACGTCGAGACCTTCGGAACCGAGAAAGTCGATCCGAACGCGATCTCGAAGGCGATTCGCGAGGTCTTCGACCTGAGACCGGCCATGATCATCCAGGACCTCAACCTCCTGCGTCCGATCTACTCCCAGACGTCGACCTACGGCCACTTCGGCCGCGAGCTCCTTGATTTCACATGGGAGGTCACGGACCGCGCCGACGATCTGCTTCGTGCAGTCTCCTCGGCTTGATGGACGAACCTCTACCGATCGACACCGGTACCTCTGCCCTCGGGCAGGTGCCGTTGGCTGCGGAAGATCCCGTGGCCCGTGTGCTCATCGATCACCCGGTGCCGCATCTGGCCCGTGCCTTCGACTACGCAGTGCCGGAGAAGTTCGCAGACACGGCCCGTCCGGGAGTGCGCGTGCGGGTCAAGTTCGCAGGCAAGCTGCGTGACGGCTTCCTGCTCGAACGGGTTGAGTCATCCGATCACATTGGACCGCTGGCCACGATCGAACGCATCACCAGTCCGGTCGCAGTCCTCACCCCCGAGCTGCTGCGACTCGGCACAGCCACCGCCCGCCGCTACGCCGGAACACTCTCCGATGTCCTTCGGCTGGCGATCCCACCGCGCCACGCCCGCGCCGAAAAGGCCGTTCTCAAGGTGGAGAAGGCGCTGCATCAGAACGGAAGCAGTTCCAGTGCACCGACAGACTCCGATAGCGCGAGCACGGCGTCCGAGAACTCGGCCGCCGATAAAGGGCCTGCCGACGATACTACTGCCGCTGCAGACAACGAGACGGCGACTGCCAAGGACACGATCGAACGCCTCGGCGAATGGGTTCTCAGCCATTCCCCGTCCGACCGGGCAGAGGACTTCCCAGCCGTCGAACATCCGCGCATCGCACTGACCTGCGTACCCGGGCCCACCCCGGGGCTCAGTTGGATCACCGCCGGACTGGCCGCAGCCAGGGCCACATTGGCCGCGGGGGAGTCCGTGCTGTGGCTGGTGCCCGATCACCGCGAACTTGTTGTCCTCTCGGCGGCCCTCGACGCCAGTACGGACATCGACTCGTACTCGGTGCTCAGCGCAGACCAATCGCCCGAGCAGCGGTGGAAGGCCTGGCTGCGGGGACTGCTGGGACATACACGCATGACGATCGGCACCAGAGCCGCGGCCTTCGCTCCCGTGGCAGACCTGGGCCTCATCATCTGCTTCGACGATTCGAACTCGAACTACCTCGACCAGCACGCGCCCTACCCGCACGCCAGAGAGGTCTGCCTCCTGAGGTCGACCATTGAGACCACCGGGCTGCTGTTCGTCTCCACGGATCGCAGCGCCGAGATTCAGCGACTCGTGGAAGTCGGGTGGCTGCGCGACAGTACGCCCACTGGCCCGGAACGTCGCGAGGGAGCACCACGAGTCTTCGTCCCCGATGAGGAACGTGATCCCTTCGCCTGGCAGCGCATCCCGTCGCAAGCCTGGCAGCTCATGCGTGGTGCTCTCAGGCCCGGGGCCAAGGACACCAACGCCGTAGGCCCTGTCCTCGTCCAGGTCCCGCGCGCCGGGTACTACCCGGTGTTCGCCTGCGCACGATGCCAAGAGGTCGCTCGCTGTCCCAACTGCTCGGCCACCCTGACCACCCAGTCGGAGGTGGGGCCCTTCGCCTGCCGTTCCTGCGGCTTCCACTCCGAGACCTTCTCCTGCGGACGCTGCCGCTCGAACCAAGTGCGCTCGATCGTGCGCGGCAGGGGCCGCACCGTCGAAGAGCTGCGCAAGGCCATGCCAGGAATCGAAATCCTCGAATCAGGCGGCGATGACATTCCCGTCGCCGTCGATGACACTGCCCGCATCGTTGTGGCCACCACCGGAGCCGAACCCTATGCCCTTGGAGGCTATGCCTGTGCCATTCTGCTCGACTCGCTGTGGCCGGGACCGTGGATGCGCTCAACCGACGAGGGAATCAGCCGCCGCCTGCGCGCAGCAGTTCTCGTGAGATCACGCACCGCTGGGGGCGTCGTCTACCTCGGCGACACCGACGAGGCGATACGGAGCACTGTGACCACATTCGACCCGGTCACCAGCATGTCCAGAGCACTCGGCGACCGCAGGGAGCTCGGGTTCCCGCCCTACCGGCGCATCGTCGAACTCACCGGCCCCGGCACCGGCATCGACGCCGTCCTCACCGACGTGCCCGACCTCACCGAACTCATCCGCGACTCCGACGGCGATGAACAGAAAGCCGTCGCAGCCTATCCGATCGCGGCCGGCGACACGGTCGGAGAATCACTGGCCCATCTCATCGCCTCACGGTCGGCGAAGAAGCTTCCCCAAGTGCGCATCCGCATCGACGATCCGCGGTCGCTGTGAGCACCAAGATGCCCGGGCGCAGCACCTGCGGACTAAACAAGTAGAATTCCTCAAGTGGATATCGTCTTCGCCGGAACCCCGGATGCCGCAGTGCCAGCCCTCGAGGCTTTCGTGGAATCTCGACACCGCATCCGTGCCGTCCTCACCCGACCCGACGCCCCGGTAGGACGCAAACGCGTCCTCACTCCCTCGCCGGTCAAGGCCCGCGCACTCGAGCTGGGTCTCGATGTCATCGAGGCGAGCCGCCTCCGTGGTGAGGTCATCGCCGAACTCCGAGCGCTCAAGGTCGATGCCGTGGCCGTCGTCGCCTATGGAGCCATCGCCGGACCGGCAGCCCTGTCCACCGCCGAACTCGGCTGGTTCAACCTCCACTTCTCTCTGCTGCCCGCTCATCGCGGAGCCGCACCCGTCCAGCGAGCCCTGATCGCGGGCCAGCAGCACAGCGGGGTGAGCGTGTTCAAGATCGACGAGGGGATGGACTCCGGCCCCGTCCTGCGCCGCCTCGAACTGCCATTGGACCATGCCGATGTCGCCACAGCACTCGATGACTACGCCCACAGGGGCGCGGCAGAGCTGGTCGCAGCCTTCGACGATCTCGAGGGCGGAACCGCAGTCCTCACCCCACAGTCCGGAGAGGCGACCCACGCAGACAAGATCGGCGTCGACGACGCCCATCTCGACTTCACCGAACCAGCACAGGCCATCATCGACCGCTCCCGCGGAGTCAGCCCCAGCCCCGGACCATGGGCTGACGTCGACGGGAAGCGGACCAAATTGTTCGGTCTCACACCCGCCCCCGAGGTCACCGACCCGCCGGAGGTCGGCCTGCTGACGTCCTGGGAGAAGACCGCAGTGCTTGGCTGCGGCGACGGCTGGGTCCACGTGACGGAGATCCAACCCTTCGGCAAAGCACGCATGGCCGCCGTTGACTTCCTGCGCGGCCGCGGCGACATCCGATTCGATCCCCTGGAAACCAGCGCCGAGCCGGCGGCAGACCCCGAGCAAGGAGCATGAGACAGATGCCAGCAGAAGAGCGCAGGCCACGGAAGCAGCCACCCGGGAACACAGCCGGAGCCGGCAGGAAGTCGGCTCCGCGCCGACAGCAGACGGAGCGCGCGCCCAGACAGGCGAAGAACCTGCCGCGGCGCATCGCCTGGGAGGTCCTCGTCGATGTTGAGACGAAGGACTCCTACGCGAACCTGCTCCTACCCGCCAAACTGGCCCGCACGCACATGGATGCCCAGGACGCGGCGTTCACAACGGAACTGACCTACGGCGCCCTGCGCCAACAGGAGTTCTATGATGCGATCATCGCCCGGGCCGCGAACCGATCCATCGACAGCATCGACGCCGAACCGCTGGCCGGCATGCGCCTCGGCGCCCACCAGATCCTGTCCATGCGCGTGCCCGACCATGCGGCACTGTCTGAGACCGTCGCTGTGATCAAGACCAATGCACCGAAGACCGCTGGATTCGTCAACGCCGTGCTGCGTCGGATCTCCGAGGTCGACCGGGCCGAATGGCTGCGCCGCGTGACCGCCGGTGCCACCACAGTGGGCGAACAGGCCATCGAATACTCTCATCCCGAATGGATTGTTCGGGCCATGACCCAAGCGCTCAAGGGCCATGGACGTCAGGCTTCTGAACTGGAGGCACTGCTGGAAGCCGACAATGCCGCGGCGAAGGTCAGCGTCTCCGCGCTGCCCGGACTCGTGGACCGTGGCGAACTGCCTGGAGCCCCGACCGAATTCTCACCCATCGGCGTCACCCTCGAAACTGCCGTGCCCAAGAACGTCGACGCCGTCGCCACCGGTCGAGCCCGCGTGCAGGACGAAGGATCTGCCCTGGTGGCGCTGGCACTGGCACAGGTTGAGGCGCCGGCAGGCACCTGGGCAGACCTGTGTGCCGGCCCCGGAGGCAAGGCAGCAGTTCTGGCAGCGATCGCCAAGCAGCACGACACCGCCCTCGACGCCTTCGACTCCAGCGAACACAGGGTCGAACTCGTCAGGTCCTCCACCCAGGCACTCGACAACGTCACCACCCGCGTCCAAGACGCCCGAGATGCCACCGGCCCCTACGCGAAGGTCCTCGTCGACGTCCCCTGCTCGGGCCTCGGCGCACTGCGTCGTCGTCCCGAAGCGCGTTACCGTCGGCGACCCGAAGACATCAACGCCTTGGCCGGGCTGCAGCGCGAGCTCCTGCGCGCTGCCCTTGATGCCTGCGCGCCCGGAGGAGTCGTGGCCTATTCCACCTGCTCTCCCCACTACGCAGAGACCGTACTCGTCGTCGACGATGTCCTGCGCAACACCGATGTCGAGATCCTCGACGCACCGGCGGTCCTCGCCGAGGTCACCGGCGCCGACTCCGAGGGGTTCGCCTCGGTGAGCAGGGGAGCGGGACGGTACGCTCAGCTGTGGCCCCATGTCCACAACACCGATGGAATGTTCTTGGCTCTGATGCGGAAGGCGAACTGAAATGGCGATCGAGATCAATCCCAGCATCCTCAGCTCCGATTTCTCGGACCTGCGGGGTGAACTGGCGAAGATCAGCACAGCAGATATGGCCCACATCGACGTGATGGACAACCATTTCGTCCCCAATCTGACTTTCGGTCCTCCCGTGGTCGAACGGATCCAGGCGATCAGCCCGATCCCGCTCGACGCTCATCTGATGATCGCCGAGGCGGATCGGCACGCCCCCGTCTACGCCGAACTCGGCTGTGCCTCGGTGACCTTCCACGCCGAGGCGGCCGCAGCACCCGTGCGTCTGGCCAGGGAGATCCGGAAGCTGGGCGCCAAAGCCAGCCTCGCACTCAAGCCGGCGACTCCGATCGAACCCTTCATCGACCTCCTCGGCGAGTTCGACCAGATCCTCATCATGACCGTCGAACCCGGGTTCGGCGGGCAGAAGTTCCTCGATGTGTGCCTGCCGAAGATCCGGCGGACCCGTGAAGCGATTTCGGCCTCCGGGCTTGAGATCAAACTGCAGGTCGACGGGGGAGTGTCGACCTCGACGGTCGAACGCGTCGTCGAGGCCGGTGCCGATGTGCTCGTGGCCGGTTCAGCCGTCTACGGACCCGAAGACGCCGCCGCCGCGATCTCAGGGCTGCGTGAGCTCGCAGCATCACACGTGCACTGAAGAAGGCCGATATGGAACTGCTCGACTGGCTGAACACGCCGGCATTCGAACTGCTGGGCAAACCGGTGCCGTACTCCGACCTGTTCGGCAACATCTGCGCCCTGGCCACTGTGGTCCTGGCGCTGCGGCGCAACATCCTGTCCTGGCCGGTCCAGATCCTCGGTTCCATCCTGCTCTTCGCCGCGAGCATCTCTGCGGGCCTGGGCGGCAACGCCTCACGGCAGGTCGTCATCATCGTCGCCGCGGTGTGGGGCTGGACGCAGTGGAACAAATCGCGTGAAGCTGCAGGAGAGGTCCTCGTCCGCTGGGCCACGTGGAAGGAACGATTCCTCCTGGTCGGCGCCCTGCTTCTGGGCACCGCGGTGTTCGGCTATGTCCTGGCACTGGGCGGATGGTCATGGAACCCCTACCCAGACGCCTACATCTTCATCGGATCACTCGTGGCGATGTACGCCCAGGGAAGGGCGATCGTCGAATTCTGGTTCGTGTGGCTGGCAGTCGACCTCGTCGGCATCCCTCTGGCGGTGGCAGGAGGGCTCGTGTTCTCCGGGGCCGTGTACCTCATCTTCCTCGTCATGGTCGTCATCGGCTTCATCGACTGGTCGAAGAGATCACGCCAGACGATCTCTGCGCCGCACCTCGGCGCCACTGACATCAACCGCAGCCCCGAGGACTGAGACCGTCCCGCTCGCTGGGGCTGTCCCGCTGGTCGAGACCCTGTGCGAACGCGAAGTCGGCGATGTATTAGGCTGGATTCGTGAAGACCTTTGACTCGCTCTACGCCGAACTCCTGCAGAAATCCCTCGATCGCCCCGAAGGCTCGAAGACCGTGGCCGAACTCGACGCCGGAGTCCATGCGATCGGAAAGAAGGTCGTCGAAGAAGCCGCAGAGGTCTGGATGGCGGCCGAATACGAGACCAAGGACGAGCTCGCCGGGGAGATCTCTCAGCTGCTCTACCACCTGCAGGTGCTCATGGTCGCCAAGGATCTCAGCCTCGACGACGTCAACTCGCATCTGTAGAGACCGCCTGAACCAGAGACCGCCTGAGCCGCAGTCCGAGCACCACCCGAAACCGTTGACGATGAAACACAAAAGGACACCATGCTGCGTGTAGCCGTGCCGAACAAGGGCGCACTGTCCGAAGCCGCCTCCGAGATGCTCAGCGAGGCCGGATACTCCACCCGCCGGGGAAGCAAGACCCTGGTCCATCAGGATGAAGTCAACGGCGTCGAATTCTTCTACCTGCGCCCCCGCGACATCGCCGTCTACGTCGGGTCGGGAATCCTCGACGCCGGTATCACCGGTCGTGATCTGCTGCTGGAGTCGAAGGCCGAGGCGCAGGAAGTCATCGGACTCGGGTTCGGTGCCTCCCGGTTCTTCTACGCCGGGGTCAGCGGATCCTTCACCTCCCCGACGCAGCTCGAGGGTGCCCGCATCGCCACCAGCTTCCCCAATCTCGTCGATGCCGACCTGCAGGCCAGAGGCATCGACGCGAAGACCGTCCAGCTCGACGGAGCGATCGAAGTCTCCATCCAGCTCGGCGTCGCCGACGCCATCGCCGATGTGGTCGAAACCGGCAGCACCCTGCGTGCGGCAGGGCTCGAGACCTTCGGCGAACCGCTGCTGGAGTCCGAGGCCGTCCTCGTCCAGCGAGACGGGGCAGCCGAGACCATCGAGGTGCTCAAGCGCCGACTCGAATCGGTGATGGTGGCCCGCCAGTACGTTCTCGTCGACTACAACATCGAAGAGCGGCTCCTGCCGCAAGCACTCGGACTGACCCCCGGCCTCGAATCACCCACGATCTCCCCACTGCAGGAGACGGGCTGGGTTGCCGCTCGCGTCATGGTCGAATCCAAAGAGGTCAACAACGTCATGGACCGTCTCTACGCGGTCGGTGCTCGTGCGATTCTGGTGACGAACATTGGTGCCTGCCGAATCTGATTTCCGCGTCTTCCGACCCCGCCAGGTGCGCATCATCAGCATCGTCGGCGCTGTGGTGGTGTTCATCGGGTTCGCGGTGCTCTCCGTGGCACTGCTCGTCGTGGACTGGGACCCTTGGACACCGCTCGATGTGGTCTGGATGAACCTGCTGGGAATCATCTTCGCGGCCGCCCTGCTGCGCGTGTCCGACATCCAGGCCCGACCCAGCGAATCCGGACTGGTCGTGAAGAACATGGTCAGGACACGGACCTTCGCGTGGGGCCAGATCCTCGGCGTCGCGTTCTCCCCGGAGGGCGACGACCCTTGGCCGACCCTCGATCTGACCGACGGAACCACCTACAACGTGATGGCGATCCAGCATGCGGATGGCCCCCGAGCCCACGAGGAATGTCAGCGATTGCGTATGCTCATCGCTAGATGGACCCACTTCAAGGAGGAATAGGAATGTCGAACGACACAATCACAGGGGTCGAAGGCCCACTGACCGGATACACGGTCATCGACCTCTCCCGCGCATTGGCCGGCCCACATGCGGGAATGATGTTCGGCGACCTCGGCGCTCGTGTGATCAAGGTGGAGAACCCGGGCAAGGGCGATGATTCCCGCTCCTGGGGCCCTCCCTTCGTGGGACCCGAAGACGACCCGCAGGCCACGTACTTCTTCTCCTGCAACCGCAACAAGGAATCCATCGCCCTCGACCTCAAGTCTGAGACCGGCAAGGAGACTCTGCGAGAGCTCATCTCGCGCGCCGACGTGCTCATCGAGAACTTCCGCTCCGGCGTTCTCGACCGCCTCGGCTTCTCCACCACGGTGTGCATGGAGATCAACCCGCGCCTGGTGCTCCTGTCGATCACCGGCTTCGGCCACGACGGACCCGAATCCTCACGCGCCGGCTACGACCAGATCGCTCAGGGCGAAGCAGGCCTGATGTCACTGACAGGCTCGGGACCGGATGACATGCAGCGCGTCGGCGTGCCCATCGCAGACCTCCTGGCCGGAATCTACGGCTCCTACGGTGTCCTCGCCGCTCTGCTCGAACGCGAACGCACCGGCAAGGGCAAGGTCGTCCGCACCTCCCTCATCGCCGGAATGGTCGGAGTCCATGCCTTCCAGGGCACCCGCGCCACAGTGGCCGGACAGAACCCCGAGCCCGGTGGCAACCACCACCCGTCGCTGTCTCCCTATGGACTCTTCAAATGCCATGAAGGTGCCGTGCAGATCTCCGTGGGCAACGAGAACCTGTGGCAGAAGTTCTGCGCCGCATTCGACATCGACCCAGCTACGGAAGGCATGGCCGACAATGCCTCCCGCGTCGCGAACCGTCCGGCCGTGATCGAACTCATCGAGAGCAAGTTCGCCGCCTATGGGCCAGATGACCTGCTCGCCAAACTCGGCGACGCCGGGATTCCGTCGGGCACGGTACGCACCCTCGAGGAGGTTTACTCCTGGGACCAGGCGCTGAGCCAGGGCCTCAAGGTCTCCGTCGACCACCCGGTCCTCGGCGACATCGACCTGCCCGGACCGCCCCTGCGCTTCTTCGACGCCGATGGTGAGGCCGAGGTCGAGACCACGCGGACTGCCCATGATGCTCCACCGCTGCTGAACGAGGACGCCGAAGCGATCGTGTCCTGGCTCGACTCGGACGGCTGAGACGCCCGAGCACTGCAGGTCCAACACCGCTATACCCTTCGTCAGACACATCTGGAACAGGAGATACGCACGTGGCACGGTTGAATGCTCATGAACTCGTCGACATCGTCGTGGACGACGGATCCTTCGTGTCCTGGGACACGACTCCGATCACGCCCGCCGGGGGAATCTCCGACGAGTATGCGGCCGAACTCGCCGCGGCCCGGGAGAAGTCCGGAGTCGATGAGGCCGTCATCACCGGAGAGGGCAGGATCGAGGGTCGTCGTGTCGCCATCGTCGCTGGGGAATTCCGTTTCCTCGCCGGGTCGATCGGCGTGGCCGCGGCCCAGCGGCTCGTCGACGCGATCGAACGCGCGACGCTCGAGGGCCTGCCGCTGCTGGCCGGTCCCGCCTCGGGCGGCACCAGAATGCAGGAGGGCACGATCGCGTTCCTGTCGATGGTCAAGATCACCAACGCCGTTATGGCCCATCGTCGGGCTGCTCTGCCCTACCTCGTGTACCTGCGCCACCCCACAACCGGAGGTGTGTTCGCATCCTGGGGATCGATGGGCCACGTCACCGTCGCCGAGGCAGGGTCGCTCATCGGCTTCCTCGGGCCGCGGGTCTACGAAGCCATCTACGGGGAGAAGTTCCCGGAGAACGTGCAGACGGGTGAGAACCTGCACAAGCACGGGATCATCGACGCTGTGATCAGTCCCGAGCGGATTCAGACCACCCTCGCTCGAGTCCTCGATGTCCTCATGGGCGCCAAAGAGCTTCCCTGCCGAGTGGGTGACCCGGACACCCGCCCCGAGGTGGTCGACCCGAAGTCCGACGCCTGGGAGGCGATCACTCGTTCCCGCAACGCCGATCGTCCCGGGGTCCGTGACCTGCTGCGCACCGCCGCCAACACCGTGCTGCCCCTCAACGGCACAGGACAGGGAGAGAAGGATCCAGGGCTGCTGTTGGCGCTGGCGAAGTTCGGATCCGCCCCGTGCATCGTCCTCGGCCAGGACCGGTTCCGGCAGGACTCCCGTGCGCCGCTGGGCCCGGCAGCACTGCGCGAGGCCAGGCGCGGCATGCGTTTGGCCGCCGAACTCGACCTGCCGCTCGTGACGGTCATCGACACCCCAGGGGCCGCACTGTCGAAATCGGCAGAGGAGGGCGGCATCGCCGGAGAGATCGCACGCAGCCTTGCCGACCTCGCGAACCTCGACGCTCCCTCGGTCTCACTCATCCTGGGCGAAGGCTCAGGCGGGGGAGCCCTCGCCCTGATCCCTGCAGATCGCGTGCTCAGCGCGGAGAACGGGTGGCTCTCACCTCTGCCTCCGGAAGGAGCCTCGGCGATCGTGCATCGCACGACCGAGCGTGCACCGGAGATGGCACAGAGCCAAGGGGTGCATGCGCCGATGCTCAAGGAGACGGGAGTCGTCGACCGCATCATCGCCGAACACCCGGACGCGAGTGAGGAGCCATTGGACTTCGTGTCCAGGGTCGGTGCGACACTGGAGTACGAACTCATCGAGCTCATGCGCGAACCCTCCGACCGTCGCCTCGCACGCCGGATGGAACGGTATCGCACCCTTGGAATCTAATCGTCGATCGGGAATCTAGGAGAGTCATATGGTTGCCATCAGAGTCATTCCGTGCCTGGACGTCGACGAAGGACGCGTCGTCAAGGGAGTGAAGTTCGCCGACCTCAAAGACGCCGGCGATCCGGTCGAACTGGCCCGACGCTACGGGGAATCGGGAGCAGACGAGCTGACATTCCTCGACGTCACCGCCAGCAGCGGCAACCGGGAGACGGTTCACGATATCGTCCGCTCCTGCGCCGAAGAGGTCTTCATCCCGCTGACCGTCGGCGGCGGCATCCGCAGCGTCTCCGACGTCGACCGGCTGCTGCGTGATGGGGCCGACAAGGTCTCGGTCAACACCTCGGCGGTCGCGAACCCGCAGCTCATCAGCGATATCGCCCATCATTTCGGCAACCAGGTCCTCGTCCTGTCCCTCGACGCGAGACGCACACAGGGGACGCAGACACCCTCCGGCTTCGAAGTCACCACCCGCGGCGGCAGAGAGGGAACGGGTCGCTGCGCGATCGACTGGATCACGGAGGCCGCCGAGCGTGGTGTGGGTGAGATTCTGCTCAACTCCATCGACGCAGACGGCACTCGCGACGGCTTCGACCTCGAACTCATCGCTGCCGCACGGACAGCCGTCGACGTTCCGCTCATCGCCTCCGGGGGAGCTGGACGGGTCGAGCACTTTGCCCCTGCCGTAGCCGCGGGAGCCGACGCACTGCTGGCCGCGAGCGTCTTCCACTTCGGAACTCTGAGCATCGCCGAGGTCAAGGACGCACTCCGGAACGAAGGAATCGAAGTCCGATGAGCACACACGAGACCACCACGCAGATCGACGCGACCCCGGAGAACTGGCGCGAACTGATCACTCTCAACTCCGACGGGCTCATTCCCGTCATCGTCCAGGAGGTCAACACCCGCGAGGTGCTGATGATGGCCTGGATGGATGTGGAAGCCATCGAGCGCACCCTGAGCACCGGCGCCGCCGTGTACTGGTCGCGGTCCAGGCAGGAATACTGGGTCAAGGGCGAGACCTCGGGGAACACGCAGAAGGTGGCCTCCCTGAGCCTTGACTGCGACGCAGACGCACTGCTCATGGAGGTCGAACAGACCGGGCCTGCATGCCATACTCTGACTCCGACGTGCTTCACCGGAAGGACCATCAGTGCCAACTGAGACTTCGACGACGACTTCGATGACCGAGACCGGGCTGACGATCCGTCCCAGCCTCGAAGAATTTCGAGCCTCGGGCGCCGACCACCGCCTGGTACCTGTCCACGCGGAGGTGCTTGCCGACACGGAGACTCCTTTGAGTCTCTACCGCAAGCTCACCGACGGCGGACCCGGCAGCTTTCTCTTCGAGTCGGCCGTGTCCGGAGCCTGGGCACGCTACTCATTCATCGGCTCCGCTCCCGTGGCCACTCTGATCTCCGAGGGCGAGAGCTTCCGCTGGGAAGGCACACCACCGGTAGGCATCCCCGCCGAAGGCAGCGTTCTCGATGCAGTGACCGCGACCTTGGAACTGCTCGCCGTCGACGAGACCGAGTCAGTGCTGGCGCCCATGGTCTCAAGCTTCGTCGGCTATTTCGGTTGGGACATCGTCCGCCAGTTCGAAAAGCTCGGCCCAGCACCGGCCAATGAACACCATCTGCCGACAGTGCAGCTGATGATCCCCGGCGACATCGCGGTCTACGATCACTACTCGGGGACGCTGACTCTCGTGGCCAACGTCTTCAACGTCAACGGTGCCGACACCGGCATCGACGAGGCCTACCACGCGGGTGTCAACCGGATCGAAGCGATGCTGGCCAGGATCACCAAACCCGTCGACGCCGAGATCTCAAGCACTCACTTCATCCCGCCTCAGGTGTCGACACGCACCGACCCGCAGGTCTACCTTGACAATGTGGAACGGGCCAAGCGCGAAATCGTCGACGGTGAGATCTTCCAGGTCGTGCTCGGACAGCGCTTCGACACCGAGTGCACCGCCGACCCGCTGACGGTCTACCGGATGCTGCGCCACTCGAACCCCAGCCCATTCATGTACCTGCTCAACCTCCACGATGACCAAGGTCAGCCTGCCAGCATCATCGGTTCCTCACCGGAGGCTCTCGTCACGGTCCGCTCCGGTGACGTCGTCACCCATCCGATCGCGGGATCCCGCCCTCGGGGCGCCACCACGGAAGAGGACTCGGCCCTGGCCAGAGACCTCATCAACGATGAGAAGGAACTGGCTGAACACCTGATGCTCGTCGACCTTGCCCGCAACGACCTGGCGAAGGTCTGCCAGGCGGGGACCGTCGATGTCAGCGAATTCATGGACATTGTGCGCTACAGCCACATCATGCACATCTCATCAACCGTGCGCGGAGAGCTCGCGCCGGGCAAAGGGGCCGTGGACGTGCTTCGGGCCACGTTCCCCGCGGGCACTCTCTCCGGGGCGCCCAAGCCCCGTGCTCTGCAGATCATCGACGAACTGGAAAGCATCGGCCGTGGAATCTACGGGGGAGTCGTCGGCTATATGTCATTCACCGGAGACCTCGATCTGGCGATCGCCATCCGCACCGGCGTCCTCCGTGACTCGGTCATGAGCGTCTACGCCGGCGGTGGACTCGTCGCAGATTCGGTGCCCGAAACCGAATATCAGGAATCACAGAACAAGGCGGCCGCCGTGTTGGGTGCAGCATCGGCAGCCAGCGCGGTGACGAAGCTCGGGGAGCCGAGCGAGGAATGGACCTGATATGACGAAAACACGCGGTGTCCTCCTCGTCCTCATCCTTGCGGGAGCCCTGTGGGCGATCAGCCTCGCCTCCTGGCAGGCCGGGGTCACCGGTGACACGCTCGGACCAGCCGGTGTGGCCGACGTCTCAGAGGACACGAGTTCCCAGGCATCGCCGGTCGCCACCGCCTGCGTGGCAATCATCGCCGTCACCGGACTGCTCTCCGCCATGCTGGGCAAGATCGGACGATTCGTCGTCCTCGGCTTCGCCAGTCTGGCCGCGGTCGGCTACGGCATCACCGCACTGCAGTCCGTATCATCGCCCGGCGCCACCGCATGGCCGATCGTGGGGCTGTGCGCGGCGGCCATCGCGCTCATCGTCATCGTCTACGTCGCCTTCTCCTCGGCGAGCTGGACGAACTCGAACCGGTATGCCCGGACCGCGGAAGCCGGAGGCGAAGAGTTCGACCCGGCCGCAACTTGGGACGCCCTCTCCCGCGGAGACGATCCCGACTCCGCGGCTGGTGGGGCCGACGATGAATCGAAATGACCTCGTAACCGGGTCGGTGTCTCGACCCAACTCGAAGCGTGTCACAATGGATGCAACAAGTTTTCACGCGTGCCACGCCTGCATCTCTAAGGAGCACCATGTCGCAAACCGTCGCTCGTAACGGCGCAACCGATCTCGACAAATCGACGATCGACTATGCCGCCATCGCCGACCCAGGACACGGAAACTCCGTGGCCGGCTGGACCGGAGTCATCATCATCCTGATCGGTGTCACCATCGGCTGCGTCGGCTTCACGATTCACACCGCGATGATCACCTACGTCGGCGTCGGAGTCGTCGTACTCGGCCTCATCGTGGGCATCATCCTGCGTGCCGTCGGCCTGGGAAACAAGCCGAAGAGCAAATGACAGTTCTCGACGACATCGTCGCCGGCGTACGCGAAGACCTCGCCGAACGTCGGAGACAGATTCCACTGGCAGATGTCATTGACCGTGCGCGTGAGGCCCAGCCCGCGCGTTCGTTCGATCTAGAAGCCGATTTCGGTGTCATCGCCGAGGTGAAGCGACGTTCCCCTTCCCGCGGGGACCTCGCCCACATTCCTGATCCTGGAACCCTGGCCGGCCTCTACGCCGCCGGGGGAGCGCGAGCTATCAGCGTGCTCACCGAAGGGCGGCGCTTCTCCGGCAGCCTGGAGGACCTCGACTCCGTTCGAGCTGCAGTCGACATCCCCGTCCTGCGCAAGGACTTCATGGTCGAGGAATACCAGTTCCATGAAGCCCGCGCCCACGGTGCCGACCTCGTTCTCCTCATCGTCGCCGCACTCGAGGTCGAACAGCTCCACGAGTTCCACGCCCTTGCCCACGAACTGGGCATGACGGCTCTCGTCGAGACGCACAATGCCGAAGAGCTGGCCATCGCGGCAGAACTCGATGCCCCGCTGATCGGCATCAACACCCGCAACCTCAAGGATCTCAGCGTCGACACGAATCGCTTCGCGCCGCTGGCAGATCTCGCCCCCGCGAACTGCACTCTGGTAGCGGAGTCCGGGGTCACCGGTCCCGAAGACGTGGAGACCTACGCCGGAGCCGGAGCCGATCTTGTGCTCGTCGGCGAAGCACTCGTCACCGGAGGCGACGCGAAGTCGGCTGTGGCCGACTACACCGCGACCGGGCGGGAGCGCCGGGCGGCGAACAGTCTCCAGTCTTGACCCACCCGACCACCAATTCGAACCGCGAAGGACTGCAATGACCGATTTGAGCCAGGAGAACGGACCCTACTTCGGTTCGTACGGAGGCAGGTTCTTCCCAGAAGCGCTGATCCCCGCACTCGACGAGATCGAAGAGACTTGGCGCAAATCCCAGGTGGATCCGGCGTTCACCGAAGAGCTGCTGGACCTGCAGAAGAACTACATCGGCCGTCCCAGCCTGCTCACCGAGGCCACCCGATTCGCCGCGCACTGCGGCGGCGCGAGGATCTTCCTCAAGCGAGAAGACCTCAACCACACCGGCAGCCATAAGATCAACAACGCTCTGGGACAGGCTCTGCTGGCCAAGCGCATGGGCAAGACTCGCGTCATCGCTGAGACCGGAGCCGGACAGCACGGTGTTGCCACAGCCACAGCAGCAGCCCTCCTCGACATGGAGTGCGAGGTCTACATGGGCGAGGAAGACACTCAGCGGCAGGCACTCAACGTCGCCCGGATGCGGCTGCTGGGAGCGAAGGTCAACTCCGTGTCCAACGGCACCAAGACGCTCAAAGACGCAATGAACGAAGCGATGCGCGACTGGGTCGCCAACGTAGAGAACACGCACTACATCATCGGCACCGTCGCAGGCCCACACCCCTTCCCGGCCATGGTTCGCTCCTTCCAGGACGTCATCGGCATCGAGGCACGCGAACAGATACGCAACGCCGTCGGACGACTGCCCGACGCTGTCTGCGCCTGCGTCGGCGGCGGATCGAACGCCATGGGCATCTTCGCCGCATTCCTTGCCGACAAAGATGTTCAGATCTTCGGCTTCGAGGCCGGAGGAGAAGGCGTCGACAGCGGCCGCCACGCGGCACGATTCTCTGGTGGACGCCCTGGAGTCCTCCACGGCTCCGCCACCTACATCCTGCAGGACGAGGACGGGCAGACCCGAGGCTCCCACTCGATCTCGGCCGGCCTCGATTACCCCTCGGTCGGACCAGAGCACTCCTACCTGCACGATTCCGAACGCGTGACCTACGAACCCGTCGTCGATGAAGAGGCGATGGAAGCCATGCAGCTGCTGTCGCGCACCGAGGGCATCATTCCCGCGATCGAATCCGCCCACGCGCTGGCTGGTGCCATGCGGGTGGGACAGAAACTCGGCAGCGACGCGGTTCTGCTCGTCAACCTCTCCGGGCGCGGCGACAAGGACATGACGACCGCAGCCAAATGGTTCAACTACTTCGACGAAGGAGCTGTGCAGGTATGACGAGCTCAGGACCCCGAACCGGTACCACCCTCGACGCAGTCGCTCAGGTCGGCCGCAAGGCTGCGCTGATCGGGTATCTCCCCGTCGGCTTCCCCTCGGTCGAGGGCTCTATCGAAGCCATGGTCGAACTCGTGAAGTCCGGCGTCGACATCGTCGAAGTGGGCATGCCGTACTCGGATCCGGGCATGGACGGACCCGTCATCCAGCGTGCCGCCGAGCAGGGGCTGAACGCCGGGGTACGCACCTCTGACATCTTCACCGCCGTCGCAGCCGTTGCAGAAGCCGGCGGCACTGCCGTCGTCATGAGCTACTGGAACCTGGTGCTGCAGTACGGTGTGAGCGCATTCGCCCGAGATCTGGACTCCGCCGGCGGTGGCGGCATCATCACCCCGGACCTCATCCCAGACGAGGCAGCGGAATGGACTTCCGCTTCTGATGAGTACGATCTTGACCGCATCTTCCTCGCCGCTCCTTCCTCAACACCCGAACGCCTGTCCACGATCGTCGACGCGAGCCGCGGATTCGTCTACGCCGCCTCGACGATGGGAGTGACCGGAGTCCGCTCCGAGGTCGACAACCATGCTCGCGAGCTCGTCACACGTCTGAAGGACGCCGGAGCCCCGCATGCCTGCGTCGGGCTCGGAGTTTCGACGCGCGAACAGGCTGCCGAGGTTGCTGACTACGCTGACGGTGTCATCGTCGGTTCTGCCCTCGTGCGCGCTCTCGACAGCGACGGAGTCAGCGGTATCGCGACTCTGGCTGCTGAGCTCGCTGAGGGCTGTGCATGAGCCTGACCGAGCTGCTCACCTCCGATGCTGCACTTCGCCTCGGCCCCCTCGCGATCCCGGTATGGGCTCTGTGGGCTGTTGCGCTGCTGGTGGTGCTCGTCATCGTCTCCATCATCATCGTCCGCCTCATTCGGCGCGCCCGAAAGATCACTCGGGCGACGAACGATACTTCGCAGGCTGCCGACGGTGATCACACCTTCGGGTCCTATGGAGCCGTCACCTCGGCGATCTCCATCACCCCCGACGTGAAGCGGCGTTCCAGGGGCAACGGCGGGTCGACGACCGACGACTGAGGTTTTTTGGTTCGTTTTATGGTCCTTTTTCTGTGACATTCGGGGCTGCTGCGTGGTGTAAGTTGGAAAACCGACTGTGAGAACCACGTCACATCTGTGTCTGAGGACGATCTTCGAAGGGCACCGCGTAAACAGCTAGGGACAGCGCCGTCTTTAACGTAAACTCCTACACCCCGTGAAGGCAGCGATGTACAGTGAACATTCAACGACCCCGAAAGCTCCGCGCCAACCAGTCCGTGCCGGACTCTACGATCCCGCTCTTGAGCATGACGCCTGCGGACTCGCGCTCATCGTCCGTTACCGCGGCCCGGCTGACCATGAGGTCGTCGAGCAGGCCCTGACGGCACTGCGCAAGCTCGAACACCGAGGCGGCATCGGCTCCGACGAAGGCACCGGGGATGGCGCCGGGATCACCCTGCAGATTCCCCACGATTACTTCGCCGAGGTGCTGCGCGCCGATCGCGTCGAACTTCCCGACCCTGGCACCTACGCCGCGGGCATCGGGTTCTTCGCCCAGGACTACCGCCAGGATCTCATTCCCGACGAAGCCTTTCCCACAGACGATCGGGAGGCGCCGGGTACCGGCGGAGCAGTTGACTCGCCAGCAGATCAGGAAGAGCTCGTCGAGCGCATCGCCGCCGAGGAGGGCCTGAAGGTCCTCGCCTACCGCGATGTCCCGCACGATGCGAGCGTGCTCGGCGAGACCGCACGCTCCACCATGCCGCGCATGCGCCAGCTCTTCCTCATCGGCGACGAGCGGTACCCGCTGCGGGACGCACAGGACCTCAACCGCAGGTCCTACATCGTGAGGAAGCGCCTTGACCATGCCGGGCTCTACTTCCCTTCGCTCAACCAGGGCACCATCACCTATAAGGGCATGCTCTCGACAGGTCAGCTCTCGGCCTTCTACACCGAACTCCTCGACGAGCGAGTGACCTCACGCATCGCACTCGTCCACTCACGGTTCTCGACAAACACCTTCCCGTCCTGGCAACTCGCACAGCCCTTCGGCACAATCGCGCACAACGGCGAGATCAACACGGTGCGCGGAAACCGCAACTGGATGCAGGCCAGGGAATCCAAGCTGGCCTCCGAGCTGCTCGTCTCCCCGGTGCCCGGCACCTCGGAGAGCATTGACCGGCTGTGCCCGATCGTGCCTCCCGGCGCCTCTGACTCTGCGTCTTTCAATTCGGTGCTCGAACTCATGGTCGCCTCGGGCAGGTCCCTGCCGCAGGCAATGCTGATGATGATTCCGGAAGCCTGGGAGAACAACCCCGGCATGGGGGAGTCCCGCAAGGCCTTCTACGAATATCACTCCCTGCTGATGGAGCCATGGGACGGACCCGCCTGCGTGGCATTCACCGACGGAAAGCTGGCCGGGGCTGTCCTCGACCGCAATGGTCTGCGGCCCGCACGCTACGTCATGACCTCAGACACCGTGGTTCTGGCCAGTGAGATCGGTGTCGTCGACCTGCCAGAGGCCGATATCGTCGCCCGCGGTCGACTGACACCGGGACGCATGTTCCTCGTCGACACCGAATCCGAACGGATCATCTCCGATACGGAGATCAAGAACCAGCTCGCCACCGAATACCCCTATGAGGAATGGGTCAAGAGCTGTTCGCGTCGCCTCGCGGACCTGCCCACCCGGATCCACGTCACCCACCCTCAGGCCTCGGTGCGCAGGCGTCAGCGCACCTTCGGCTACACCGAGGAAGAGCTGCGCATCCTCATCTCACCGATGGCCGAGACCGGGGCCGAACCTCTGGGAGCCATGGGAACGGATACGGCCATCGCGGCACTGAGCCAACGGCCGAGACTGCTCTTCGACTACTTCCATCAGAACTTCGCGCAGGTGACGAACCCGCCGCTGGACTCCATCCGCGAGGATATCGTCACCAGCATGTCCTCAGGCATCGGGCGCGAAGGCAACCTTCTGCAGTTCGCCCAGCCGGACTCCGCGCATATCCTCCTCGATCAGCCGGTCATCGACAACGACGAGCTCACGGCGATCGCACATGTCCAAGGCCACCACCTCGGCGTCGACAATGGTCGACCCAGCGTGACACTGGCCGGTCTGTACTCGGTCAATGCCGGACCCGACGCCATGGCGAAGCGACTTGAAGCACTGTGCCGGGAGGCCAGCGCGGCCGTCGCCACCGGAGCCGTGTTCATCATCCTCAGCGACAGGGACTCGACCGCAGACCTGGCACCGATTCCCTCGCTGCTGCTGACCTCGGCTCTTCACCATCACCTGGTGCGCGAGCGTTCACGGACCCGCGTGTCCATCATCGTCGAGGCCGGTGATGTCCGCGAGGTCCACCACGTGGCCACACTCGTGGCCTTCGGAGCCTCCGCGGTCAACCCCTATCTCGTGATGGAATCCGCCGAGGCCCTCGTCCGTTCGGACAGGATCCGCGGCATCAGCGAATCGGCGGCCGTGGCAAATGTGCTCACAGCGCTGAATAAAGGTCTGCTCAAGATCATGTCGAAGATGGGGATCTCGACCGTTCAGTCCTACCACGGTGCGCAGACCTTCGAGGCTCTCGGACTGTCGGATGAGTTCATCGACGAGTACTTCACCTCCACCCCGCACCAGCTCGGCGGTAAGGGAATCCGTGAGATCACCGCGGAGTCGACTGCTCGGCATGCTCATGCCTACCGTGACGATCATCCTCGTCCCTCGCACCGGAATCTGCTGGTCGGCGGCGAATACCAATGGCGCAGGGAAGGACCGGGCCACCTGTTCAACCCGGAGACGATCTTCAAGCTCCAGCACTCCACCGCCACCGGCCGCTTCGACATCTTCGGCGAGTACACGCAGGCCGTGAACGAACAGTCACGTGAGCTCATGACCCTCCGTGGCCTCTTCGATCTCGTACCGACGGAGTCTGGGCCGATCGACATCGCCGAGGTGGAGCCGGCGAGCGAGATCATGAAACGCTTCTCGACCGGTGCCATGAGCTACGGCTCCCTGTCCCAGGAAGCGCACGAGACTCTGGCCATCGCCATGAACCGCATCGGCGGGAAGTCCAACACCGGCGAGGGCGGAGAGGACACGGAGAGACTCATCGATCCCGAACGACGCTCGGCGATCAAGCAGATCGCCAGCGGACGCTTCGGAGTGACCAGTCACTATCTGACCCAGGCCGATGATCTGCAGATCAAGATGGCCCAGGGCGCGAAACCAGGGGAAGGCGGTCAGCTTCCCGGAACCAAGGTCTACCCGTGGATCGCCAAGACCCGCCATGCCACCCCAGGCGTGGGACTGATCTCCCCGCCGCCGCACCACGACATCTATTCGATCGAGGACCTCGCTCAGCTCATCCACGACCTCGGTCGCGCGAATGCTCGAGCCCGCGTGCACGTCAAGCTCGTCTCCGGAATCGGCGTCGGCACGGTGGCCGCGGGGGTCGCCAAGGCTGGAGCAGACGTCGTCCTCATCTCCGGCCATGATGGAGGCACGGGCGCCAGCCCCCTCAACTCCCTCAAGCACGCCGGCACACCGTGGGAGCTCGGACTGGCCGAGGCACAACAGACCCTGGTGCTCAACGGGTTGCGCGAGAAGGTCAGCGTCCAGGTCGACGGCCAGCTCAAGACCGGCCGCGACGTCATCATCGCCGCCCTGCTCGGCGGCGAGGAGTTCGGGTTCGCGACCACTGCTCTCGTGGTCTCCGGCTGCATCATGATGCGTGTGTGCCACAAGGACACGTGTCCCGTCGGCGTCGCCACTCAGAATCCGAAGCTGCGTGAACGCTTCCACGGCCAGGCCGATCATGTCGTGAACTTCTTCACCTTCATCGCCGAGGAGGTGCGCGGCTACCTCGCACAGCTGGGCCTGCGCTCACTCGATGAGGCCATCGGTGCGGTCGAGAGACTGCGCATCGATGAGAAGCGCGCCGAGGCCTCGGGCCTCAACCTCGACCTGGCATCGATCCTCACCGTGCCCGAGGACGTCCATGGAAACACCGCAGTGGCCCGCAAATGCACCACCGAAGTCAACCGCGACTTCGCGGGCGAACTCGACCTGCGTCTGCTGGCCGAGGCCGGGGACGCGATCGAGTCCGGCACCGCGGCCACGATCACCTCGGCGATCGAGAACACCGACCGCAGCGTCGGCACGCTGCTGGGACACAACGTCACGCTCGCCCACGCGGATGCGGGGCTGCCTGAGCACACGATCAGGTTGGAGCTGCACGGAACTGCCGGACAGTCCCTCGGAGCATTCCTCCCGCGCGGAGTCAGCATCGACCTGCACGGTGACGCCAACGACTATGTCGGCAAGGGGCTGTCGGGCGGAACCATCAGCGTGCATCCGCACACGGAGAATCTGACCCGACCCGAGCACAACGTCATCGCCGGAAACGTCCTGGGATACGGTGCGACCGCTGGCAAGCTGTTCGTGTCCGGTCAAGTCGGGGAGCGGTTCATGGTGCGCAACTCCGGCGCCGAGGCGGTGGTCGAGGGAATCGGTGACCACGGACTCGAATACATGACCGGTGGCCTTGCCATGATCCTCGGCAGCACCGGGCGCAATTTCGCCGCCGGAATGTCGGGCGGCACGGCCTACGTCCTCGACTTCAACCCCGCCAAGCTCAATCCGAAGGAACGCGCTGCCGGCGTGTTCCGGTTCACCGGGGTGGGGATCACCGATATGGAAGTCCTCCAACGCCTGCTGGATGAACACGTTCAGTGGACGGGCTCACCTTTGGCCGCTCAACTCCTCGACGGACTGCGCCGAGGAGAGGACGTCCTCTCCCGCTTCACCAAGATCATTCCCGTCGCGTATGCGATGGTCAAAGACGTTCAGGAGGAGTTCACCGCGGCAGGACAGTCAGCGGATTCGGACGATGCCTGGCACAAAATTCTGGAGGTCGCCAATGGCTGATCCACACGGATTCCTCACCATCGACCAGCGGGAGCTGCCCCGGCGGCGCCCGGTTCCCATTCGTCTCATGGACTACCGCGAGGTCTACGAAGCCGGCGATCCGGAGCAGCTGCGCAGGCAGGCCTCGCGCTGCATGGACTGCGGCGTGCCCTTCTGCCACCAGGGGTGCCCACTGGGCAATCTGATTCCGGAGTTCAACGATGCGATGTACCGTGGCGAGCTGCCGCGGGCCGTCGAACTGCTGCATGCGACGAACAACTTTCCGGAGTTCACCGGTCGCGCCTGCCCCGCACCGTGTGAGAACGCCTGTGTCCTCGGGATCAATCAGCCCGCCGTGACGATCAAACAGGTTGAGGTCTCGATCGTCGACCAGGGCTTCGCAGCCGGACTCATTCAGCCGGTGATTCCCGAACGAATCACCGGGCACACCGTCGCCGTCATCGGCTCCGGTCCGACCGGTCTTGCCGCCGCTCAGCAGCTGACGCGGGCCGGGCACACCGTGGTTGTCCACGAACGTGATGACCGCCTCGGCGGCCTGCTGCGCTATGGGATCCCCGACTTCAAACTCGAGAAGCACCATATCGACCGCCGGCTCGACCAGATGCGTGCCGAGGGCACACGGTTCAAAACATCGGTCGAAGTGGGCCGGGACATCAGCTTTGAGGAGCTGCAGTCAAGCTTCGACGCCGTCATCGTGTGCACGGGTGCCACCGTGCCGCGGGACATGAGCATCGGCGGCCGCGACCTCAACGGGATCGAATTCGCGATGGACTATCTTGTGCCCTCGAACCGAGTCCAGGCAGGGGAGCAGCCGGGATCCGGCCCGGCCGGCGCGCACATCGACGCCGGAGGCAAGCACGTCATCATCATCGGCGGCGGAGATACGGGTGCGGACTGTCTGGGCACGGCACTGCGGCAGTCGGCGGCCTCGGTCACGACCTTGGCGATCGGGGCACAGCCTCCGGTCGAACGCAGCGAATCCGACCCGTGGCCGACCGTTCCGCGGATCTTCGAAGTTCAGTCCTCCCACGAGGAGGGCGGAACTCGGCGCTACCTCGCATCGACGACGGGGTTCGTCGGAGATGACGAGGGCCAAGTGATCGGGATTGACGTCGCCGAGACCAAGTTCGTCGACGGTCGGCGGGTCCCGACGCCTGGGACCGAGCACCGGCTCGACGCCGATCTCGTTCTCCTGGCGCTCGGATTCTCCGGCCCCGAGGCGGAGGCACTGGGCCTCGACGTCAGTGACAGCGGAGCCTTCGACCGCGACGAGTCCTACACGGGCTCGCTGCCGGGGGTCTTCATCGCCGGCGACGCAGGCCGTGGACAGTCGCTTATCGTCTGGGCAATCGCGGAGGGAAGGTCGGCGGCAGCTGAAGTCGACCGGTTTCTCACGGGGTCGACTCGGCTGCCCGAGCCGGTCCGACCACACGACCGGAGTTTTAAATGTTAAGATAGATCGTGTCATTTAATGAGAATCACGCACACCGATGTGCGTGATTCTCCTCCGACGAACAGACGTGACGGGCGGTTCGAGCCGCCCGTCACGGTACAGGTAGGGTGGTGTGCATGAGGCGTGCAAAGATAGTCGCAACATTAGGTCCGAATCAGAACTCCTATGAAGAGATCCGCGCTCTCGTCGACGAAGGCGTCGATGTGGCCCGATTCAATCTCAGCCACGGCAAGCGGGAAGAACACGAAGAGAAATTCGCCTGGGTCCGCCAGGCAGCACTCGACACCGGACGCGCAGTTGCTCTGCTGCTCGATCTGCAAGGCCCGAAGATTCGGGTCGGCAACTTCGCCAACGGCAAAGAAGAGCTGGTCGAAGGTGCGACATTCACCATCACCAATCGCGACATCGCGGGTACAGCAGAGATCGTGAGCACCACGCTGTCGACCCTTCCCGGTGATGTGTCAGTGGGCGATCCGCTGCTCATCGACGACGGGCGCCTGCGCCTGCGGGCCACCGAGGTCACCGACACCGATGTCGTCACCGAGGTCGAGATCGGCGGAACGATCTCCAACCACAAGGGCATCAACCTGCCCGGCGTTCCGGTCTCCGTCCCCGCCTTGTCGGAAAAGGACATCGAGGACCTCAAATGGGGTCTCAGCCTCGGGTTCGACTGGGTGGCACTGTCCTTCGTGCGCAGCCCCGAAGACATGGACGATGTCAGAGCGGTCATGGACGAGGTCGGCATCACCGCACCCGTCATCGCAAAACTTGAGAAGCCACAGGCCGTGGAGCAGCTCGATGCCGTCATCGACGCCTTCGACGGAATCATGGTTGCCCGCGGCGACCTGGGCGTGGAACTGCCTCTCGAGCAGGTTCCCATCGTGCAGAAGCGCGCGGTGGAGATCGCGCGTCAGCAGGCCAAGCCCGTCATCGTGGCCACGCAGATGCTCGAAACCATGATCGATGCGGCCAGGCCGACGCGCGCCGAGGCCAGCGACTGTGCCAATGCCGTCCTCGACGGCGCCGATGCCCTCATGCTCTCCGGAGAGACTTCCGTGGGCGAGTACTGGGTCGAAGCAATTCGCACCATGAGCCGCATCATCGAATCCACCGAGGAACACGGCATGGAGCGGATTCCGCAGCTGGGTACGGTTCCTCACACTAAGGGCGGTGCCGTCACCGCAGCAGCAGTCCAGATCGCCGAGCAGCTTGATATCGACCTGCTCTGCACGTTCTCGCAGACGGGTGACTCCGTGCGCCGGATGTCGCGTCTGCGTCCGGCTTGGCCGATCCTCGGCTTCACTCCCGACCCACAGGTTCGCCATCAGCTGGCTCTGACCTGGGGTGTGCGACCCTATCTCGTGAAGACCGTGCGCCACACGGACCAGATGGCCAGGCAGGTCGATGCCGTGCTGCTGGCCGATGGAACTGCGCGCGAGGGAGATCAGAGCATCCTCGTGGCCGGTTCTCCTCCCGGAATTCCCGGCTCGACAAACGCACTGCGCATCCACACGATGGGCGATGCGGCCAAGGGCGTTGCTGCGGCGTACGAAGACTCCTCGGACAATGAGGAAGATCCGTTGGCCGGATACGGCATCGTGTCCGAGTCGCCGATCACGCGTGAGGTGCCGATCGTCAAAGAAGGCGGCACACCCCGACACTGAGACGTCGACAACGGCGGCCACCCCGATTCGGGGTGGCCGCCGTTGTCATGTGTCCGGGCAGGCGAGACCGCAGTGAGATGCACTTCACTCGAACTTGCGGAATTTCCAAGATTGCTCAACAGTTGTGCTGTGGGTGAACGGCTCGTGAGATGAGCCTTGCCCGGAAATCAACAGACGAAGAAGAGGAATGGCATGAGATTGCCCAAATGGAGCCGATCATTCGGGGTGCAGGTCACCATAGCCCTGATTGCGGGTGTGATCCTCGGACTGGTCGCCCGCTCTTGGGGCCCGGTCAGCGAAGATCAGGACAACTGGCTCGGACAGACCTTGGACACCATCGGATCGTCCTATGTGACTCTCCTCAAGGCGGCCGTCGTGCCGCTCGTGATCACTGCAATCATTGCCAGCATCGGCAATCTGCGTAAGGTCACCAACGCCGCCAGGCTCGCAGTCTCCACCCTCCTGTGGTTCGCATTCACGGCGCTCATCGCCGTTCTCATCGGACTCATCCTCGGCGTCGTGATTCAGCCGGGCATGCACGCTGATGCCACATCGTTGAGCGGTTCTGCTCCCGATTCGCAAGGCAGCTGGATCGGATTCCTCACCGGACTCGTTCCGGTCAACTTCCTCGGGCTCGAGGTCGGCACCTCCGCCGATGAGGCCGGCGGACTGGTCTCCGAAGTCGACTTCAACATTCTTCAGCTCATCATCGTCTCCGGCGCGATCGGCATCGCCGCGGTCAAGGTCGGCAAGGCCGCTGAACCCTTCCTCCAGTTCACCGAGGCGGCGCTGGCGGTCGTGCAGAAGGTTGTGTGGTGGATCGTGCGCATCGCACCGATCGGCACCCTGGGCCTCATCGGCAACGCCGTGAACTCCTACGGCTGGTCGACGATGGGTTCCCTGCTGTGGTTCGTCGTCGCAGTCTATGTGGGACTCGCCATTGTCTTCTTCATCGTCTACCCGACTCTGGCCAAGCTCAACGGTCTCTCCGTTCGCCAGTACTTCTCCGGAGTGTGGCCGGCTGCCCAGATGGGCTTCGTCTCCCGGTCATCGATCGGCACCATGCCGGTGACCCAGAAGGTCGCCACCGACAACTTCGGCGTTCCCCAGAGCTACGCGGCCTTCGCAGTGCCCTTCGGCGCGACCACGAAGATGGACGGATGTGCTGCGATCTACCCTGCGATCGCTGCCGTGTTCGTGGCCCAGTTCTTCGGAATCGATCTCACGATCGTCCAGTACTTCCTCATCGTCTTCGTCTCCGTCATCGGTTCGGCGGCAACGGCGGGAACGACCGGCGCCACAGTCATGTTGACTCTGACGCTGTCCACACTCGGTCTGCCGCTCGAAGGTGTGGGACTGCTGCTGGCGATCGAACCAATCGTCGACATGGGACGCACCGCACTCAACGTCTCCGGACAGGCACTCGTCCCGGCAATCGTCGCGAAGCGCCACGGCATCCTCGACGAGGCACGCTATGACGCCGACCGTATCGACGGCTATGTGCCCGTCGATGAGGATGCAGAAGAGAGCGTCCTTGCCAGCGAGAGCGCCGAAAATACTGAGGGCGCTGAACTCGAACAGCCGTCGGGCGGGACCCGAGCCTGAGCGGCTTCGACGCCTGCTGGCCCTGCGCCTTCAGTGATCCACATCGCTGAAGGCACAGGGCCAGCGGTTTCTGGAGGCGGCGAGGATACGCAGATGTCATCGTCGCCTCGCGGTTCAGTCACTGTACGCCGAGTGCACCGAGCAGTGTTGTGCGGACGAGTTCCCGATACTCGTGTGGCGTCCAGGACAGGTTCGTCACCAGCATCCGATACGACTCCGGGTGGCCGATGGTCCAGATCATCGCTGCCGCCTCCTCATCGGAGGTGTCGGTCAGCGCTCCTCGTTCCCGCAGCGCCGCGGCAGCGAGCCGATAGTTTCGCAGGCGCTGTTCATCGCGTGTGTTCTGCACTCGTGCGGCACCCTTGTCGATCGCGGCTGCCTGATGAATCACCGTCCAGATGTCGGAGGTCCGAGCATTGACCTCGAGAAACCAATCAGCGAGGACATCGACGACCTCTGCAGGTGCAGTCGTCCCTTCGACTCGTGCCGTCATGAGCTCTGGCACGCTGAGCCGGTCTTCACGTCCGGATGCCTCAGCGTCGAGGACCGCTGACAGGAGCGCGGCCTTGTTCCCAACGGAGTTGTAGATCGTCTGCATCGAGACCTGGGCTCGAGCTGCGATCGCACTGATCGACGTTGTGACATACCCGCCGGCGATGAACAGTTCTCGGGCGGCAATGACGATGTGTCTGCGAGTGAGAGCGGCGTGGGCACTGCGAAGGGACGAGGCCTTGGCTGTTTGATCAGACATGCCAATTAGTATATACATCCAGTCGCTGGAAGCGTATTCTAATGATGTCGAAGGAGGTTGCCATGGAGCAGCTCGACATCATCGTCATCGGCGCCGGCCAATCAGGGCTTGCCGTCGGATATCACCTGAGGAACACATCGGCGCGACTTGCCATCCTCGATGCTCATGAACGGATCGGCGATACCTGGCGGAACCGGTGGGAGTCTCTGCGCCTCTTCACTCCGGGCCGCTTCAGCGCGTTGCCGGGTTCACCGAGTCCCGCCGGACGGAGCGGGTTCGCCGGCAAAGACGAGATAGCCGCGTATCTGGAGGACTACGCTTCACGATTCAACCTTCCTGTCAGGACCGGGGTGGTCGTGAGCCGCGTAGCTGCGGTCGCAGGAGGCTTCGAGGTCAGCACAGATGCCGGGGACCTCTACGCCCGCAGCGTCGTCTGCGCCGCTGGTCACAATGCGGTGCCGCAGGTTCCGAAGTTCTCTCGAAATCTGCACGAGAGCATTTCGCAGATGCACAGCGCTGACTACCGTGGGCCGGGCAGCATCGGCGAGGGCACCGTGCTCGTCGTCGGTGCAGGCACCTCGGGTGCGGAGATCGCACTGGAGCTTTCGGCAGACCACACAGTTCTGTTGGCTGGTCGATCCACGCCCCATATTCCCGATGCTCTCTTTCGCTACGCCGGGGGACTCTACTGGCTCATCGTGCAACGGCTGCTCACCACCGCCACTATGCCGGGCCGCAGGGTTGCAGCAGTCTTCGGTCGACGCGGTGCACCTCTGATTCGCATCTCGATGGCCCAGGTGGCTGCGGCCGGAGTCAGACGGCTCCCGCGAATCACACATGCGGTCGGAGGAGCGCCGGCCACCGACGAGGAGACGGTGCCATCTGTGGACACGGTGATCTGGGCGACGGGGTTTCGTCCAGATCTGAGCTGGCTGCCACAGCTGGAAGTCGACGACATCGGAATTCCCGTCACCCGCAGGGGAGTCGTCTCCGACATTCCGGGTCTCTACTTCATGGGGATGCCATTTCAGTACTCATTGACCTCTGGTCTCCTCGGCGGCGCCGGTCGCGACGCTGCCTATATCGTCGACAGAATTTTCGAACGTGCCTCCGCGACGGCATTGTCCTCGTGAATCCCTCACAAGGAGAAGCCCTCGCAAGGGAATGAGGTCCTCGATTCCGTGCTTGAATCGAGACAGCAGTCGAGAACTGCACCGATCACAGATCTCATTGGGGGAGTCGATATGCCTGGGTCATCCGAGAAGGCCGGATCGGCAGCTGGGCCGGAGAACATATCCGGGCAGACCTCACGCGGGATGAGCGTCGCGCTCATGTCGGTTGCGGGTGTCTCCGGCGAGGAGATCGAACAGATCACTGAGGTCTTCGCCCGACTCATCGCCGGCGGAGCGGCCCTGGGCTGGGTCGACCCTCCCCGCTATGCCGAGATCGCCGAGCTCATGGGCGGGCTCGCCGCTGCCACAGCCACCGGAGACGCACGAGCGGCCATTGCCCGAGACGGTGACGGCTCGATCGTCGGCATCGCCTACTGGACCCGGTACCAGCGCCCGACGCATCGACCGCACGTCGACATCGAGAAGGTCGCAGTGGATCCTCGAACCCAGAGGGCAGGTATCGGCCGGGAGCTGATGAATGTCCTCGTCGCCTCGGCGCGCGACATCGGGGTCGAAGTCATCACCCTCGACCTCCGCGGTGACAACGGGCGGGCAATTGCGCTCTACGAATCATTGGGCTTCGAACGCTACGGCCTCCTCGGCGGTTTCGTTGCCGTCGGAGATCAGCGCTTTGACATGCACCTATTCGCCCTTGATCTCCGCCGCTGATGCACAAAACCCCCGAACCTGAGTTCGAGGGTCCTGCGCATCCGAGCACTGAGACTCGGGTCTATGTGTACCGGATGTGGGACTCGAACCCACACGTCTCTCGACAATGCATTTTGAGTGCACCGCGTCTACCGATTCCGCCAATCCGGCTCGCCGCGGACCGAATCCGCAACAGGGACGAGTTTACGACAGCTCTTATATGATTGCACAATCGGTTTCTGTGGTGGCTATCACACGGGTGGCTACCATCACAGAAGAAACTTGGGTACCGATGTCGGTGCACCGATGGGGGCTGGTTTAGACTGGTGCCGTGCTTTCAAACAGCGAACAACCAACTTCAGATGAGTCCGTGCCGGTTCGCCGCGTCGTAGTGGCGGAAGACGAGGCCGTGATTCGTCTCGATATCGTCGAGATGCTGCGCGAGGTCGGATACGACGTCGTCGGCGAAGCCGCAGACGGCGAATCCGCTATCCGCCTGGCCGAGGAGCTGCGCCCTGATCTCGTCGTGATGGACATCAAGATGCCCATCCTCGACGGAATCTCTGCCGCGGAGAGGATCGCTCGGGCGCGTATCGCCCCAGTGGTGCTGCTCACCGCCTTCTCGCAGAAGGAGCTCGTCGAACGAGCCCGCGATGCCGGAGCAATGGCCTACGTGGTCAAGCCCTTCACCGCAGCAGATCTCATCCCGGCCCTCGAAATCGCCCTGTCGCGTCACGCGGAGATCAGCTCCTTGGAGAGTGAGATCTCCGACCTGACCGAACGCTTCGAGACCCGTAAGGTCGTCGAACGCGCCAAGAGCCTGCTCCAGACCTCGATGGGTCTCAGCGAGCCGGAGGCCTTCCGCTGGATCCAGAAGACCTCGATGGACCGCCGCCTGACCATGCGTGAGGTTGCTGACACCGTTCTCAAGCAGATCGGCTCCAACAAGTAGCTCAGAGCCCACCCGAACACACACTGAGGCCGACGAATCCAATGAGGATTCGCCGGCCTCCTTCGTTCAACCAGTGACCGCCAGTCAGACTGTCACCAACCGCTGTCCACCTGGGCTCGGTCGCTGGCCATTGTCTATTTGGGCTCGGTTTTGAGGATCATGTTCGTGATCCGCACGATCGAGAGAAGCCGGCCAGCGGCATCGGTCATCTTCACCTCATGGGACACGATCGTGCGGCCCTGGTGGAGCACCTCGGCGCGGCCGGTCACGGTGCCGTCCCGAGCTGCGCGCAGATGCGTGGCGTTGAGGTCGACTCCGACCACGTTCTTGCCACCGGAGATGAGGAACGAGTGCATCGAGGCCAAGGACTCGGCCAGCACGACGTGACCGCCGCCGTGGAAGAGGCCCATCGGCTGAGTATTGCCCGTCACCGGCACCGCTCCAGTGGCATGTTCGTGGCTCAGCTCTGTGAACTCGATGCCCATCTTCGCGGCGAGGGCACCGACCGCTTCTGGACTGTTGAGCTGGCCGAGCATCTCCCGACACTGGTCTTCGGTGGTGTGAGCGCTCAGCGATGCGGCCGGAATGAACATCGTTCTCCTTCATGTCAGTTTTGAACGATAGGCTATGCCATGTGACTCAAGTAAACGAATCCCTCCTGCTCATCGATGGACACTCTCTGGCCTACCGGGCATTCCACGCCCTGCCGGTGGAGAACTTCTCCACCAGCACCGGCCAGTCGACGAACGCCATCTACGGCTTCATCTCGATGCTCATCAATGTCCTCAGAGACGAGTCACCCAGCCACGTGGCCGTGGCCTTCGACCTGGGACGACAGACCTTCCGCCTCGAGGAATACCCCGAGTACAAGGCAGGACGTGCCAAGACGCCGCCGGAGTTCCACCCGCAGATCGATCTGATCAAGGACATCGTGGTGGCCATGGGAATCGCGGTTGTGACCAAAGAGGGCTTCGAAGCCGACGACGCGCTGGCGACCATGGCGCGCATGGGCACCGAAGCCGGTGCACAGGTCGAGGTGATGAGCGGAGACAAGGACTCCTTCCAGCTCTCCAACGACTCCGTGACGATCCTCTACCCCAAACGCGGAGTCAGCGACCTCAATCGCATGACCCCGGCCGCAATCGAGGAGAAATACGCAGTCACCCCCGCAAACTACCGGGGGCTCGCGGCCCTCGTGGGGGAGAAAGCGGACAACCTTCCCGGTGTCCCAGGAGTCGGTGACAAGACCGCAGCGAAATGGCTGGCCGCCTACGGTGATCTGCCGGGAGTGCTGGAGAACGCAGAGGCGATCAAAGGCAAGGTCGGGGAGAAGCTGCGCGACCACATTCCCGAGGTCGAACGCAACTTCCGACTCAACCGCCTCCTCGACGATGTCGACCTGGGCCTGACGTATGCCGATCTCAAATGGGGCGAGGGCGACCCGAGCGAACTTTCGAACCTGTTCGACCAACTCGAATTCCAGGCTCTCGGCAAACGACTGAGCGCGATCTTCGGTGAAGAGGCCGTGCCGGAGGAGGCCACCGGTCCCGCCCGGGAGGTCTCCGTTGAGATGCTCGACGTGCCCGCACTTCTGGAGAAGATGACGGACTCCGATGTGCTCGCCCTCGATTCCGATGCGCGGTACGAACTCGGACACGGCGACGTGCGGATCCTCGCCGTCTCCGGTGCCCCTGAAGAGGCCTGGGTCGTCGACCTCGCCGAGGCGGGGGAAGCCGATATCTCGAAACTGAGCTCGGCGCTGCGGTCGAAGACCCTGATCCTGCACAGTTCGAAGACCCAGATCAAGGCCTGGCGTTCACTGGGCCTGGAAGTCGACGACGTTGCCGGTGACACGGCGCTGGCAGCCTACCTCCTGGTGCCCGATCAGCGCAGCTACGAACTGCCGCAGATCGCGCTCGAACGCGCCGGGATCGAACTCAGCGATGCCGAAGGTGACAGCGGGCAGTTGGCCCTCGACCTCGACTCCGACCACACCGCTCAGACCCACGGACACAGGGCAGCCGCGCTGCTCGAGGTCCATGACATCCTGGCGACGAAGATCGACGAAGCCAATATGAGCCAGGTCTATCGCGATATCGAACTGCCCTTGGTCCCTGTGCTGGCCAGGATGGAACTTGCCGGCATCGCCGTCGATGAGGCAGGACTGTCCGGACTCATCGACGAATTCACAAAACAGGCCAACGCAAGCGCAGAACTCGCCTATGAAGCAATCGGTCATGAGGTCAACCTCGGATCACCGAAGCAGCTGCAGACCGTGCTCTTCGACGAACTCGACATGCCCAAGACCAAACGCACGAAGACCGGGTACACCACCGACGCCGAGGCGCTGGCGGAGCTGTTCATCAAGACCGAGCACCCGTTCCTGCAGCATCTGCTGGCCTACCGTGACTCCACGAAGCTCAAGCAGACCGTCGTCGGGCTGCTCAAAACCGTGGCCGAGGACGGCCGTATCCACACCACCTACCAGCAGACCGTCGCCGCAACCGGGCGCCTGTCCTCACTGGACCCGAACCTGCAGAACATTCCGGTGCGCACCGAATCGGGGCGACGAATCCGCGAGATCTTCATCGCCGACCCACACGTCGACAACGCTCGACTGCTGACGGCTGACTACTCGCAGATCGAAATGCGCATCATGGCCCACCTCTCGGGCGACGCCGCACTGATCCAGGCATTCAAGGACGGGGAGGACCTGCACTCCTACGTCGGTTCGAAGGTCTTCGGCGTCGGCATCGACGAGGTGGACTCGGCGATGCGGTCAAAGGTCAAGGCCATGTCCTACGGCCTGGTCTACGGACTCTCCGCCTATGGTCTCTCCCGTCAGCTGGCAATCGGCGTCGACGAGGCGAAGAACCTCATGGAGCAGTACTTCGAACGCTTCGGCGCAGTCAAGGACTACCTCGACGAGATCGTCGAACAGGCACGTGCCAACGGGTACACCGAGACCATCATGGGACGCAGACGGTACCTGCCTGCACTGCACAGTGACCGGCGACAGCTGCGGGACATGGCCGAACGCGCTGCCCTCAACGCCCCGATCCAGGGATCTGCCGCGGACATCATGAAGATCGCCATGCTCAAGGTCAGCGACCGTCTCAGTGATCACAGATCAACGGTCCTGCTGCAGGTCCATGACGAGATCATCGTCGACGTCCACCCCGAGGAGATCGACTCTGTCACGCAGATCGTCACCGAGGAGATGGGCTCGGCCTTCGAACTCGACGTGCCGCTCGACGTCAACGTCGGCACCGGAACCTCCTGGCACGACGCAGCGCACTGAGGCGGAAGTCAGTCCTTATTGAGCGTGGTGGAGAAGATGACGGTGCCGGGCATGAGGGAGCCGCGCAGCGGAGACCAGCCGCCCCAGGCAGTCTGGTTGGATTCCGGCCATTCCGGCTCGGTCACCGAATCGATCGTGAAGCCGGCCGTGACCAGCAGGTTGACCCAATCACCCATCGTGCGGTGGTGCTCGGCGTAGACGGGCTGCCCATCGGAGGAGATCTCGACATAGGGGGTGCGGTCGAAGTAGGAGTATTCGACCGTCAGGCCCGCTTCGCCGGGCACATCGGGGAACATCCACCGCATCGGGTGGGTCGTTGAGAACGCCCACCGTCCGCCGGGACGGACCACGCGTGCGACCTCGGACAGAACCACCTCGGCGTCCTTGACGAAGGGGAGGGCGCCGTAGGAGGAGAAGGCCACGTCGAAGCTGTTCGAGGCGAACGGAAGTTCGCGGGCATCGGCGTGCAGGAAGGTCGGGGGAGTGGCGTCCTCGCTGAGGGGATGCTCACGCTGCAGGCGAGAAGCCTGCTCGAGCATGCCGGCGGAGACGTCGACACCCGTGGCGATGGCACCTTCTTCGGCCAGCCAGCGCGAGCACTGACCGGCGCCGCAGCCGACCTCGAGGATCTGGCGTCGGCGCACATCGCCGAGCAGATTCACATCGGATTCGTGAATTCCCTCGGGACACCACATGAACTCCGAGGCGCCCAGGAAGCTGCCGTGTTCGGCCAGGTACTCCTCGGCGGAATTGTCCCAATACCCTCTGTTGGCGCGTACTGAGGCCTCTTCATCGATGGGCAGGTAGCCACCGCTGATGACCTCGGCTTGATAACTTCCGTCGCTCATCATTCCTCCGTGGCGATCGCCATGTTTCTTTTCCGACTTCGGCGTGCATTCACGCCATGGATGATGCTAGTATTGACAACCGTATGCGCGTATGCATACATGTCCAAAATCGTAATCGAGACCGGATCCAGTTCTCGGGCTGTTTCACAGCATTGCCTCAGAGTATCGGATCTGGACCATAATTCCATCGGAGTCCCAACCTATATGACCACCACCACGCCGGAATCGGTGCAGCCGAAGCAGGTCGCTGTCAACGACATCGGAACCGCTGAGGACTTTCTCGCCGCAGTCGACGAGACGATCAAGTACTTCAACGATGGCGACATCGTTGAGGGCACCGTCGTCAAGGTCGATCGCGACGAAGTGCTCGTCGACATCGGATACAAGACGGAAGGCGTCGTCCTTTCGCGAGAACTCTCCATCAAGCATGATGTCGATCCCGGCGAAGTCGTCGAGGTCGGGGACGAAATCGAAGCCCTCGTTCTTCAGAAGGAAGACAAAGAAGGCCGACTCATGTTGTCCAAGAAGCGCGCTCAGTACGAGCGTGCCTGGGGCGACATCGAAAAGATCAAGGAAGACGACGGTGTTGTCACCGGTACTGTCATCGAGGTTGTCAAGGGCGGCCTGATCGTCGACATCGGACTGCGCGGCTTCCTGCCCGCTTCCCTCGTCGAGATGCGTCGCGTCCGCGACCTCGCTCCTTACATCGGCCAGCAGGTCGAAGCCAAGATCATCGAACTGGACAAGAACCGCAACAACGTCGTTCTGTCCCGTCGTGCATGGCTCGAGCAGACCCAGTCCGCTGTCCGCCACGACTTCCTGCAGACCCTGCAGAAGGGCCAGGTCCGTCCCGGCGTCGTTTCCTCGATCGTCAACTTCGGTGCATTCGTCGACCTCGGTGGTGTCGACGGACTCGTACACGTGTCTGAACTGTCCTGGAAGCACATCGATCACCCAGGCGAGGTCGTCACCGTTGGTGACGAGGTCACCGTTGAGGTGCTCGACGTCGACATGGATCGCGAACGTGTCTCCCTGTCGCTCAAGGCGACTCAGGAAGACCCATGGCAGCACTTCGCTCGCACCCACGTCATCGGCCAGATCGTTCCCGGCAAGGTCACCAAGCTGGTTCCCTTCGGTGCGTTCGTGCGTGTCGAAGACGGCATCGAAGGCCTCGTCCACATCTCCGAACTCGCTGTTCGCCACGTGGACCTGCCAGAACAGGTCGTCTCCGTTGACGAGACCATCTACGTCAAGGTCATCGACATCGACCTCGAACGTCGCCGCATCTCGCTGTCGCTGAAGCAGGCGAACGAAGGCGTCGACCCCGAGGCCGACGAATTCCTCGACCCTGCCCTCTACGGCATGCCGCAGGAATACGACGAAGACGGCAACTACAAGTACCCAGAAGGCTTCGATCCCGAGACCAACGAGTGGATGGAAGGCTTCGACTCACAGCGCGAGGTCTGGGAGCAGCAGTACGCCGCCGCTCAGGAACGCTGGGAAGAGCACAAGAAGCAGGTCGCCAAGGCGATCGCTGCGGATGCCGAAGCCGGCTCCGAAGAAACAGGCAGCGCTCCTGCCGAAGCCGCTCCAGCTACCGGATCGTTCTCCTCGGAAGAGGCAGGCGACGAAGGAACACTGGCCAGCGACGAAGCTCTCGCAGCTCTGCGTGAGAAGCTTGCAGGCAGCTGATAACAGCACTCACAAGGGCTCCCGGTCGATTGATCGGGAGCCCTTTGTGTTTGCTCCCACTCTGCGACAGCGGGCTCGACCTTGGCTGTGGTATTCGCTTCTGCTGACCGTTGTCAGCATCTGCGTGTTCGGGCAGGTTGCTGCCGATCCCGGCGGACAGGTCGTGGCAAGCAATGACGACTCATCGCTCTTCATCTGGTGGCTCGGACATGCGGCCGATCTGCTCGGCTCCCAGCTGGGCCTGGGGACTGACGCAGCTCAGGGAGGAGCCGCGGATGGCTACCTCTACACGGAGGCGATGAACACTCTCCACGGGGGAGTCAACGGCGCCTGGAACACATCCCTTGCCGGACTGGGGCTGATCCTCGCGCCCATCACCTGGGCGGCGGGCCCCATCGTCAGCTACAACCTGCTCATCATCGCCATCCCAGTCCTCGTGAGTCTGGCGACCGCGGCGCTGTTCTCACGGTTCCTCTCCCGCGTCCCCGCCTTCGTCGCGGCCGGTGGAGTGGGTTTCTCCAGCTACGTCATCGCACAGTCCTCCGGCCATCCCAACCTCGCCTTCGCCGTCGCCCCGCCACTGGTGGCGCTGATCATCATCAACCTGGTCATACGGGCTCCACGGACCGGATTCGCCACCCGTGAGTTCTGGATGCTGAGCCTCGGGCTCGGCATCGTCCTCGGCTTCCAGTTCTACGTCTCCACCGAGGTGCTGGCCGGAACCTTCATCGCGGCCCTGTGTCTGCTCATCTCCATTGCCGTCTTCGGCCGAAGAGTCTGGACCCTGGCGGGCTGGCTGCGGTTAGGGCTTGGTGGTGTAATCGGCTCTGCCCTCGCACTGCTGCTCGCGATTCCCCTGCTGCTGACCATGCGCGGACCGAATGCCCCCACAGGCGCCATCAGGCCCCATGGAGTGTGGAACACCGACCTGCTCGACCCCATCATCCCCGCAGGCCCGACGCTGCTCGGGTCCGGGTCATCGCCGATCCCGCGCGTCATGGACATCGATGCCGCCGAGCTCGGAGCCTATGTCGGCATTCCCGCGCTCATCGCTGCCGTCATCATCGTCATCTGCCTGATTCGCAACCGAAGGTACGCGAGGATCCTGACCATCGCCTCGGCGACGGGGTTCCTGGTCTTCATTCTGTCGCTGGGCTCACCGGTTCTCTTCAACGGAGCGGTCGTATCAGGGTCCGGTCCCTTCGCCCTGATCGAAGCGATCCCCGTTCTCAACAACATTCTGCCCATGCGCCTGGTCCTGCATTCGACGATCGCCCTGTTCGCGATCCTCGGCTGCGGGCTGCAATGGGCCCTGGAGAATGTCCGAAGGCGCCGAGCCCAGGGCCTGATGGGACTGCTCGTCATCTCTGCGGTGGTCGTGGTTCCCGGGGTGCAGTCCTCTCGCGAGGTCTACGTTCCGGACTTCTACACCGAGTCCATCACCGAGGTGGTCCCCGCCGGCGCCGTGGTCAAGACCGTGCCGCGGCCCCTGGCCTGGGCCGAACCCCATGCCGATGAGGCCATGGTCTGGCAGGCCGTGAGCGGCTTCCACTACCGGGAGACCGGCGGATACTTCATCGGCTCGACCCCGGAGTCAGACGTCACCTATGCAGCCCCGGAGGACGCTCTCGATGAGGTCCTCCACGACACAGTCTTCGCCGGTGCACCGTTCCCCGACCCTGACAGTGCCGAGGTCGGTGCCGCCCTCGACGAGCTGCGCTCCTCTGGAGTCGACTACGTGATCCTCGCCCCCGATGCCCCACTGCTGCCCGGCGGTCCCGGTGAATACGAAGACTTCCTCAATTCGAGCCTCGGCGAGCCGATGTTCGATGACGAGGGTGTTCTCGTCTACCCACTGAATCGCTAGGCTGAAGGCATGTTGAAAATAGGTCTCACCGGCGGAATCGGTGCCGGGAAGTCAACCGTCTCCGAGATCCTCGCCGACCACGGCGCGGCGATCATCGACGCCGACAAGATCGCGCGCGAGGTCGTCGCACCGGGGGAGCCGCTGCTGGCTCAGCTGGCCCAGAGGTTCGGTGAGGATGTCATCGCCGACGATGGGGGACTCGACCGGCCTCAGCTGGCGGCCGCGGCCTTCGGCGACGAAGAGTCGACGGCGGCGCTCAACGCCCTCATGCATCCAGCCATCCGTGATCGCACGATCGCTCACTTCGCCGAACATTCCGACGCCGATGTGGTCGTCCATGATGTTCCCCTCCTCGTCGAGAATGGGATGACCCCGTCCTACCACCTCAACCTCCTCGTCGATGTGCCGTCCGAACTCCGACTGCAGCGGTTGATGAGCGCCCGAGGCATGGACCGCGCCGATGCCGAGTCACGCATCGCCCGCCAAGCCACAGACGAGCAGCGCTACGCGGTCTGCGACGTCATCATCGACAACGCGGGAGAGGTCAGTCAGACCCGGGCCACCGTCGCCCGACTCGTCGAAGACCGGATCCTCCCGTTTGCGGCCAATCTGGCCCAGCGGCAACGTGCCCAGCGCGGACCGGCCGAACTCGTCGAGCCCGGTGGCCACGACTGGTCGCTGCAGGCACAGCGGATCATCGCCAAACTTCACCACGGTCTCGGCGATCATTTTCCCATCGACCACATCGGATCAACAGCGGTGCCTGATCTCGTCGCGAAGGACGTCATCGACCTGCAGCTGCTCGTCCCCGATCTCGGCATTGCACGTGATCTGTCCGAGCAGTTGGCGCAGCTGGGATTTCCTGGCAAGGGGGCGGTCGACAACCTCGGCGAGGGGCAGCAGGAGGCCAAACGATTTCATGCGAACACGGATCCGGGCCGGGCAGTCAACCTCCACGTCCGAACGACGGACTCCGTCGGTGCCGTCTTCGCACGGAAGTTCGTTGAGCTGCTGAGCAGCGACGAGGGCGAACGGCGCAGGTATGAGCAGCTCAAACTGGCTCTGGCCCACGAACATGCCGCAGAAGACGACTCCCACGGCTATGCGGAGGCGAAGGAACCCTACTTCCTGACGATGCGCCGACAGCTCGTCCCAGCCAGCTTCGACTGAACACTCCGTACGGGAGTCTCGTCCCAACAGTTCACTGTGTCATGGGCGGGGGCTAGTGTTGGACCATGAGCTCAGAACGTCCCCTGCCAGCCATCGGTCACCGGCCAGATGTCACGCGCACCGTCGCCCCGTTCGAAGTCGTATCCGAATACTCCCCATCCGGTGATCAGCCCACGGCGATCGCCGAGATCTCCGAACGCCTCGATCAGGGGGAGCGGGACATCGTCCTGCTGGGTGCCACCGGTACAGGCAAGTCCGCGACCACGGCCTGGCTGATCGAACAGGTGCAGCGCCCGACCCTGATCATGGCACCGAACAAGACACTGGCCGCGCAGCTGGCCAACGAGTTCCGACAGCTCCTGCCCAACAATGCCGTCGAGTACTTCGTCTCCTATTACGACTACTATCAGCCAGAGGCCTACGTTCCGCAGACCGACACCTTCATCGAGAAGGACTCCTCGGTCAACGACGAGGTGGAGCGGCTGCGTCACTCCGCGACGAACTCCCTGCTGACTCGCCGTGACGTCGTCGTGGTCTCGACAGTGTCCTGCATCTATGGTCTGGGCACGCCGGAAGAGTACGTCGACCGGATGGTGACGCTGCAGAGAGGCGAACAGTGTGACCGTGACGAACTGCTCAAACGCTTCGTGTCGATGCAGTACGCCCGCAACGACATGGCGTTCACTCGCGGCACCTTTCGGGTCAGAGGCGACACGGTCGAGATCATCCCGCAGTATGAAGAACTGGCCCTGCGCATCGAGTTCTTCGGCGATGAGATCGAATCCCTGCAGACGCTGCACCCGCTGACCGGTGAGATCGTGCGTGAGGAAGAGACCATCCACGTCTTCCCCGCCTCACACTATGTCGCCAGTGAGAATCGGATGGGTCGGGCTGTCAGCGAGATCGAGGATGAGCTGCAGAAGCGGCTGAGCGAATTCGAATCCCAGAACAAACTCCTCGAGGCACAACGTCTGAAGATGCGCACCACCTACGACCTCGAGATGATGGAGTCCATGGGCTTCACCTCCGGCATCGAGAACTACTCCCGCCACATCGACGGACGCCCCGCCGGATCGGCACCGAACTGCCTGCTCGACTACTTCCCCGAAGACTTCTTGCTCGTCGTCGATGAGTCCCATGTGACGGTGCCCCAGATCGGCGGCATGTACGAGGGCGACATGTCGCGCAAACGCACATTGGTCGAGCATGGTTTCCGCCTGCCCAGCGCGATGGACAACCGTCCGCTGAAATTCGACGAGTTCCGTGAACGCATCGGGCAGGCCGTGTACCTGTCCGCGACCCCGGGTAACTTCGAACTGGGCAACGCGAACGGCTATGTCCAGCAGATCATCCGACCCACCGGCCTGGTCGATCCGGAGATCGTCGTCAAACCGACGAAGGGACAGATCGACGATCTGCTCGACGAGATCAGAACCCGCGTCGACGCCCAGGAGAGAGTCCTGGTGACCACACTGACGAAGAAGATGGCCGAGGACCTCACAGACTATCTCCTCGAACACGATGTGCGCGTTCAGTACCTCCACTCCGACGTCGACACTCTGCGCCGAGTCGAACTCCTGACAGAGCTGCGTGCCGGAGAGTTCGACGTACTCGTGGGCATCAACCTTCTGCGTGAGGGACTCGACCTGCCCGAGGTCTCCCTCGTGGCCATCCTCGACGCCGACAAGGAAGGCTTCCTGCGTTCGGCCACCTCACTGATCCAGACGATTGGCCGCGCAGCCCGAAACATCAACGGTCAGGTGCACATGTACGCCGACACCATCACCCGGTCGATGAAGGAAGCCATCGACGAGACCGATCGCCGACGCGAGATCCAGGTTGCTCACAACAAGGAACACGGGATCGACCCCATGCCGCTGGTCAAGAAGATCGCGGACATCACCGAACGTCTGCAGCGCGAGGACGCAGACACTCGTGAGCTCCTCACCGAATTCGACTACGGCAAGGGCAAACGCGGATATAACTCGACGCTGACCGATGAACAGCGTCAGGCCGCAGGAAAGTCGGGATCGCTGCGCCCACCTGCTGCCGACCTGACCGAACTCATCGAGTCCCTGACCTCACAGATGCACACGGCCGCAGCAGAGCTGCAGTTCGAACTCGCCGCCCGGCTGAGAGACGAACTCTCGGACCTCAAGCAGGAGCTGCGGCAGATGAAGCAGGCCGGGCACGCCTGATTCGACCCGCGTGCAAGTGCAAGAGCAACCACCCGACTATACTGGTGAGGCTGGCGAAAGGGAGTATCCCGTCCATCCGTGCTCGTCATCACGATCCCACAGAGGGTCCGGGCGCGGAGCGCACGCCGCCACTGATGCAGTGGACTTAGCGTGGGAGAGACTTTCGGCACGGGTACATCACCGACACCTTTGAAAGGCATCCATGGATATCCTGTCCTCCACGCTCGCAGCAGGCGGTCAAGCCGCAGCTGGGAGTGAATCCGCCATTCCCCCGTGGTTCATGATCACATCGGGCATTGTCGTCGTCGCCATCCTCGTCTTCGACCTCCTTCTCGTCATCAAGCGCCCCCACACTCCGTCGATGAAGGAAGCCGGCATCTGGGTCGCCTTCTATGTGGGCCTCGCCATCATCTTCGCCGGCGCTCTCTTCGCCATCGGAGACGCAACGCACGGCAGCGAGTTCCTCACCGGTTGGCTGCTCGAATACTCCCTGAGTATCGACAACCTGTTCGTGTTCATCATCATCATGGGCAGCTTCTCGGTTCCGCGGAAGTATCAGCAGGAAGTCCTCATGGTGGGCATCATCATCGCCATCATCTTCCGCGGCATCTTCATCTTGGCCGGTTCCGCGATCATCACCGCATTCGTCGAGGTCTTCTTCATCTTCGGCATCTTCCTCCTCATCGTCGCCTACAGGCAGGCATTCAGCGACGAGGACGAAGGCGACGGCGAGAACGGGCTCATCCGCCTCCTGCGCAAACGGATCAACGTCGTCGACGAATACCACGGCAACAGCCTGCGTGTGACGATCGAAGGCAAGAAGTACTGGACTCCCATGTTCATCGTCTTCATTGCGATCGGGTCCACAGACGTCATGTTCGCCCTAGACTCGATTCCGGCGATCTTCGGTGTCACACAGAATACGTTCCTGGTCTTCACGGCCAACGTCTTCGCTCTGATGGGTCTGCGTCAGCTCTATTTCCTCCTCGGAGGCCTCGTCGACAAGCTCGTCTACCTCCACTACGGAATTGCGGCGATCCTTGCCTTCATCGGCGTCAAGCTCTTCATCCACGCTCTGCACGAGTCGGACTGGGAGTTCCTGTCTTGGGGCACCAATATCCCCGAGGTGCCGACGTGGCTGTCATTGAGCTTCATCGTCGTGGCCATGGCTGTGGCGACGCTCGCTTCCTTGGCGAAGATGAAGAAGGACGGCATCCCCATTCGCAGCACGAATACCGAGAACTCAGGGGATTCGCAGGACTGAGCGACTGTCCCTTCTCGCAGCAGATGCGACTGTGCGCGGGTGCTTTCCCTCAGGAAGGCACCCGCGCACATGGGCAACAAGGCCCGGTGGCCAGGTTGCGGCAGCGTCAGGCTGCGACAGTCTCAGGCTTGGGAGAATGGGCCGAAGACCGGTGTCCACTCCCGAATGATCGTCTCGTCGATTACGCCGACGGAGGCATAGGGGTCATCGGCCAGATGAGCCTCGAGGTCTTCACGGGTGGCAGCCTGCATCAGCAGCAGACCACCGGGTGCCGGATCATTGTCCAGTGGGCCTGAAGCCAGAACGGTGCCGGCGTCGTACAGTTCGGACTGCCACGCACGATGGGCGGGCCGCGACTCCATCCGGGTGTCAGTATCTGGCCCATAGACATAGTTGACAGCGAAAACCGGCATCTGAAACTCCTGAGGTTCGATCAATAGGATGGACATCAGTCTAAACGGAAAGGTCTGTGCATAGTTGTGGTGCGATTGCAGGAGATCCCAGCGGAATTCGCTGATGAAGACGCAGTGTACGAGGCCTTCGGCAGTTACTGCCAGGAGCTGGGAATCGAACCGTACCCCGCTCAGGATGAAGCCATCCTCAATATTCTGGCCGGGGACAACACGATCGTGGCCACCCCCACAGGTTCGGGCAAGTCCCTCGTGGCTCTGTTCGCTCTCTACCAATCATTCACCCGTGGGATCCGGGCCTACTACACGGCCCCGCTCAAGGCTCTGGTGAGTGAGAAGTTCTTCTCCCTCATCGACGCCTTCGGTGCCGAAAACGTCGGGATGATCACCGGCGACTCCACGGTCAACGGGGATGCCCCCGTCATCTGCGCGACGGCTGAGATCCTGGCCAACCAGGCTCTGCGCGAAGGCGGAATGGTCGACGCAGGCATGGTCATCATGGATGAGTTCCATTATGTCGCCGATCCCTCACGCGGATGGGCATGGCAGGTGCCCCTTCTCGAGATGCCCCAAGCGCAGTTCGTGCTCATGTCGGCCACATTGGGCGATACGAGTGAAATCTGTCGCACGATGGAAGACACCACCGGACGCGACAGCTCCGTCGTCACCTCGGCGACTCGACCGGTCCCTCTTGAGTACGAATACTCCACAGAGACCCTCTCCGACACCCTGCGCTCACTCGTGCGCAACGACAAGGCCCCCGTCTACGTTGTGTCCTACTCTCAGGCTGGGGCCATCGACCTCGCCACCGGCCTGCTCTCTGTCGATCTCGCATCGAAGGAGCAGAAGGCCGCGATTGCGGCAGCCATCAAGGGATTCACCTTCGCGAAGGGCTTCGGGCAGAACCTGCGCAAACTCCTCCTGCACGGGGTCGGCGTCCACCATGCCGGCATGCTGCCCAAATACCGCAGACTGGTCGAACAGCTCGCGCTCAAGGGGCTGCTGTTGGTCATCTCCGGCACCGATACGCTCGGCGTCGGCATCAACGTTCCCATCCGCTCCGTGCTGCTGACGGGGCTGACGAAGTTCGACGGCCGGAAGATGCGCAAGCTCAGCGTCCGCGAATTCCAGCAGCTGGCAGGCCGTGCCGGACGCGCCGGGTTCGACACCCGCGGCTACGTCATCGCACAGGCACCGGAACATGTCATCGAGAACATGCGGGCAGAAGCCAAAGCGGTCAACACTGACAAGAAAAAGAAGAAGATCAAGAAGAAGTCAGCACCGGCCGGGTTCGTCGGGTGGTCGGAGGAGACCTTCACGAAGCTCATCGAGTCCCAGGCGGAATCCCTGCGCTCACGCATGAAGATCGACCATTCGACGATCCTCAACCTCGTCGCCCGCCCGGGCTCGGACGTGTCCACGATCAGCCGCTTCATCGACAAGACCCACGAAAGTCGGGAACGTCACCTCGACCTCAAACTCACAGCCCTGAGGATCGGGCGCTCTCTCATCGATGCCGGACTCATCGAAGTCAGGGACGGCGAACTGCTCCCGACCACGGATCTGGGACCGCAGTTCGCGCTCAATCAGCCCCTGGCACCCTTCGTCCTCGCCGCGCTCGAGATGCTCGATCCGGAAACGGAGACCTACGCCCTCGACGTGGTCTCGCTCGTCGAATCGACCACCCCGGTGCCGTTCCCAGTCCTCAAAGGCCAACTCGACCGGATCAAGAAGGACACCTTGGCCGAGCTCAAGGCCGACGGACTCGAATACCCGGAACGCATGGCGATCCTCGACGAGATCGAAGGGCCGAAGCCTCTGGCTGAGATCCTCGAGCCCGCGTTCGAACACTTCATCGAGGCCCACCCGTGGCTGCGCGCCGGAAATTTCGAACCGAAGTCGATCGTGCGTGACATGCTTGAGCAGGCGATGGGCTTCACCCAGTTCGTCGGCTACTACAGTCTCACCCGCGTCGAAGGCAGCCTCCTGCGCTACCTCACCGATGTCTTCCGCGCACTGACTCACAATGTACCCGCCGATGACAGGACCGAGGAGCTCTCGACAATCATCGAATGGCTGGGGGAGACGATTGCACGAACCGACTCGTCCCTGCTCGATGAATGGCGGACCCTGCAGGGTCTGTCGCCGACGGATTTCGCCGACGAAGAGCTGCCGGACCTTGATCGCAAGTTCTCCGACAATGTGAGAGTCTTCACCGCCGAGGTCCGCAATGCACTGTTCCACCGCGTGCTGCTGGCCGAGCGAGCCGACTATGCAGAGCTGGGCCGCCTCGATGCCGAGGACGGCTTCGACGCCACAGCCTGGGAAGACGCGATCGAAGACTTCTACGAGGAATATGGCGACCTCCTCACCGATGGCAAGGCCCGGGGCAAGGAATATATCTCGATCGAAGCTGGTTCACAGACGTGGACCGTCCGACAGACCTTGGCCGATCCCGATGACAACAGGGACTGGGCCATCGACGCCGAGGTGGATGTGCCCGCGAGTGATGAAGCCGGAGACATCGTGCTCCGAATCCTTGCGGTCGGAGAGATCAGCGCCCGTCCCCATTCAAGCAATGTCAGTGCCGAGTAATACAGTGGACAGGTGATGAAAACTAACAGCGGTGAGCAGTCTGCAGGTGTGTCGCATCTCGACACTCTGTGGGTCAAGGGCGCACGCGCCCACAACCTCAAGAACGTGGAGATCGCGCTGCCCCGCGACTCCATGGTCGTCTTCACAGGTCTTTCGGGATCAGGGAAGTCCTCCTTGGCCTTCGACACGATCTTCGCCGAGGGGCAGCGCCGTTACGTCGAGTCCCTGTCTTCCTATGCCCGCATGTTCTTAGGACAGATGGACAAGCCCGACGTCGATTTCATCGAGGGCCTGTCACCGGCGGTGTCGATCGATCAGAAGTCGACGTCCCGCAACCCCCGGTCCACCGTCGGCACCATCACCGAGGTTTATGACTTCCTGCGCCTCCTGTGGGCTCGGATCGGTGTGCCGCATTGCCCCGTGTGCGGTGAGATCATCACCAAGCAGACCCCGCAGCAGATCGTTGATCAGCTGCTCGAACTCGAAGAGAGGACGAAGTTCCTCGTTCTGGCTCCCATCGTCAGGTCCCGGAAGGGCGAGTTCGTCGACCTCTTCACCGAGCTGCAGGCCAAGGGATTCGCCCGCGCCATCGTCGATGGTGAGCAGATCAGCCTCAGCGAACCGCCCACGCTGGAGAAGCAGTACAAGCACACGATCTCCGTCGTCGTCGACCGTCTGGTGGCGAAGTCGGGACTGCGCCCTCGCCTGACCGACTCTGTTGAGACGGCACTCGGCCTTGCCGACGGTCGCATGGATGTCGACATGGTCGACGAAGGCATCACTCGGACGTTCTCTGAGCACATGTCGTGCCCGAACGAGCACGCTTTGGCGATCGACGAGATCGAGCCGCGGACCTTTTCATTCAACTCACCCTTCGGCGCCTGCCCCACCTGTGACGGCATCGGCACTCGACTGCAGGTCGATGAGACCCTCGTCGTCCCCGATGAGGACCTCAGCCTCGGCCAGGGAGCGATCGCCCCGTGGGCCGGCGGCAAACAGGTCACGAAGTACTTCAACCGACTCCTCAAAGGCCTCGGAGACGAACTCGGCTTCGATATGAAGACCGCGTGGAAGGACCTGTCGAAGGCGGACAAGTCAGCGATCCTCACCGGCAAGGACTACAAGGTCCACGTCAAATACAAGAACCGCTTCGGCCGTGAACGTACATACTCGACCGGATTCGAAGGCGTTTACCAGTACATCCAGCGCAAACACGAGGAAACCGAATCCGACTGGTCGCGGGAACGCTACGAGTCCTATATGCGTGAGATCCCCTGTGCCAGCTGCAACGGAGCCCGCCTCAAACCGGAGATCCTGGCAGTCAAGGTCGGCGGAAAGTCGATCGCCGAGGTCTCGGAGCTCGCTCTCGACGAATCAGCGGAGTTCCTCTCACAGCTGGAGCTGGACTCCCGAGACGCGGCAGTCGCAGCTCAGGTGATGAAGGAGATCAACGCCCGACTCGGATTCCTCCTCGACGTCGGACTCGACTATCTCAGCCTCGATCGCCCCGCCGGCTCCCTGTCCGGCGGTGAGGCCCAGCGCATCCGTTTGGCCACGCAGATCGGTTCTGGCCTCGTCGGGGTCCTCTACGTCCTCGACGAACCTTCGATCGGTCTCCACCAGCGCGACAACAGGCGTCTCATCGAGACTCTGAACAAGCTCAAGGAACTCGGCAACACCCTCATCGTCGTCGAACATGATGAGGACACCATCGCCTCGGCGGACTGGATCGTCGACATCGGTCCTGGGGCGGGCGAGCACGGGGGAGAGGTCATCTACTCGGGCCCTGTTCCCGGGCTCAAGGACGCAGACCGGTCCATCACCGGCGACTACCTCGCCGGGCGCAGGTCGATCCAGGTTCCCACGACCCGCCGGCCGGTGGACAAGGATCGTGTCGTCACGGTCGAGAAGGCCGTCGAGAACAACCTTCGCGATGTCTCCGTCTCGTTCCCCCTCGGGGTGCTCACCGCCGTCACGGGTGTTTCCGGCTCCGGAAAGTCGACGTTGGTCAACGAGATCCTCTATACCCAGATGGCCAACGTCCTCAACGGTGCCTCACGGGTGCCGGGTCGGCACAAGCGGGTCACAGGACTGGACAACCTCGACAAGGTCGTCCACGTCGACCAGTCGCCGATCGGTCGGACCCCACGGTCGAACCCGGCGACCTACACGGGCGTCTTCGACCGCATCCGGCGCCTATTCGCCGAGACCGAATCGGCCAAGATCCGCGGTTATCAGCCGGGCCGGTTCTCCTTCAACGTCAAGGGCGGGCGTTGCGAGAACTGCAGCGGCGACGGGACGATCAAGATCGAGATGAACTTCCTGCCCGACGTCTACGTCACCTGCGAGGTCTGCGGGGGAGCCCGCTACAACCGGGAAACGCTTGAAGTCACCTTCAAAGGCAAATCCATCGCCGAGGTGCTGGAGATGCCCATCGAGCAGGGTGCTGAATTCTTCGCCGCGATCCCCGCGATCTCCCGTCACCTCAACACGCTGGTCGAGGTCGGCCTTGGCTATGTTCGTCTGGGACAGCCTGCGACCACGCTCTCCGGTGGCGAAGCGCAGCGTGTGAAGCTGGCGGCCGAACTCCAGAAGCGCTCCCGCGGACGCACCGCCTACGTTCTCGACGAACCGACCACGGGTCTGCACTTCGAAGACATCTCGAAGCTCCTGCACGTGCTGCAGGGCCTTGTCGATAAGGGCAACACCGTCATCGTCATCGAACACAACCTCGATGTCATCGGCAATGCCGACCACGTCATCGACCTGGGTCCCGAAGGTGGACGAGGCGGTGGAAAGATCATCGCCCAGGGCACACCGGAAGAGGTGGCCGGCAACAAGAAGAGCCACACGGGACGGTTCCTCAAAGCGATGCTCGATGGCTGACCCAGCGTCCTACCGTCCGGCCACGGGCAGCATTCCGACCTCGGCGGGGGTCTACAAGTTCCGCGACCCCGATCGGCGGGTGATCTATGTCGGGAAGGCGAAGAACCTCCGGAACCGGTTGAACTCGTACTTCTCGAACCCTGCCCAACTGCACCCGCGCACCTCGACGATGGTCCACACCGCAGCCTCTGTGGAATGGACCGTCGTCGACACCGAGGTCGAGGCTCTGCAGCTCGAGTGGACGTGGATCAACGAATTCAACCCGCGGTTCAACGTCATGTTCCGCGACGACAAGTCCTATCCGTACTTGGCGATCACGATGAATGACGAGGTTCCCCGGGCCTTCATCACTCGCGGAAAGCGGCGCAAAGGCGTCAAGTACTTCGGCCCCTTCGCCCAGGTGTGGGCGATCAAAGACACCCTTGACCTGCTGCTGCGTGCCTTTCCGATGCGCACCTGCACCGCCGGGGTGTACAGGCGAGCCGAACGCAGCGGTCGACCCTGCCTGTTGGGCTACATCGACAAATGTGCGGCTCCCTGCGTGGGGCAGATCAGTGTGGAGGGTCATAAGGACCTGGCCCGCAGCATCTCCGACTTCATGTCCGGCAACACCGGCCGTTTCATCAGCTACCGGCAGAAGGAGATGGCCTCGGCGGCAGAGGAACTCGACTACGAACGGGCGGCACGCCTGCGAGACGAGATCACCGCATTGCAGAAAGTGCTCGACAAATCGGCTGTGGTCCTCTCGGTCAATGCCGACTGCGATGTGTTCGCGCTCGTGACAGAGGAGCTCGAAGCCTCGGTGCAGGTCTTCCACGTCCGGCAGGGCCGCATCCGCGGTCAACGCGGCTGGATCATCGAACGCTCCGACGATCACAGCCCCGCCGAACTCACCACCGACTACCTCCGCCAGGCGTACACGGGTCTCGACGCGGACGCGATTCCTCGCGAGATCCTCGTCGACACCGTCCCCGCCGATATCGATTCGCTGGAGAGCTGGCTGAGCGAACAGCGCGGCTCCAGAGTCACCGTCCGAGTCCCGGAGCGCGGAGAGAAGAAGGCCGTGCTTGAGACCGTCGCGAAGAACGCGAAAGAGGCCCTGCTGCAGCACAAGCTCAAACGCTCTTCTGACCTGACCACTCGGAGCACGGCGCTCAAAGAGATCCAGGAATACCTGTCGCTGCCCGAGGCTCCTCTGCGCATCGAATGCATCGACATCTCCCACACCCAGGGATCTAATGTCGTTGCCTCCCTCGTCGTGTTCGAAGACGGGTTGGTGAAGAAGCGCGACTACCGTCACTTCGCCATCCACGGGGAGGCTGCCACCGATGACACGGCCTCCATGTACGACGTCGTCTCACGTCGGTTCAGTCGCTACCTCGAGCAGATGAGCTCCGATGAACCCGACGAGAGATTCGGGTACCGCCCCAGTCTCCTCGTCGTCGACGGCGCCGGTCCACAGGTGGCGGCGGCGACTCGAGCACTCCACGACCTGGGCATCGTCGACATCTCAGTGGTGGGGCTGGCCAAGCGTCTGGAAGAGGTCTGGATCCCCGACGATCCGTTCCCCGTCATCCTGCCCCGAAACTCCGAAGGCCTGTTCCTCATGCAGCGTCTGCGTGACGAGGCGCACCGGTTCGCCATCAGCTACCACCGCTCGAAACGAGCGAAGGCGATGACGAGTTCCGTCCTCGACGACATCTCCGGACTGGGCGAATCCAAACGGACCGCGCTGCTGCGTCACTTCGGTTCGGTGAAGAAGATGCGCGAAGCCAGCATCGAAGAGCTGTGCGAGGTCAAGGGCATCGGCCAAGCCCTTGCGGAGAAGGTCGCCGCGGCCCTGGCTGAGTGACAGTTTGGCCGGTGCTGAGCCACCTGGCGGACAACTGATCTAGAGTAGTCCTCGACAGCTGTCTTCAACCGCGCAGCCCCAGGAGGACGTGTGAGTACGCAGGCCGATTCGAACGGTGCCGACCATCCCATCGAGGTTGTCCTCGTGACCGGAATGTCCGGAGCAGGACGGACCACCGTGGCCAACGTGCTTGAGGACATGGACTGGTACGTCGTCGACAATCTGCCCCCGCAGATGATGCGCACCCTCGTCGAGCTCGTCGCCCGTGCTGACGGGGCAGTGCCGAAGATCGCCATCGTCACCGATTCGAAGGGCCGCGCGAAGTACACGGAACTCGAAGAGACGATCAGCGACTTCATCGATCAGGGTCTCTCGCTGCGCATCCTCTACCTCGATGCCGCCGACGAGGTTCTCGTCCGCCGTTTCGAATCCACGCGCAGGCCGCACCCACTCCAGGGTGAGGGAACGCTGCTGGAAGGCATCGAAGCTGAACGCTCGGCACTCGAATCCCTCAAACACCGTGCCGACATCATCATCGACACCTCGGAACTCAACGTTCACCAGCTCTCGGCTCAGGTTCGCAAACGATTCAGCACCATCGACACCCCGCTGCTGCGTCTGACTGTGATGAGCTTCGGTTTCAAATACGGGCTGCCGAAGGATGCTGACCACATCGCCGATGTCCGCTTCCTGCCCAACCCCTATTGGATCCCGCACCTGCGCGGCAACAACGGGTTGGACTCCGATGTTGCGGATTTCGTGCTGGGACAGAACGGCGCCGAAGAATTCATCGAACGCTACACCGCGACCTTGGACACGGTTTCGCAGGGCTACCTCCATGAAGGCCGTGGCTATGCGATGATCGGCATCGGCTGCACCGGCGGCAAACACCGTTCGGTGGCGATCAGCGAACGCGTTGCCAAGAGCCTCGCCGCACAGACCGGCATTCCGGTCACAGTGCGCCACCGCGATCTGGGGAGAGAATGAGATGGAGACCGAGGATCTCCCTCAGATCATCCCCGCTGTCAAGGACAAAGGGCCGAAGATCGTCTCCTTCGGCGGGGGACACGGCCTCTACGCCGCGCTGCGCGCATTCCGTCTGCTCACCGAGTCGCTGACCGCCGTCGTCACGGTGGCCGACGACGGAGGCTCCTCCGGCAGGCTCCGCGACGAACTCGGTGGCCTGCCCCCTGGAGACCTGCGGATGGCACTGGCTGCCCTCTGCGACGACGGCAACTGGGGCAAGACCTGGCGGGATGTGATCCAGCACCGCTTCGACTCCGACGGTGAGCTCAGCGGACATTCCGTGGGCAACCTGCTCATCTCGGCCCTGTGGCAGATCCACGGCGACCATGTCGCCGGACTCGACTGGATGGCCAAGCTTCTGCGCGCCCACGGTCGGGTCCTGCCGATGTCCTCGGTGCCTCTGACGATCGAGGCCGATGTGAAGTTCCCGGGATCCTTCCAGGTCGTGCGCGGACAGTCCGTGCTAGCCTCCACTCTCGGCCATGTTGAGACCGTGCGTCTCGATCCACCTTACCCACCGGCGCGACATGAGACGATCGAAGCCGTCGCCGAGGCAGATGTGCTCAACCTCGGCCCTGGATCCTGGTACACCTCGGTGATGCCGCATCTCCTCGTTCCCTCTCTCGCCGCTGCCATCGAGCGGTCCTCGGCAGTGAAGTCCCTCACGCTGAATCTCGGTTCCAGCGACGGAGAAACAAGAGATCTCAGTCTCAGCGAGCACCTCATGTCGCTGCACAGACATGCCCCCTCTCTTGAGCTGAATTACGTTCTCGTCGACGAGGCGGCAACACTGGCAGAACCTGACCTCGAGCGGTGCGCGAGGGAGATGTTCAACGCCAAACTCTGGGCCCGTCCACTGCACTCACGACGGGCAGGACAACATGACAGTCTCAAGCTCGCCGCGTGTTACCGTGACATGTTGGTGGACGCCGGGATCGGCGTGGACGAGCAGTGGTAACCAATTCTGTTGCAGGAGGACGAACAATGGCACTGACCGCTCAGGTCAAGGATGAGTTGGCACGGGTGAAGATCACCCGCACTTCTGCTCGCAAAGCCGAAGTGTCCGCGATCTTCCGCTTCTCCTCCGCACTTCACCTCGTCAACGGGTCGATCGTCCTTGAAGCCGAACTCGACACCGCACAGGCGGCCAAGCGTCTCCGCAGCGAGATCAAGGACCTCTACGGCCAATACGCCGATATCGTGGTCATCAACGCCGCCGGAATCCGTCGTTCCAATCGCTATCTCCTGCGCGTGACCCGTGACGGCGGTGCCCTGGCCCGCCAGACCGGTCTTGTGGACAACCGCGGACGCCCCGTACGCGGCCTGCCCTCAGCGATCGTCAACGGATCCGTCGCCGATGCCGAAGCCGCCTGGCGTGGCGCATTCCTGGCCCACGGATCATTGACCGAACCGGGACGTTCCTCCGCACTGGAAGTCACCTGCCCCGGCCCAGAGGCGGCCCTTGCTCTCGTCGGCGCCGCCCGGCGTCTGGGACTGAGCGCGAAAGCCCGCGAAGTGCGCGGAGTCGACCGGGTCGTCATCCGCGATGGTGACGACATCGCGGCGCTGCTGACCCGCATGGGTTCCCATAGCGCAGTGCTCGTGTGGGAGGAACGTCGGATGCGGCGCGAGGTCCGCGCCACAGCGAACCGGTTGGCCAACTTCGACGACGCGAACCTGCGACGTTCGGCCCGCGCAGCAGTCGCTGCCGGGGCCAGAGTCGAACGGGCCCTGGAGATCCTCGGCGACGAGGTTCCCGAACACCTGCGCTATGCGGGCCAGCTGCGCGTCACCCACAAACAGGCGTCATTGGAGGAACTGGGCCAACTGGCCGACCCGCCGATGACCAAAGATGCCGTCGCCGGACGTATTCGCCGCCTCCTGTCCACCGCCGACAAACATGCCGAAGATCTGGGAATTCCCGGCACAGAGGCCAGTCTCACCCCGGAAATGCTCGAAGATCGTTAAGATCGAGTCATGAGACGAATCGCCATCAACGGCTTCGGCCGTATCGGTCGTGCCCTGTACCGTCTGTCCCTCGAACCCGGCTCCGACTTCCAAGTCGTCGCCATCAATGACCTCACCGACACCCAGACGCTGGCCCACCTGCTGGCCTATGACTCCGTGTGGCCGCGCTTCGGCCACAGCGTCGAAGCCAGCGACGACGCACTGACCGTCGATGGGACCACCATCTCCGTGCTCAGCCAGGCCGACCCGGCCGAAATCGACTGGTCGGCACACGAGGTCGAACTCGTCGTCGAATCCACCGGACGATTCACCCGACGCGACCAAGCCGAGGTCCACCTCGGCGGGACCGTGAAGACCGTTGTGCTCTCGGCACCGGGTAAGGAAGTCGACGGAACATTCGTCATGGGCGTCAACGAAGCAGACTTCGACCCTGCCCAGCACACTGTCGTCTCCAACGCATCGTGCACGACGAACTGCATGGCGACCATCGTCAAAGCCGTCGACGACGCCCTTGGGGTCGAATCCGGCCTGCTCAACACGGTCCACGCCTACACCGGTGACCAGATGCTCGTCGACGGACCCCACCGCGACCTGCGCCGTGCTCGTGCCGCGGCCGTCAACATCGTCCCGACGACGACCGGTGCCGCACGCACCGTCGGCAAGGTGATGCCGCACCTGGCCGGCAAGCTCGACGGGCTCGCGGTTCGCGTTCCCGTCCCTGCCGGATCGATCATCGACTTCACCTTCACTCCGAAGCAGAACGCCACGACCGAAGAGGTCAATGAGATCTTGGCCAAGGCCGCTGAGTCCTCGCCCTACCTCGAATACAGCACGGCACCTCTGGTGTCGACCGACATCGTCGGCACCACCGCCTCGGCGATCGTCGATTCCCAGCTCACGATGACGCTCGGGAACCAGATCAAGGTCGTGGCCTGGTACGACAACGAATGGGGCTACACCAACCGCCTCAAAGACATGGTCAGCTACATCCTCGGTGAAAGGAACAAATGAGGACCTACGACGACCCGCAGATCTTCTCCCACCGCACGGTCCTCGTTCGCAGTGACTTAAACGTGCCGATGGACGAGGGCACGATCACCGACCGTGGTCGCATCCTGGCCTCGGCCGGCACGATCAAGGCCCTCGCCGAGGCGGGGGCGCGGGTGATCGTCATGTCCCACCTGGGACGGCCCAAGGGCGAACCCGACCCGCAGTTCTCGCTTCATCCGCTGGCTCCCGAACTCGCGAAGGCGATCGGCCGCGATGTCGCATTCGCCGCCGACACAGTCGGTGAGGAGGCGAGGTCCAAAGCAGCGGAACTGGCCGACGGTGAGGTTCTCCTGCTCGAGAACCTGCGCTTCAACCCGGGCGAGACTTCGAAGGATGACAGCGAACGGCGGACCTTCGCCGCACAGCTGGCCGAACTGGCAGACGACTTCGTCTCCGACGGCTTCGGAGTCGTCCATCGCAAGCAGGCCTCGGTCTATGACATCGCGGCACTGCTGCCCCACTACGCCGGATCTCTCGTTCGGGCCGAGGTCGAAGTCAGCGATCGTCTGCTGAACTCGCCACAGAGGCCCTTCACCGTCGTCCTCGGCGGGTCGAAGGTCTCCGACAAGCTCGGCGTCATCGACAATCTCATCGACCGTGCCGACAACCTCCTCATCGGCGGCGGAATGGTCTTCACCTTCCTCGCCGCGCTCGGCCACGACATCGGGTCCAGCCTCGTGGAGAAGGACCGCGTCGACGACGTCAAGGGCTACCTCAAACGCGCCGAGGACGGGGGCGCGAACATCGTCCTGCCCACGGACATCGTCATGGCCGCATCGTTCGCAGCCGAGGCAGAGAACTGGGTGCGTCCCATCGCAGACCTCGAATCCACCTCGGCCGGTGCGCAGGGCTTGGGCCTCGACATCGGACCCGACTCGGCACAGGCATACGCCGAGATCATCTCGAACTCGACGACAGTGTTCTGGAACGGCCCCATGGGAGTCTTCGAATTCCCTGCCTTCGCCGCCGGAACCAAGGCCGTTGCGGCCGCACTGACCAACGAGGCGGGCGCTGACAATGCACGACTGACCGTCGTCGGCGGAGGCGATTCGGCAGCGGCCGTGCGCACGCTCGGCTTCGCCGATGACGATTTCGGCCATATCTCCACCGGTGGAGGCGCCAGCCTCGAATACCTCGAAGGCAAGACGCTGCCCGGACTCGAAGCACTCGCGTGAGAAAGAAGACGACTATGAGCGACCGCACCCTGCTTCTGGCCGGCAACTGGAAGATGAACCACGACCACCTCGAAGCGATCTCCAGTGTCCAGAAGCTTGCCTGGGCACTCGAAGACGCCAAACTCGACGGGACGCAGTGCGATGTCGTCGTCATCCCTCCGTTCACCGACATCCGGTCCGTGCAGACACTCATCCAAGGCGACAAACTGTGGCTGAGCTATGGGGCCCAAGACGTCTCCCAACACGAACCAGGTGCTCATACCGGAGAGATCGCCGCATCATTCCTGTCCCGCCTCGGCTGCACCTACGTCGTCGTCGGACACAGCGAACGGCGCGCGAACAATCATGAGACCAACGACGTCGTCGCGGCCAAGGTCAAAGCGGCCCTCGCCCAGGACATCACCCCGATCCTGTGCATCGGCGAATCACTGGAACAGCGTCAGGAGAAGACCCATGTGGACTTCACCCTCACGCAGCTCGAAGAGTCCTTGAACGGATTCGACTCGGCAGCGCTCGAGGGGCTCGTCATCGCCTACGAACCTGTCTGGGCGATCGGCACAGGGGAGACCGCGACAGCTGACGACGCTGCAGAGATGGCGGCGGCCATCCGTGCCCACCTCGAAGAGAAGTACGGCTCCGCATTGGCATCGAGCACTCGTATCCTCTACGGTGGTTCGGTCAAGACCGACAATGTCGCTGAGATTCTCGCATCCGACGATGTCGACGGCGCACTCGTCGGTGGAGCGAGCCTCAACGGGCCCGATTTCGCCGCTTTGTGCAAGGCCGCAGTAGCAAAGTAGACTGACCAACACATCCTCTGACGAAATATAGGTAGTTCTCGACGTGGAAATCCTCAACATTGTACTCATCGTGCTGCTCGTCCTCACGAGCATCTTCCTGACTCTCCTCATCCTCATGCACAAGGGCAAGGGCGGAGGCATGTCAGACATGTTCGGTGGAGGCATGTCCTCATCGCTGGGATCGTCGGGTGTCGCCGAGCGCAACCTCAACCGGTTCACGACCCTGATGGCGATCATCTGGGGCGCGTGCATCATTCTGCTGGGTCTCATCACCCGATTCAACGCCTGAGCGCGTCTGCCGGAATCCCGTAACCACGTAGTACGACGAAGGACCCTGACCATGGTCAGGGTCCTTCGTCGTCAGCAGATGATTTCAGCCGAACTGGCGGTCGGTGAGTCCGTCGTCAGTCAGTCGACACCGAAATGATGTTTGGGTTCGACCTCCGCAATCGCGCGACGCAGCTGCTCGAGACCCTGTGCCCGGTCGAGCAGATGAACCCGGAGGACGGGACGGCCCTTCTCCTCCAATGCGGCAGCATCGCCGAGGGCCTGTGCCCGCTGCAGTTCGGTGAAGCCGTAGTCGCGTCCGGGAACCAGCAGATCCGTCCGGGGCTCAGCAGTGATCTGCAGATATACCCCGTTGGGATGGCCGCCCTTATGGTACTGACCCGTCGAATGCAGATACCGTGGTCCGAATCCGAACGTGGTCTGCACACCCGCATGCTGGGAGACCAGTCCGCGGAGATCCTCGGCCTGGGCATCGGCGATGCGGTCGAGGAACGCCTGCACACCGACATACCCGTACTCATCGACCTGTGCGAAGAGCTCTGCGATCGCGCCGACGAGATCAGTGGCCTCGTCGAACTGGCCGAAGATCTCGACCTGCTCCTCGCGGAACACCGGCTGCGCGGGTGCACTCGACGAACCCTGTGAAAGAGCCTGCCTGGCATGTTTCTTCGCTGACTCAACATCCGGCTGGTCGAACGGGTCGACCCCGATGCTGTACCCGGCGATGGCAGTGGCGAACTCCCAGAACACGAACAGCTCACCGAGTGCACCGTCCAGGTCAGAATCGAAGCCCGAAGGTGCCGTGACATCGGTGGCGGGACCGAGAGTGCACAACATGGCGTCGGCTCGGGCATCAGAGAAGCCGACGTCGCCTGTACCCTCGACAACGACAGGCAGGATGCCCTGACCGTCTTTGCCCAGAGATTCGGCTACGAGCTGCTCGACCCACTTGCTCAACCCCGACAACGTGGGTGTGGTCTCTGCGAGTACGAGCTTCTCTGTCGCCCGGGCATGCCCGATGCCCAGCCACGTCCCGAACTGCAGCGCGGGATTGTCAGGTGCATCGGCTGCGAAACCCTCGACGGCCGCTGCCGCTGAGGCGGCGATCGCGCGGATGTCGACACCCGCGAGACCCGCTGGGACGAGACCGAAGGCCGACAGTGCGCTGTAGCGGCCTCCTACTGTCGGATCAGCATGGAAGGTGGCCAGGAAGCCCTGCTCTGTGGCCAAAGCATCGAGCTCGGTGCCCGGATCGGTGATCGCGATCAGGCGTGACGCGGGATCGATGCCCACCGATTCGAACGCCGCAGAGAAGGCTCTGCGGATCGCATCGGTTTCGATTGTCGTTCCTGACTTGGACGCGACGATGAGCACGGTGTGAGACAGATCGGTCCCGATCGCCTCGGCGACTTGGTTGGGGTCGGTGGAATCCACCACTTCGAGCCTGACTCCGGCGGACTGGGCCATGACTTCCGGGGCCAGCGACGAACCGCCCATTCCGGTCAGGCTGATGGAACGCAGTCCCTGTGACTCCAGCCGGGAGCGCAGGGACTCGATCTCGTCGACGAGTTCAGCGGCTCTCTGCGGCAGATCCACCCAGCCCATGCGCGGCACAGGGTCCACAGCGTCCGTGAACAAGGTGGCATCCTTGGCCGCCAGGCGGGAAGGTACACGTGACTCGAGGAGGCGAGCTGCCTCGGCTTCGTAGTCCTCAGTGACGGGGACGCTGTGCTGGAGCCTCATGACCGGTCCAATGCAGTGCGAATCGTCTCCTGCAGCTCCGCCCAGCTGACGTCGAACTTCTCAAGGCCTTGGGTCTCGAGCACGGTCATCACCTCCGCATAGTCGATTCCAAGCCGCGCCAAACGGTCGAAGACCTTATCGGCGGCCCGGTAGTTCTCCGGCGAGATCTCGGCAGTGACCTCGCCGTGATCGGCAAACGCCTGCATCGTGGGTTCTGGCATCGTGTTCACGGTGTTCGGTGACACGAGCCCCGACACATACATGGTGTCCGGGTAGTCGGGGTTCTTGACTCCGGTCGATGCCCAAAGCAGTCGCTGCGGTGTGGCGCCGGCAAGTTCGAGGACCCGGAACCGTTCGGATGTGAACAGCTGCGAATGGATCTCATGGGCCAGGACGCAGTTGGCGATTCCGGCCCGGCCCTTGAGCTCGGCTCCGGCAGGGTCATCGAGACCGTCCAAGCGTGCGTCGATCTCCGCGTCCACACGAGAGACGAAGATCGAGGCCACCGACTTGATCTGGCTGAGATCGTGTCCCGCTGCTCGTGCCTTCTCCAGGCCCTGGAGGAAGGCTTCGACGACGTGGCGGTAGCGGGTGAGCGAGAACACCAGGGTGACGTTGACGCTGATGCCCGCGGCAATCGTCTCCGAGATCGCTCGCAGTCCGGCTTCGGTCGCCGGGATCTTGATCATCGCATTGGGTTCGCCGACGCGTTCCCACAGAGCCTTCGCCGCCGCGACTGTGCCCTCGGCATCGTGAGCCAATGGGGGAGCGACCTCAATCGACACTCGCCCGTCGTCGCCGTTGCTGGCGTCATAGACGGGGCGGAAGAGCCTGGCGGCCGCTGCGACGTCCGAGGTGGTCAATGACTCGATCGCCTCATCGGCGGAGACCTTGTCTGTGCCGAGTTCGGAAAGGGCAGCATCATAGCTGTCGGACCCGGCGATGGCATTGGCGAAGATCGTCGGATTCGTCGTCACTCCCGTGACGTTCGAGTCCTCGATGAGTCGTGCCAGATCACCGGACTCGAGGCGAGTCCGCGACAGGTCATCGAGCCAGATGGAGACACCGTGCTCGCTCAGCTTCGTCAGATTGCTGCTCATGCGTCCGCCTTCGCTGCTGCGATCGATTCCTTGGCGGCAGTGACGACCGCAGCCGGAGTGATTCCGAACTTCTCATACAGAGTGGCGTAGTCGGCCGAGGCACCGAAGTGTTCGATCGACACGGCACGACCGGCATCGCCGAGGTACTTGTGCCAGCTCATCGCCGATGCGGCTTCGATGCTCACACGGGCCTTCAGACCCCGAGGGAGGACCGCTGCACGGTAGTCCTCGGGCTGTGCGTCGAACCATTCCTGACACGGCATCGAGATGACTCGTGCGGCGGTGCCTGCTGCCTGCAGCTCTTCGGCAGCGGCGATCGCGATGGCGACCTCGGAACCGCTGGCGAGGATGGCGACCTCGGGCTCATCTGCAGTGTCGAGGAGGACATAGCCGCCACAGGCCGCTTCCGAGGCGGGCGCGTACTTCTCACGGTCGAGGACCGGAACGGCCTGACGGGTGAGCACGAGCCCGCTGGGGCCATCGGTGCGGTCGAGGACCTTGCGCCAGACAACGGAGGTCTCGTTCGCATCGGCCGGGCGGACCAGATCGAGACCGGGAATCGCACGCAGTGCGGAGAGGTGCTCGATCGGCTGGTGGGTGGGACCGTCTTCGCCGAGGCCGATCGAATCGTGAGTCCACACGAAGACGTTCGGCAGCTGCTGCAGAGCGGCCAGCCGGATGGCCGGACGTTGGTAGTCGCTGAAGACGAGGAAGGTGCCGCTGTAGGGACGCGTGCCGCCATGGAGGGCGATGCCGTTGCCGATGAGTCCGGCTGAGAACTCGCGGACACCGAAGTGGATGTTGCGCCCGTACTCATTGCCGGAGAATGCGCCGGTCGAACGGTGCTCGGGCAGGAAGCTCGGGTCGCCCTTGATCAGCGTGTTGTTCGAACCTGCCAGGTCAGCCGAGCCGCCCCACAGTTCGGGCATGGTTGCAGCGATGGCGTTGAGAACCTGTCCGGATGCTGCACGGGTTGCGATGCCCTTATCGCTGGTCTCGAACACCGGGAACTGGTCGTCAAGACCTGCCGGGAGCTCACGCTTGGCCAGACGGTCGAAGAGCTCGGCATTGGCAGGGTTCGCCTCGCGCCATGCGGTGTAGGACTCGTCCCACTCGATGTGGGCGCTGCGTCCGCGGTCCAGTGCCGAACGGGTGTGGTTGAGCACCTCGGCGGGGACCTCGAACTTCTGCTCGGGATCGAAGCCGAGGATCTCCTTGGTTGCCTTGATCTCGTCGTCGCCGAGTGCGGAACCGTGCGAACCGCCGGTGTTCTGCGCATTCGGAGCGGGCCAGGCGATGATCGTCGAGAGACGGATGAAGGAAGGACGGGAATCTGCCTTCGCGGCCTCCATCGCTGCGTGGAAGGCGTTGAGGTCTTCGTTGTATTCCTCACCTGCACGGAAGTCGACGTGCTGCACATGCCAGCCATAGGCGGCATAGCGTGCGGCAGTGTCCTCGCTGAAGGCGATCGCAGTGTCATCTTCGATCGAAATTCGGTTGTCATCCCAGATGACGATCAGGTTCGACAGCTCCTGGGTCCCGGCCAAGGACGAAGCCTCACCGGAGACGCCCTCTTCGAGGTCACCGTCGGAGGCGAGAACCACAACGGAGTGGTCGAACGGAGAGGTTCCCGGAGCCGCGTCAGGGTCGAAGAGACCGCGTTCGCGACGGGAGGCCATGGCCATTCCCACCGCGGAGGCGAGCCCGGAGCCCAGCGGCCCCGTGGTGATCTCGACACCGGCAGTGTGTCCCACCTCGGGGTGGCCTGGAGTCAGGGAGCCCCAGGTGCGCAGCGCCTTCAGATCGTCGAGTTCAAGACCGAAGCCCGAGAGGTAGAGCTGGACGTACTGGGTCAGTGAGCTGTGCCCACAGGAGAGAACGAAGCGATCACGGCCGGCCCAGCTCGGATCGGCAGGATCATGCTTGAGACCGTGCTGGTAGAGATAGTGAGCAACGGGAGCGAGACTCATCGCGGTTCCGGGGTGACCGTGTCCGGCTTTCTGCACTGCATCTGCGGCGAGGAGGCGGGCGGTGTCGACTGCGCGGTTGTCGAGTTCTGTCCAGGACAGGGAGTTCATGTCTTCGAGCGATCCTTCGTTCGTCTTAGAGGCGTGCACTCAAACTCTACCGTGCCGGGTCATAAACGCTAGGGGTGAGATCACCAACGCCGAGATCGTGATCGCGGTGGCCTGTGGCAGTGAAGTGGTCTTCGGCTGCGGGGTAGTGGTGCCTGTTCGCGACGGGGGACCTCGTCGTCTGGATCCGTGACTGGGATCTGGTCCAGAATCGGACTCCGAAACGCATCCTCGCCCAACTGGCAAAATATTCGACAGAGGGTAGAATCGAGTGCGTGAGTGAACTTCGTCAGAACCAGGACACGCAGAGTGAACGCCCTCTGCAGAGGGCAATCGATGAGGAGCGACTCTCAAAACGTCCCCGCTCGATCATCAGTGCCTACATCGCACTGACCAAGCCTCGAGTGATCGAACTCCTGCTGGTGACCACCGCTCCGGTGATGTTCCTCGCCGCACAGGGGATGCCGAATATCTGGCTGGTCATCAACACTCTTATCGGCGGCGCGGCAGCAGCCGCCTCCGCGTCGGTGTTCAACTGCTATGTCGATCGTGACATCGACGCGAAGATGGAACGGACCAAGCACCGTCCGCTGGTGACTGGTGAGATCACGCCACGGGCCGCACTCATCTTCGCCTTCGCCCTGGGGCTGGGATCGATCTTCTGGCTCGGCGGCACCACGAACTGGGTGACCGCTGGGCTCACCGCCTCCGCGATTCTGCTCTACGCGGTCTTCTACACGCTGATCCTCAAACGTCGCACCACACAGAACATCGTCTGGGGCGGCGCTGCAGGATGCATGCCCGTCCTCATCGGTTGGTCCGCTGTCACCGGCGGTCTGTCCTGGGAGGCGCTCCTGCTCTTCCTCGTCGTCTTCTTCTGGACGCCGCCGCACTACTGGCCGCTGGCGATCAAGTACAAGGCCGACTACGACGCCGCAGACGTTCCGATGCTGCCCTCGAAGGTGCCGCCGACGAACGTCGGTCGCCAGATGATCGCCTACACCTGGGCCATGGTGCTGTGCTCACTGGCGCTCATCCCGCTTGCCCCCATGGGGCCCGTCTACACGGCCGTGGCTGTTCTCGCCGGCGCCTGGTTCCTGTTCTCCTGCTACGCCCTCGTCTCTCGGGCAAAGAAGGGCAAGAGCGGAACGTCGCTGAAGGCGATGAAGGTCTTCCATGGTTCGATCACCTACCTGTCGCTGCTCTTCCTCGCAGTCGCAATCGATCCGTTCGTCCTGCCCGGCTTCTGGTAGATCTTCACCTTTTTGATCGGTGGGTCATCCCCGGTCTGTGACAGGCTTGCCCTTGTGAACAGCATTATTCTGACCGGTCAGCTGATATGCCGATCGGATGAGGAGAACGCAGCCGTTGTGGAGCTGCTGCCTCGACACATCGAATTGACGCTTGCCGAACCGGGATGCGTCTCCTTTGCTGTGGAGCAGAGTGATGACCCATGGATCTGGGATGTCACCGAATGTTTCAAGGACGCCCGTTCCTACGATCTCCACCAAGCACGTGTTCAAGCGAGCGAGTGGGGCCATGCGACGGCCGATATTGAGCGCAGCTACACAATTTCGGGCTTGTGATGCGCGACAGAAGCCGCCCCAGCCGGCGCTGCGCAATCACCCGGCGTTGATGAGGTCCTCGATGACGATCTTCTTCATTCCCATGAGCGCCTTGATCTGAGCATCCCCGGTCATCAGTTCGCCCAGATTCGCGGGAACGATCTGCCAGCTCAGTCCGTATTTGTCCTTGAGCCAACCGCACTGCTCGGACTCGGGGACAGCGGACAGAGACGTCCAGAAATGGTCGATCTCGGCCTGATCAGCGCATTCGACGGTCAAGGAGATCGCTTCGTTGAACCGGAACATGGGGCCGCCGTCGAGGCAGATGAAGCGGGTCCCGTCGAGGACGAAGACCCCGGTGATGACCTTCCCGCTCATTCCCTCGTAATGGGGATCCAACGACTCATCGGGATAGCGTTCGATGGAGACGATGTGCGAGTTCGGGAAGATGGAGCAGTAGAACTCCATCGCCTCCTCGGCGCGATCAGTGAACCACAGGCTGGGAACGATCGGTGTGGGCATGAGTGCTCCTCGAGTACGCGCTGTCCAGGACGGCAACGCTTGCAGCGATCGTAGCCGAGAGTCCGATCATATGTAATGCCACGAGGACGATCGGCACACCGGTGAAGTACTGGACGTAGCCGATGAGGCCTTGTGCGAGTTCGATGATGAGGAGCACGATAAGGGGTTTGACCATGACACTGTGCCGCTTGACGGCGATGTAGAGGGCTACGATCGTGGCGATGACCATGAGCCAGACAGGGAAGGCGTGCGCACGGGTGATCCAGACGTTGTCGAGACCGTTGCGCGTCGACATGGTTGAGCCCGAGTGCGGGCCGGCGCCGGTGGTCAGAACGCCGAAGAAGACGACGATCGCGGTGAGGACGAGGATGGTCCAGCCCAGTGCAGGCAGCGGAGAAGGCGCCTTCTCACCGGTGCGGATGCCCGTATCGTAGGTGCGGCGCACGAAGTAGGCTGCGACTCCCACAGCAATGGCGGAGGGGACGAAGTGGCCGGCCACAACCCAGGGGTTGAGCTTCGTCCACACGGTGATCCCGCCGACGATGGCTTGGACGGGCACGATGGCCAGCAGCCCGAGGTTGAGCCAGAACAGGTCCGGACGCTGCTTCCGTGACTTCCAGAGCATGAGGAAGATGACGACGCCGATCATGGCGAGAACCACCGCCAGCGTGCGATTGCCGAATTCGATGAGGCCGTGGATGCCCATCTCCGGTGTCGTCACCAGGGAGTCCGGGGTGCATTTGGGCCAATCCGTGCAGCCGAGGCCAGACCCGGTGAGCCTGACGATGCCACCGCTGAAGATGATGCCAGCCTGTGCGATGAGCATGACCCAGGCAGCGACGCGGATCTTCTTTGTGACCATTTCTCTCCTCATTCGAATCGGAACCACCTGCGTGCCGCAAACGTTCCCAACAGCCCCCACACGAGGAGCACGATCAGTGCCTTGACATCGAAGCCAGCTCCGCCGACGGCCGCACGCATGGCATCGCCGAGGGCACCGGAGGGCAGATAGCCGACCACGGTGCCCCATTCTCCGGGATGTGCGATGACGAGTCCGCCCACGCCGGCCATGAGCACCCAGATCAGGTTGGCGCCGGCCAGAGTGGCCTCAGCGCGCACAGTTCCTGCCATCAGCAAGCCTAAGGACAGGAGTGCTGCGGTGCCAAGCAGCGTGGTCAGGATCAGTGCGAAGGCGTTGACGGGGCCGTCGAAGCCCAGCCCCAGCGCGATGGCGAAGGCAAGTATGAACTGGATGATGACGACGGTGATGACGGCGCCGAGTTTGCCGAGGATGAGCCCGTTCGCACCCAGCGGCGTCGTCGCCAACTGGCGCAGGACCCCATAGCGTCGGTCGAAGGCTGTGGCGATCGCCTGACCGGTGAACGCGGTCGACGCCAGGCAGAGGCTCAGCGCACCGGGAATTGCCACGGTGAGCGGGTCGGTGCCCTCCGAGACAAGGCCAAGGGCCTCCAGGAGCGGGGTCTTCGCAAGGAAGACGAGCATCCCCAGAGGCAGGATGAGGGAGAGCAGCAGCTGTTCGCCGTTGCGCAGCACCGAGATGGTCTCGAATTTCGTCTGGGCAATGACGCGCTTCGTTCTCATGCGAGGCATCTGAGTTGTCGCGGGGATCTGGTTCATCGCAGCGGCCTGCCCGTGAGTTCGAAGAACACGTCGGCCAGCAACTGCGAGTGCATGTCGATGTCCGTGATCGCCAGTCCCGCCTCGGCGACGGCCGTGCATAGGGCAGCGATCTGGGCACTGCTCAGGTCTCCGTCGATGACGAAGCCCGATCCCACCGCCGAGGTGGGGGCGATGGTGCTCATCGTGGTGCTGAGTTCACGGTGTGTTTGGTTCAGCGGCCGGTCGACGGTGATGACGAGTCGGCGGCCGGCGGGGGAGGCGTTGCGCAGGTCCTCGGGTGCACCCTGGGCGATGATGCGTCCCCGATCGATGACGACGACTTCATCGGCAAGCTCTTCGGCCTCGGCGAGGTCATGGGTCGTCAGGACCACCGCCACCGAGGCGGCTGCGAGCTCACGGATGAAATCGTGGACGACCGCTCGCGCCTGCGGATCGAGACCGGCGCAGGGTTCATCGAGGAAGACCAGCCGCGGTCGGCCGATGAGCGCGGCGGCCAGAGCCACGCGCTGCTTCTGACCCCCGGAGAGCCGACGGATCGTGCGTGAGGCGAACTCGTGGATGCCCAGCGGCTCGGCGAGTTCGTCGATGGTCAGCGGATTGGGATACAGCGAGGCCAGGTGGCGCAGAACCTGGAGAGGCTTGGCGCTCATCGGCAGGCCGCCGTCCTGGAGCATGACACCGGCCAGCAGGGATGTCTGTTCGTGCCGGCGGTAGGGGTCGAGCCCGAAGATCTCGATCTCACCGGCATCTGGAGGCCTCGTGCCCACTGCCAGAGAGATCGTCGTCGACTTGCCAGCACCATTGGGGCCGAGCACACCGAGGATGGATCCGGTGGTGGCATCGAGGTCGATCCCATCGACGACGTGGTGTGCGCCGTACGAGTAGTGGAGACCACGAATGGTGAGGGCCGATTCTGACACCACACCATTCTACGACGCGTCGAATCGCCCCGTAGTTAGGCTCACCTAGTTTTACGAAACAAATTACGCAACAATAGTGTTGTGTTAGTCAAGGAGGTGGAGAATGGCTGCGAACGACACAGAAGATCGCCGTACCAGAGAGAAGGTATTTCGATCGGTGCTCGATGAAGGGCCGATCACTGCCTCGGCGTTGGCGAAAAGCCTTGACCTGACTCCGGCGGCGATTCGTCGTCATATGGATGCGCTGGAGAGCGAGGGCCTCATCGAGGTTCGCGAACTCGCCGGCAAGCAGGCAGTCCGTGGAAGACCGGCCAGACATTACGTGGTCACCTCGCGTGGACACGGGTCCGTCACCCACTCATATGACCAGCTGGCAGTCGATATCCTGCGGTTCATGAAGGACCGAGTCGGTCCCGAAGCCGTAGAGGAATTCACCGAGGATCTGGTCGCGAAACTCCGCGACAACCTTGGCGGGGAACTGGACCGACGGGGAGGCACCACAGTGGCTTCCCGCTCCCGGGGCCTGGCTGCGGCATTGACCAAGGAGGGCTACGCCGCCTCGGCGACACCGGTGGCAGCCGGAACCCCTCTCGAAGCGATGCAGCTGTGCCAAGGACACTGTCCGATCCAGGCAGTCGCCTCCGAGTTCCCCGAGATCTGCGAAGCAGAGCTCGCCATGTTCTCGGACTACCTGGGCGTCGATGTCCGCCGTCTGTCCTCGTTGGCCCACGGCGACCACGTCTGCACCACCCATATTCCGACCTCGGAACTCACCAGACCACTCATCCACAGCAATGATCGACCTCAAGGAGGTTCACGATGACTGACACAGGCAATCGGATCATCGATGCGAATCCCGAGCTCAAAGACCTCGGGCAGTACGCATACGGTTGGCACGACGGAAACGACGCCGGCGAGTTCGCCGCGCGCGGACTCTCGGAAGAAGTCGTCCGCAACATCTCGAAGTTGAAGGACGAGCCGGACTGGATGCTGCAGCGCCGACTCAAGGCGCTGAAGCTGTTCGAGAAGAAGCCGATGCCCAGCTGGGGTGCAGACCTCACGGGAATCCACTTCGACGACATCAAGTACTTCGTCCGCTCCACCGAGGGCCAGGCCACGTCCTGGGAGGACCTGCCCGAGGACATCCGCAACACCTATGACAAACTCGGCATCCCCGAGGCGGAGAAGCAGCGCCTCGTCGCCGGTGTCGCCGCTCAGTACGAGTCTGAGGTCGTCTACCACCAGATCAATGAAGAGCTCGAGAAGCAGGGCGTCATCTTCATGGACACCGACACCGGTCTGCGCGAGTACCCGGAGATCTTCGAAGAGTACTTCGGTTCGATCATTCCCTCCGGTGACAACAAGTTCTCAGCGCTGAACACCGCGGTCTGGTCCGGCGGCTCCTTCGTCTACGTCCCCAAAGGCGTCCACGTCGAGATCCCGCTGCAGGCCTACTTCCGCATCAACACCGAGAACATGGGCCAGTTCGAGCGCACCCTCATCATCGCCGACGAAGGCTCGTCGGTGCACTACGTCGAGGGCTGTACAGCACCGATCTACAAGACCGACTCCCTGCACTCGGCAGTCGTCGAGATCGTGGCCAAGAAGGATGCCAAGGTCCGTTACACGACCATCCAGAACTGGTCGAACAACGTCTACAACCTCGTCACCAAGCGTGCCATCGCCGAAGAGGGCGCTTCCATGGAATGGGTCGACGGCAACATCGGCTCCAAGGTCACCATGAAGTACCCGGCCATCTGGCTCACCGGTGAGCACGCCAGGGGAGAGACCCTGTCCGTGGCATTCGCTGGTGAGGGCCAGCACCAGGACACCGGTGCGAAGATGGTCCACGCCGCTCCGAACACCCACTCCTCGATCGTGTCGAAGTCCGTGGCCCGTGGCGGCGGACGTTCCGGCTACCGTGGACTCGTCCACGTGAATCCCGGAGCCAAGGGCTCGTCGAACAACGTCCTCTGTGACGCACTTCTGGTCGACAACATCTCCCGGTCGGACACGTACCCCTACATCGACATCCGCGAGGACGATGTGACTCTGGGTCACGAGGCCACCGTGTCCAAGGTCAGTGAGGATCAGCTCTTCTACCTCATGAGCCGCGGCATGGAAGAGACCGAGGCAATGGCGATGATCGTGCGCGGGTTCGTCGAACCGATCGCTCGCGAGCTGCCGATGGAATACGCCCTCGAGCTCAACCGCCTCATCGAAATCCAGATGGAAGGTGGCGTGGGCTGAGTCAGCCTGCCACCGTCTGCTAAAGGAGTTTTAAGTGACTGATACCACCAATCCGCTGGGCCTTGATGAGCACTCTCATGGCGCCGGCGTCCAGGTTCCCGATTCCAAGCGGGACGCACGCACACGCAGCTTCGATGTCGCCGACTTCCCCGTCCCACACGGACGCGAAGAGGAATGGCGCTTCTCCCCGGTGCGCAAGCTCAGTGATTTCTTCACCGATGTTGCCTCCGAGTCGACGCTGACCACGAAGGGCGACCTGCCCGAGGGCATCTCCGTCGAGGAGATCTCGCTCGAGGCCGCTCAGGAACTGGGCATCCTCGAACCCGAGGACCGGGCCGCAGCCGTGGCCGCCAACCGCGCCTCGACCGTGACCCACTACTCGGTTCCGGCCAACACCGAACTGACCGGTGCCGCCATCATCCACGCTGACGGAAACGGCGACGACATCTCCCACGGACACGTCGTCGTCTCTGTCGGCGCGAACGCGAAGGCGACCGTCGTCATCGAGCACGAAGGACTGGCCCGGCATTCCGAGCTCGTCTCCCTCGTGATCGGAGACGGCGCCGACGTGACCTTCGTGTCCCTGCAGCTCTGGGACGACGCCTCACAGCACCTGGGCCAGCACGACGCGATCGTGGGCAAGGATGCGAAGCTCAAGCACATCGCCATCAGCCTCGGTGGAGACATCGTGCGACTGAACACGAACGTGCGCTACTCCGCAGCCGGGGGAGAGGCCGAACTGCTCGGTCTCTACTTCGCCGATGCCGGGCAGCACTTCGAGCACCGCACCTACATCGACCACAACACGCCGAAGGCCACGTCGAACGTCCACTACAAGGGCGCTCTTCAGGGCAAGGACGCACGCAGCGTCTGGATCGGCGACGTGCTCATCCGCCCCGAAGCCCTCGACATCGACACCTACGAGCTCAACCGCAACCTCATCCTCTCCGATGGTGCGCGTGCGGACTCGGTGCCGAACCTCGAGATCGAGACCGGAGACATCGCCGGTGCAGGACACGCGTCTTCGACCGGACGCTTCGATGAGGAGCACCTGTTCTACCTGATGAGCCGCGGCATCCCCGAGGACGTCGCCCGTCAGCTCGTAGTCCGCGGATTCTTCAACGAAGTGATCCAGAAGATCCAGGTCCCCGAGATCGAAGAGGTCCTCAACGAGCGAATCGAGGAAGAACTCTCCCGGAGCGTTCTGTGACCATGCTCGACGTTGCGGCCGCCGACGAGGTGGCCGCGGGGGCGACGATGCGCATCGAAATCGACAACTTCGAGATCTGCATCGCCCGTGACTCCGATGGCACGATCCACGCCGTCGACGATCTCTGCACTCACGGCGAAGTGTCGCTGGCCGAGGGCGAAGTGGAAGGATGCGCCATCGAATGCTGGTTGCACGGCTCCCAGTTCGACCTCACCTCCGGCAAGCCGTTGAGTCCACCGGCCTTCGAACCGATCGCAGTCTATGACTGCAAGGAGATCGCCGGCCGCATCCTGATTGACCCGAGCACAGTGCTCAATTGACCAGCACGCTCAACTGATCACCACGCTTATCTGAACTGAAAAGGATTGACATGTCCACTCTGAAAATCACTGACCTGCACGTCAGCGTCAACACCGAAACCGGTCCCAAGCCGATCCTCAACGGCATCAACCTGGAGATCAACTCCAACGAGACCCACGCCATCATGGGCCCCAACGGCTCCGGCAAGTCGACCCTGGCCTACTCCCTGGCCGGTCACCCGAAGTACCAGGTGACCTCGGGCACCGTGACCCTCGACGGTGAAGACGTCCTCGCGATGTCCGTCGACGAGCGGGCCAAGGCAGGCGTGTTCCTGGCCATGCAGTACCCGGTTGAGGTTCCCGGCGTGACCGTGACGAACTTCCTGCGTTCGGCCAAGACCGCGATCGACGGCGAAGCTCCGAAGCTGCGTCACTGGACCAAGGACCTCAAGTCCGCGATGGAGAACCTCCGCGTGGATCCCGAGTTCGCCAGCCGCAACGTCAACGAAGGATTCTCCGGCGGCGAGAAGAAGCGCCACGAGATCCTCCAGATGGAGATGCTCAAGCCCAAGTTCTCGGTCCTCGACGAGACCGACTCCGGCCTCGACGTCGATGCCCTGCGCATCGTGTCCGAGGGCATCAACCGGGTGCGCGAGACGACCGATGTCGGCGTTCTCCTCATCACGCACTACACGCGTATCCTCAGCTACGTCAAGCCCGATCACGTGCACGTGATCATCAAGGGCAAGGTCGCAGAAGAGGGCGGACCAGAACTGGCCGAACGCCTCGAGAACGAAGGTTACGACCGCTTCCTGCAAGCACCGGCCTGATGTTCTCTCGTCTTCGGAACGACTTCCCGATCCTGGACACCAGGGTCGGGGAGTCGCCTCTGAGCTACCTTGACTCGGGCGCGACTTCACAGAAGCCGCAGTGTGTCATCGACACATTCACCGAGTACTACTCGCAGCGCAACGCCGCGGTCCATCGCGGGGCGCATTCGCTCGCGGTGATGGCCACTGACGCGTTCGAGGCCGGCCGCGAAGCCGTCGCCAACCTCGTCGGCGGAACACCCGAACAGGTGTGCTGGACCAAGAACGCCACCGAGGCCCTCAACGTGGTCGCACTCGGCATCGACCGAGCCAGCCACGGCTTCGGCGGAGAGTCCGCACAGCGCTTCAGCCTCGGTTCCGGCGATTCGATCGTCGTGACCGAGATGGAACACCATGCGAACCTCGTGCCCTGGCAGCAGTTGGCGCACTCGACTGGCGCCACGCTCCGGTGGATTCCGGTCACAGATTCCGGTGAGCTCGATCTCAGCGATCTCGACACCATCGTCGATGAGACCACGAAGGTCTTCGCCTTCACTCATGTCTCCAATGTGCTCGGCACCATCAACCCGGTCGACACACTCGTCGCCCGGGCCCGTGAGGTCGGTGCCCTCGTCGTCCTCGACGCCTGCCAATCGGTCCCGCACATGCCTGTGAACTTCGTTGACCTCGATGTCGACTTCGCGGCCTTCTCCGCGCACAAGGCGCTGGGGCCCACGGGCCTCGGCACCCTGTGGGGCAAGTCGGAGCTGCTGAACGCACTGCCCCCGGTGCTGACCGGCGGATCCATGATCACCACGGTGACCATGGAAGATTCAGAGTTCATGGACGCACCACAGCGCTTCGAGGCCGGAACCCAGCCCGTTGCCGAGGTCGCGGCCTTCACCACCGCGGTCAACTACCTCGCCGAGGTGGGTCTGGACAAGATCTTCGACCATGAGCGAGACCTCGCCCGAGTTCTCCTCGACGGAATCGCGGAGATTCCCGGCATCACCGTGCTCGGCTCGGCAGAGGACCGGATCGGCACCGTGGCCTTCGACGTCGACGGCGTCCACGCCCACGATGTCGGCCAGTACCTCGACTCCCAGGGAGTCGCGGTCCGGGTCGGTCACCACTGTGCTCAACCGCTGCACCGGCGCTTCGGCGTCACCGCCACAACCCGGGCGAGCACCTACCTGTACAACAACACCGAGGACTGCGAGCGGTTCCTCGCCGCTCTGGCCGAGGTCCGTCCCTTCTTCGGCGTTCAGTGAGGTCCAGGCCATGAGCACACAGATGCAGCAGCTCTACCAGCAGGTCATCCTCGACCACTCGCGGGAACGGATCGGCAACGCTGATCTCCTTGGAGATGGCGCGACGGGGCCGCACGGTTCCTCGCACCAGATCAACCCCACCTGTGGGGACGAGATCGAACTCGAAACCGAGTTGGGCAGCGACGGCAGCATCGTCGTGCGCTGGACCGGCGACGGGTGCTCGATCTCGATGGCCTCGGCCTCGGTCCTGTCCGAGCTCGCCGAGGAGAACACACTCGAAGGCATGCTCGATGTCGAAGCGAAATTCCACGAACTCATGCACTCTCGTGGGACAATGGCAGGGGACGAGGAAATACTCGGCGACGCCGCGGCGTTCTCTGGAGTGTCGAAGTTCCCGGCCAGGATCAAGTGCGCGCTCCTGTCCTGGGTGGCGTTCAAGGACGCACTCAACCAAGCCCAAACGTCTCTGAAGGAGTAAGAATGCCCGAAGTGATAGACGCACCGCAGAATGCAAGCATCGACGAGGTGCGCGAAGCGATGATGGATGTCGTCGACCCCGAGCTCGGCGTCAACATCGTCGATCTCGGACTCGTCTACGGCCTCTCTGTCGAAGACGACGGAACCGCCGTCGTCGAAATGACGCTGACCTCAGCGGCCTGCCCGCTGACCGACGTCATCGAGGACCAGACGGCGCAGTGCCTCGAAGGCATCGTGCCGGCCTACCGGATCAACTGGGTCTGGATGCCGCCATGGGGCCCGGAGAAGATCACAGACGACGGTCGCGAGCAGATGCGCGCCCTCGGCTTCAACATCTGAGTTCCGTCATTATCGACGTCCTCGCGGGGACGTCGCACCTTCACCTCGCCGAGGTGGGAGCATCGATTCCGGTGCCCCCACCTCGGCGATGTTCGTGAGTGCCGCAGCACCTGTCCCGAGTCGGCAGGGGTTGTGCAGATCACCCGCCCTGAACGCGGGGGCACGAGCTCGGCATGAAAGAATGAAGACCGACTTTCCTAGGAGAACCATTGACGATCATCGCGGCCGCAGACGGGTCAGCCCTCGGCAACCCCGGACCCGCCGGCTGGGCTTGGTATGTCGACGATGACTGCTGGCATGCCGGCGGCTGGAAAGAATCGACGAACAACCGCGGTGAACTCATGGCTGTCCTCGACCTGCTGAACTCCACTGCCGGCGCAGGTGAGGACCTCAAGGTCTTCTGCGACTCCAAGTACGTCATCAACGCCTTGACGAAGTGGATGCCCGGCTGGAAGCGCAAGGGATGGAAGAAGGCTGACGGCAAGGACGTCCTCAACAAGGATCTCCTCGAACAGCTCGACTCTGCGCTGAAGAGCCGCGAGGTCGAATTCGAATGGGTCAAGGGCCACAGCAATCATGCGATGAACGAGGCTGCCGACGATCGTGCCCGGGCCGCCGCGACCGCCTATCAGAAGAACACCACGGTTCCGTCCGGGCCCGGATACGTCCCCGCGGGGGCGTCGGAGTCGGTCACCGCGCCCGCAGTCGAAGAAGATCTGGCTGCAGAAGGGACCCCGGACGTTGTTCCGGAAGCCGGGGCCACGACCTTGGTCTCCTGTCGCGTCCCCACCCACATCGCAGACGAACTCGTCTCCCGGGCGCAGGCTCAGGGAATCCACCCGCAAGAATTCTTGGCCGACATCATCGGTCGCAGTTTGGAGAATGAATGATTCAGGCATCCGACCTCGAAGTCACAGTCGGCGCTCGTACGCTGATGTCCGAGGTCTCCTTCCGCGTCGACAAGGGCGACCGTGTCGGCCTCGTCGGACGTAACGGGGCTGGTAAGACCACCCTGACGAAGGTGATCATGGGAGGCCACAGCGCCTCGAAGGGCAGTGTCTCCGTGTCCGGGTCGGTGGGCTACCTGCCGCAGGATCCCCGCAGCGGCGATCCCCAGGCCACCGGCATGGAACGCATCCTCTCCGCTCGCGAGCTCGACGTCCTCGTCAAGCGTCTGCGCAAGGCCGAGCACCAGATGGCCTCACCGGATGAGAACGTCTCGATGAAGGCCATCGACCGCTACCCGCGCATCGAAGCCGAATTCATGGCAGCAGGCGGCTATTCGGCCGAGTCTGAAGCCTACGCCATCGCGGCCAACCTCGGCCTTGACGAAGATCTCATCAATCAGGAGATCGGCACCCTCTCCGGCGGTCAGCGGCGCCGCGTGGAACTGGCCCGAATCCTGTTCTCGGCACCTGACACCATGATCCTCGACGAGCCGACGAACCACCTCGACGCCGAGTCCGTGCTGTGGCTGCGTGACTACCTCAAGGGCTACTCCGGTGGGCTCATCATCATCAGTCACGACCTCGATCTCATCGATGAAGTCGTCAACAAGGTGTTCTTCCTCGACGCGACCCGCCAGACCATCGACATCTACTCGATGGGCTACCGCCTCTACCTCAAGCAGCGTGAAGACGATGAGCGTCGTCGCCGTCGTGAGCGTGCCAATGCTGAGAAGAAGGCCTCGGCGCTGACCGCCCAGGCCAACAAGATGATGGCCAAGGCCACGAAGACTGTGGCCGCCCAGCAGATGGCCAAACGTGCCGAACGTCTGCTCTCCGGCCTCGACTCCGAACGCAGTACCGAGAAGGTCGCGAACCTGCGGTTCCCGGCTCCTGCGGACTGTGGACGCGTGCCGCTGACGGCAGAGGGACTCTCACGCAGCTTCGGTTCGACCGAGGTGTTCACCGGCGTCGACCTGGCCATCGACAAGGGCTCACGCGTCGTCATCCTCGGCTACAACGGTGCCGGTAAGACCACTTTGCTGCGCCTGCTGGCCGGCCTCGACGAACCAGACTCGGGTGAAGTCGTGCCCGGCTTCGGGCTCAAGCTCGGCTACTACGCGCAGGAACACGAGACGCTCGATCTCGAACGCAGCGTGTTGGAGAACATGAAGCGCAATTCGCCGCACCTCGATGACACCGCCGTGCGCAATGTGCTCGGGTCGTTCCTGTTCTCCGGCGATGACGTCCACAAGCCCTCGAAGGTGCTCTCCGGTGGTGAGAAGACTCGCCTGGCTCTGGCCACGCTCGTGGTCTCCAGCGCCAACGTCCTCCTCCTCGATGAGCCGACGAACAACCTCGACCCGGCCTCGCGCGAAGAGATCCTCTCGGCAATTCGCCGCTATGAGGGCGCCATCATCCTCGTCACCCACGATGAGGGAGCCGTCTCAGCACTCGATCCCGATCGTGTGCTGCTGCTGCCCGATGGTGATGAAGACCTGTGGAACGACACCTACCTGGACCTCGTCACACTGGCTTGAGCTGGCTCAGCCGTGCCTGAACCGGTCCTCGATGAACTCGTCCTCTTCGGCCTCGTCGCGACCGTGCACGCTGGCTGATCTCAAACGGTTGCGGCCATAGCGGTTGCCGGGCTGCGAGATCTTCGCACCCGCACCCAGCGCCGCCTTGTCGACCACCTCGTACTCGACGTCACCGGTGACCTTTTCGGCCGCCTCGTCGTCGGCTCGCCGCTCACGCCTGGCCGAGATCGACACGGCGATGATGATCATGATGCCGAAGGTGAACCACTGGAGCATGTAGGACAGATGATTGCCCGGATCGAGGTCGGGCGCGGGAAGGGGAGTCAGCCCGGTCTCGTCGGGCAGGCCGTTGCCGGTGTGGACGGCTTCGGCGTAGACGTTGTCGTAGGCCGAGTCCATGCCGGGGATGCGGTCGGGATCGATGGCCTTGATCAGCCCGTCGGGATTATTGTCATCAGATCCGTCCTGAGCCGGCTGGAGACGGGCATTGATGGTCTGCTCACCGGACGGGGCCGGTGGTACCTCGTCGGGTTCCGCGATCCAGCCTCTGACGATTGCGATCGTGTCACCCGAGGTGAGCTCGAACGGAACGACGACGTAGTAGCCGACCTTGTCATTGACCGTGCGGTTGCGAGCGAAGACGGTGTCGGAGGTCTGGTAGTGCCCGGTCAGCGACACCTGGCGCCATTCATCGTCGGCGTCGAGTGTCGCCGAGGTGGACGGCAGAATGCTGTCGATGTCGACCGGAGTCGCGGAATAGTTCGCGTTGATCGTGTCAATCTCATGTTCACGCTGCTCGCGACGGTCCTTCTGCCACAGGGCGAGGAAGATGCAGGCGATGACGACGATGATCGTCATCGCGATGTATTTCAGCCACCGTGTGCTGAAGAGGAAGGAATAGCGTGCCATCAACCTGCGTCCTCCGGGATGTCGTCGATGGCGACGTCGCTCTGGTAGAAGCTGCGCAGGGTGAGGAATTCGCGCAGATAGTCGAGATGTTCGTCACAGGCCAGCCAGGTCTTACGGCGTTTGGGCATGTGCAGTCTGGGGTTGTTCCACAGGATTGCCCGCGTGGCGTCTGCCCGGCATCCCTTCGCCGAGCACGGGAGCTTCTCGGTCATGCACGATCACCTCGAGTCGAGTCAGTGGGGTGGGCGCTGCCGTCAGTGTCGCCAGTGTCGTCGGATTCCCCGGGAACGGTCTCCCCAGGGATCGTGTCACCGGAGATCGTCTCGCCGGAAATCGTGTCCCCGGTGGCCGGCGGCAACTCGGGCATGGGCGCATTGTCGATCAGGGCTGTATCAGCATTGCTGGAGCGTTCCCGGCCGGCGTTGGCGAAGATCACGGCGGGGTAGGGGAGGATCACGGCGCCGCCGACGCAGATCCACATCAGCACATGCCAATCCGCCCGGAACATGAAGTAGGCCGCCACGAAGCAGAACGTGCGAATACCCATGGTGATCGAATATTTGATGATCCGCGACTTCATGTCGTCATCAAGGGCAGTGTCTGCCGTGGTGATCTGCTGCGGGTGCTTGGACATATCCTTCTTCGCTCGATTTCTCCTACAAAATCATACTCTTCGTTTGTGTGAGTCGTATCGACGCTCGCCGGTTCACGATAGGTTAGTGGCGGTAGGTTTGATCCCCCTCATGGATCAATCTGTATTGTCCACCAACAGGAGAGATTCGTGTCAGAACCACGCATAGTCCTCGTGACCGGCGGAAACCGCGGAATCGGTCGCACCATCGCCGAGGAATTCCTCGCCCAGGGCGACAAAGTTGCCGTGACTTCCCGCAACGGTGACGCACCCGAAGGCGCACTGGCCGTCTCCGCCGACGTCACCGACACCGACTCACTCGATCGTGCCTTCGCGGAGATCGAGGAGAAGCTGGGCCCTGTCGAGGTGGTTGTGGCCAACGCCGGAATCACCCGCGACAATCTGCTCATGCGGATGAGCGATGATGAGTTCGAAGCCGTCGTCGACACCAACCTCACCGGCACCTTCCGCACCGTCAAACGCGCCATCACCGGCATGATCCGTGCGAAGAAGGGCCGCATCGTGCTCATCTCCTCCGTGTCCGGACTCTACGGAGTCCCCGGTCAGGCGAACTATTCGGCCTCGAAGGCCGGACTCGTCGGCTTTGCCCGCTCGGTCACCCGTGAACTCGGCTCGCGCGGCATCACCGCCAACGTCGTCGCTCCCGGCTTCATCCGCACCGACATGACCGACGAACTGCCCGAGAAGCAGCAGAAGGAATACCTCTCGACGATCCCCGCGAAGCGATTCGCCGAGGCGACCGAGGTCGCAAAGGTCGTCCGCTGGGTGTCCTCGGACGAGGCCGCCTACATCTCCGGTGCCGTCATTCCCGTCGACGGTGGGCTGGGGATGGGGCACTGAGCCCCGCCAACATCTAGACTTCACACCAAGGGCGTCGGCTCCAGAGCGGTCGACGACAACGATTTCACCCACGTTTGAACAGTTTGAAAGGACCACAATGGGAATTCTTGACGGAAAGCGCATCCTCGTCACCGGCGTTCTGACCGAGGCATCCATCGCCTTCGCAGCCGCCCGCATCGCCCAGGAGCAGGGTGCCGAAGTCATCCTCTCCAGCTTCGGCCGCCAGATGAAGATCACCCAGGTGATCGCCGAACGCCTGCCCGAGACCCCGAAGGTCATCGAACTCGATGCCACCAACGAGGATGACCTGGCCGCACTGCCTGAGCGCCTCGAAGGCAATATCGACGGCATCGTCCACGCCATCGCCTTCGCCCCCAAGGATGCACTCGGCGGAGTGTTCCTCGACACCCCGTGGGACTCCGTGTCCGCAGCGATCCACGTCTCGGCGTTCTCGCTCAAGGCCATCACCGTGGCTGCGAAGCCTGTCCTCAACAAAGGTGCCGGTGTCGTCGGCCTGACCTTCGACGCCACCATCTCCTGGCCGGTCTACGACTGGATGGGCGTGGCCAAGGCCGCCTTCGAGTCCACTGCTCGCTACCTCGCGAAGTACGTCGGCGAGGACGGAGTCCGCGTCAACCTCGTCTCGGCCGGACCGCTGAAGACCACCGCCGCCACCTCGATCCCCGGATTCGGGACCCTCGAAGACATGTGGGGCGACCGTGCACCGCTGGGCTGGGACCAGAAGGACACCACCCCTGCCGGCAAGGCGATCGTCGCCCTGCTCTCGGACTGGTTCCCCGCCACCACCGGCGAAATGGTTCACGTCGACGGCGGATTCCACTCCACCGGCGCCTGAACCGGACCACCCGATACCCATACTGATCCGGAGAACACGACGATGCCTGTGCTCATTCTCGCCCGCCACGCGAAGGCCGAGGCCGAGGGCCCAACGGACTTCGAACGCTCGTTGAACGCCAAGGGCCTGACTCAGGCTGTTGAGGCCGGAGCCGAGATCGCCGAGCGCTGGTCACCTGACGTGGCCATCGCCTCGGCGGCCCGGCGCACCGTCCAGACCGGGCAGGCCGTGGTCGAAGCCGTCAACCGGCACAACGGGGAACCTGAGACCGGTTCCGGCCTCGAGCTGCGCCAGGACGAGTCCCTCTACAACGGGGGAGTCGAGGACTGGATCGACGCGATCAACTCGATCCCGGCCGATTCCCAGTGCGCCTATATCGTGGGTCACCAGCCCACCGTCGCCGAGGTGGTCGGTCACCTCAGCGGCTCATCCGGAGTCCCGGATGAGTTCCGTCCCTCCTCGCTTGCAGTCTTCACTCTTGAGAGCTGGGACATCGAACCCGGGAACTATCCCGCACCCGAGCTGCGGGTCTTCCTCGGCGTCTGAACGCAGCCGCTGACATAGAACTCAGGCGCCTGAACGAGTTTCAGGCGCCTGAGTTCTATTCACCCGCGATGACGTTCACGCCTGTGCGCGTGTCTCGATGAGGGTGAGCACCTCACGCAGATCACGGTTCGTCACCGCGGCGTCGGCGGCGGCGACAAGCGCCGGCTTGGCGCAGAAGGCCACACCCAGACCAGCGGCCTGGATCATTCCGATGTCGTTGGCCCCGTCGCCGACGGCCACGGTCCGGGCCTGATCACAGTCGTACTTGCGGATTAGCTGCGAGAAGATCTCGGCCTTCGCGCTGGGGTCGATGACGCGACCGCTCGTGACTCCGGTGAGCAGACCATCGTGGGAGTCGAGACCATTGGCGAAGACCTCGGTGATGCCCATCGTCGCCGCGACGGGTGCAATGATCTGGGCGAAACCACCGGAGACCAGGGCCACGACGCCGCCACCGGACTGGACAGCCGCGACCAGCTCGCGGGCACCCTGCGTCAACGTGATCTGAGCCCGCACCTCATCGAGGACGGAGACCGGCAGCCCCTCGAGCAGGGCCACGCGCTCGGCCAAGGAGGCGGCGAAGTCCAACTGGCCGGCCATGGCACGTTCCGTGATGTCGGCGACCTGAGCCCCCACCTCGGCGTGGACGGCGATGAGGTCGATGACCTCCTCGTTGATGAACGTCGAATCCACGTCCATGACGAGAAGTTGGATGGCGGTGTCGGGTATCGGAGCTGAGGAGTCTGAGTCATTCACCCCTTCATCGTAGCGACAGCCATGATGTAGTCGGCGGCCGCGGGGTGCAGACGCGAAAGCAGGTCGCCGAAGGCCGGCGGTGCGACCGTGGCCGGAGCCAGCACCGTGCGCATCCGCTCATGGATGTCCAGGGCGGCGTAGATGGCTCGCGCATCGGCGACGGAGGGGATGAGCCTCGAGATCGGGTGGCTGGTGCTCAGCTCCTCCTGCCAGTCCCGCCATGGCCCCTCACGCCAATCGGTGGGAACCTCGATCGACTCGATGAGGTTCAGTCCCTCCATCACGAGGAGACGGAGTCGGCGCAGCGCCTCGGCGGGGGTTCCCACCGTGACCGGGCGAAAGACTGTATCCCGGCAGGCGATGACCTCGACGTTGGCCTCGGCGCCGAGGAGGACCACCCCCACCTGGTGAGACCCCGCGTGGAGGACGATCGGGGCCGTGTGCCGACCGACCCTGAGGCGGTCGGCCTTGTCCACCGGTGGGGTCGTATGCGGCAGGGACGGGTGGTGCAGGGCCAAGCGCGCGTGCGTGATTCCGGCGGCGGCCGCCTCGGCGGTGAAGAGCAGCAGGCCCGTCGGCGGTGAGGTGCCGATGACATCGTCGGCGACGATGAGAGGGACATCACGATCGTCGTCGAGGAAGGCGGCACTGACCTCGTCAGGGGCGAGGCTGGAGTGCAGACGATGGTTCATCGCCAGGGTCAGCAGCAGTGAGTCGGTAGTCAAGTCCATGTCGAACCAGAATAGACGCCGCGCCTGCGATAGAGTTGGCTGATATGAGTGATGTCCTGACTTTGGATTCTGTTTCCGTGCGCCGAGGAGCGAATTTCCTCCTCCAAGATTTCTCCCTGACCGTCTCCGAGGGTGAGCATTGGGCCGTTCTCGGACCCAACGGCGCCGGGAAGACGACCCTGTTGGAGATGGCTGCCGGACGAATGCACCCGACAACGGGTACCGTCGGAATCCTGGAAGAGCGCCTCGGGCGCGTCGACGTATTCGAACTGCGTCCGCGCATCGGCTATGCCTCGACCGCGCTGGCCAACCGCATCCCTCTGTCCGAAGCTGTGCTCGACACCGTGCTGACTGCTGCCTACGGGGTCACCGGTCGCTGGGTCGAGGAATACGAAACGGATGACATTGAGCGAGCCAAGGACCTCCTCGGCGCGTTCAACATCTCCCACCTGGCTGATCGCACCTTCGGCACCCTGTCCGAGGGCGAGCGCAAGCGGGTGCAGATCGCCCGTGCGCTGATGACGGATCCGGAGCTGCTGCTCCTCGACGAACCCGCCTCCGGACTCGACCTGGGCGGTCGAGAGGAGCTGCTGGCCGCGCTGACGGAGATTCTGTCCTCGAAGTGGGCGCCGGCGACGATCATGGTCACCCACCACGTCGAGGAGATCCCTGTGGGCATCACCCACGTGCTGCTCCTGGCCGAAGGCACCGACATGGCTGCCGGCCCCATCGATGAGACTCTGACGGCCGACAATCTCTCTGCGACCTTCGGCATCGACGTCAAGCTCACCCGCGACGGGCAGCGGTTCCACGCCCGATCCCAGTACTGAGCATGGACCCAGTTCTCGGAATGGAACTGTGGCAGATCGCGCTGATCGTCCTCGCAGGAATCGGCGCTGGCGGCATCAACGCCGTCGTCGGCTCCGGTACCCTCATCACCTTCCCGGTGCTCGTCGCCTTCGGCGTGCCCCCGGTCGTGTCGACGATGAGCAACGCGGTCGGACTCATCCCCGGCAACATCGCGTCGTCCTTCGGCTACCGGGAGGAGCTGAAGGGGCAATGGCGGAGGATCCTCGGCTTCGTGCCGGCCTCCATCCTGGGATCGCTGACCGGCGCCTATCTGCTTCTCCACCTGCCAGAAGACGCCTTCGAAACGATCGTCCCGGTCCTTCTCGTCGTCGCCCTCGTCATGGTCGTGGCCCAGCCGGCGCTGTCACGTCATCTCAAGAGCAGAGCAGTCCGCCGTGCCGAAAAGGCAGGCAAGGAACATGTGGCGGCCTCGGTCGGCGACACGCTCTCCACCGGCCGTTATATCCTCGTCCTCGTCGTGGTCTTCCTGACCGCGATCTACGGCGGCTACTTCGCCGCGGCCCAGGGCATCATACTCATCGCCCTGCTCGGACTGCTCCTGCCCGATGACCTGCAGCGGCTCAACGGACTGAAGAACGTCCTGGTCCTGGTCGTCAACACGGTCTCTGCGAGCACCTACATCATCGTCGGCCACGATCGGATCAACTGGATCGCCGTCATCTGCATCGCCATCGGCTCACTCATCGGCGGCTACTTCGGAGCCCGCGTGGGACGCAAGTTCTCACCCGTCCTGCTGCGCACCATCATCGTCATCCTCGGGCTCGTCGCCATCTGGCGCATCCTTACCCTGTGATCGCATGAATACACCGGCGAAGGCACCACTGACGAGGCAGCAGGTCATCGACCGTGCCGCCGAACTCGGCATCACCGCCGCCCGTCTGCGGTTCTTCGACGAGGAGACGATCAATGGCGTTGGCGACGGGGTCGGGGACGGCGTCGACGGGGGCGTCGGCTCCGAGAGCGGAGTTGGCGAGGTCAGTGTCTCGGCCACCGACCTGTATGACTACACCCAGCTGACGGATGTCGCCCTGCGCAGCGTCCGGGAACCGGCCGAGGGCCTGTTCATCGCCGAGTCCTCAAAGATCATCCGCCGTGCCCACGCCGCAGGCATGGTTCCCCGGTCCTACCTGACCAGCCCCAAATGGCTCTTCGACCTAGCCGACCTCATCGCCGCCAATGATGCTCCGATCTTCATCGGCACCGATGCTGCAGTCGAAGCACTCACCGGCTTCCACCTGCACCGAGGTGCGCTGGCGGCCATGCATCGCCCGGAGATGGCCGATGTTTCCCAGCTCGTGGCCAAAGCCAAACGCATCGTCGTCATCGAAGACGTCGTCGACCATACGAATGTGGGCGCGATCTTCCGATCCGCCGCCGCGTTCGGCGTCGACGCCGTCCTGGTCACGCCGAGGTGCGCCGATCCTCTTTACCGGCGTTCCATCCGAGTCTCCATGGGCACGGTCTTCCAGGTCCCGTGGACGCGGATCGAGTCCTGGCCGGCTGGAGTCGACTCATTGCGTGAGCTCGGCTTCCATGTCGCAGCTCTGGCTCTCGAACAGGATTCGGTGGCCATCCGTGATTTCGCCGCGAACGCTCCCGAGCGCACCGCCATCGTCTTCGGTACCGAGGGCGACGGTCTGCGCCGTTCAACGATCGCCGCCTGCGATTCGACGGTGATGATCCCGATGTCAGGGGGAGTGGACTCACTCAACGTCGCAGCCGCCTCGGCGGTGGCCTGCTTTGCTCTGCAGACGGAGCCCGCTGCCGATCTCTGAGGTCGAGCCTCACGCCACACCAACTGCACAAGCGCCATCCATATCCTTGTTCAAGGATGGTCACCCGCCTCGAATGCATGTGATGATGTCGGTGTGAGCACAGACGCACCGCTCAGACCAACGGTCGATGATCTCGAGGAACTGCGTATTCGGCTGACTGCCTACTGCTACCGAATGCTCGGCAACGTGGCGGACACCGACGACGCCGTCCAGGAGACGATCCTGCGGGCCTACCGCTCCCTTGAGAACTATGACCCGCAACGGGCGAAGCTCTCCACCTGGGTGCATCGCATCGCGACCAACATCTGCCTGGATCTGCTGCGAGACGCACGTCGCCGGTCCAGGGCCACCGACCTGGGCCCTGCGCGGACAGGCACCACGTCCGCTGAGCTGGGTGCGCCGCTGTCGGCCGATCACTTCGTCGAACCGATCCCCGACGCCCGGGTGATCTCGGCCACCGACCCGGCCGAGATCGTCGAACAGCGCTTGAGTGTGCGCTACGCCTTCATCGCGGCCCTGCAGCGCTTGGCACCACGACAACGTGCGGTGCTCCTGCTGCGGGAGGTTCTCAGCTTCAGCGCCGAGGAGTCCGCGCACATCATCGGAACGACGGTGCCTGCCGTCAACAGCGCCCTGCAGCGGGCACGAGCTCGCTTGGCGAAGTCCCCACCAGAGACAACAGAGGTCTTCGACCCCACCGACGCCCGGCAACGTCAACTGCTCGATGACTATGTCAGTGCCTTCGAGGCTCACGATATGGTCGCGCTCAGCCGCCTGCTGCGTGAAGACGCCCGGTCCTCGATGCCGCCGTTCGCCTGGTGGCTCGAAGGACGAGAGACCATTCTTTCGGTCATGGGCGCAGCCGATGCCTGCGATGGTGACCGTCTTATTCCCGTGCCGATCAACGGCAGCCCAGGCTTCGGGCAGTACCGGGTCGGCAGCGACGGAGTGTCCCGTGCCCTTGCGCTGCTCCTCGTTGAGGTGCGAGAGAACACGGTATCCCATCTGGTCACGTTCCTCGGCAGCCAGGGACGATTCCGCGAATTCGGCCTCCCGGAGAGTGTGGACTCCACTGCCTGAGGCGCGCCTCTGAGAAGAATTTCACCCGGGACCGATGAGTTCGAGCCCGGGCCTGCGTATAAGAAGTATGAACTCAGAAAAGAACACACATCCTTCCGCTGAACTCATCCGCGACGAGACCTTCGCCGAGCGCGCCCGCATGGTCGGCCTGCTCGATGAACTCGACTCACACGACTGGTCGGTGCCCTCGCTGTGCACCGGGTGGCGGGTCAGGGAAGTCGTCGCCCATATGACGATGGCCTATCGACACGGAGGTCTCCGGTTCTTTGTGGGCCTGGTCAGACACGGATTCAGGTTCAACGACTTCGCCGATCATGTCGCCCACGAGGACACGTCCACACTCACCGACGTCGCCCTTCTCTCCGCCCTGCGAGAGAATATCCGCAATCCGTGGAGACCACCCGGCGGCGGTCCGGTGGGAGCGCTCAGCCATGACGTCATCCACGGCCTCGACATCACGGAGCCTCTGGGGCTTGCACCGGCTCCCGCCGAACGGATCAGACTCGTACTCGAACAGGCAGGGGAGAAGAACCTTGCCTACTTCGGCACGGATCTCACCGGCCTCAGACTCATCGCCGAGGACGCAGATTTCAGCATGGGCACCGGCCCGCGCGAAGTGAGGGCGAGCGCCCGAGAGATGCTGCTGACGGTCACAGGGCGCCGACCATTGCCGGACCAGAGCCCTTCACAGCGCTGACCGGGAACGAGACCGGCTGTGGGAGACTGGTCGCAGACACTATCCAGCCATTTTCATGACCTTGTCCGTCGTGACTTTGGCGCACGTGACCGCACAAGAGGAGACCAGTGGACCGCACCACACTCGCCCACGCCCTGAAAGCAGCTCGCATCACCGGTGAGGTGGGGACACCCAGGGAGAACAATCTCTCTCACATCCACCGATTCCTCGCACAGGAGAAGCAGTTCGACTTCGGTGTCGAACTCACCCGTGATTGGGACTATGACTCCGTGTTCGCTCTTATGGTCGACCGGTGCGGGCTACGCCCTGAGGTGGACTTCATCGAAGGCGTCGACACGATTTCGACGCAACGCTGCATCGACGCGCTCGAGCGTTTAGCCGTGGCCATCGGCGAGGTCACGCGTGCCGGGGGAGAGATCCTCTTCGCCACCGGCCACCCCGCGGGCCTGCTTCCCGTGCACATGGCCATCGCCGAGGCAGCCGAAGCCGGTGGCGCCACCATCACTCACCAGGCCAACGCCGTTCCGGTCCCGGGACTCGGCGGCGACTGCCGGCAGATCAACCGCGTGTGGACCTGGCACCAGCACGGCGGAACCCCGCACACCCACCTCGCCGAACCCATGCACGCACTGCTTAACGACATCACCCGCCGAGGTGGCGCTGCCCCCGATCTGATCGTGGCCGATCATGGGTGGGCAGGTGCAGCCTCGACCCGGGGACTGCGCACGCTGGGCTACGCCGACTGCAACGATCCTGCCCTCTTCGTCGCCGAGGCGCAGGGAGCCATCGAGGTCACCGTCCCCCTCGACGATGACGTCGTACCCTACCTCTACGAACCACTCATCACCTATGTACTCGATCAGGCAGGACTGAGCTGACCGAGGGTTTGAGCTGACCGAAAATCTCAGCTGATCTCGTTCGCGAGACCCTCGACCACCTCGGCGGTGGGAAGCGATGCCAGTGCTGTACCGGAGAGGATGAGCTTGGAACCGCGGATCCCCGAACCGATGATGAGCTCCTTGGACTCGGCGACGCGTGAGTCGATGAGGATCCGGTAGTCGGCAGGCAGACCGATGGGCCCGATGCCGCCATACTCCATCCCCGATTCGCCGACCGCACGGTCCATGGGCAGGAACGAGGCCTTGCGCACGTCGAGGAGTTTCTTCACGCGCTTGTTCACATCGGCCCGGGTGTTCGCGAGCACCATGCAGGCGGCGATGCGCTCCTCCCCGGCACGCGAACCAGCGACGAGAACACAGTTCGCCGAGGTTTCGGGTCCCAGCCCGGTGGCATCGAGCAGGGCGGCTGTGTCGGCGATCTGCGGATCGATGGCGAATGCGTGGACGTCGCCGGCGATCGACGACAGCGCCTCGGCGGTCGATGCAGCCATGAGGTCGGGAGCAGTTGCGGCGGGCGTGAGGTCGAATTGCGCGGAGATGCGTTCCTTGGTGTTCATGGCCACAGTTTAGGAGACGGTGCGGGAATCGCTTTGGGCCGGTCCATCAGATAGACTGGACTGTCGCTTCGTGTCCGGTTCCTACGGTACGGAGCGTGTCCAGCAGACGAATTCGGGCACTGGCGGATGGGTCGACCCATACCAGGCGCCTGAGCGGATTCAGCAAAGGTAAGAATATGAAAAAGGACATCCACCCGGAATACGCACCGATCGTGTTCAACGATCTGTCGTCGGGAACCAAGATCCTCACCCGCTCGACCGCGAAGAGCGACAAGACGATCGAGTGGGAAGATGGCAACACCTACCCAGTCATCGACGTTGAGATCTCGAGCGCATCGCACCCGTTCTACACCGGAAAGCAGCGCATCCTCGACTCCGCAGGCCGCGTCGAGAAGTTCAAGGATCGCTACAAGGGCTTCGGCAAGCGCTGACCCCCTGTCGGTTTCGACCGACCAGACGGTTCCGACCGTCACGCATGACTCATGCGAACTGCCCCGCACATCTGAGCTGGTGTGCGGGGCAGCTCTTTGTCTCCTGCTGGTCGAGACGCTCTGGTTCAGGCGCTCGGGTCAGTCCACCGTGACGCGGACCTCGGGTGAGGGCTGGGTGCGTGCCGCGGGGTGGAACAGTGAGGCCACGCCGGTGGCGTTGTCGAGGCAGTTCGCGATGCCGTGAGCGACCTTCTCCTTCGCCGAGACGACCGCGTCCCGGATGCTCAGACCGGTGGCGATGCCAGCGGCGATGGATGAGGCGAAGGAGCAGCCTGCTCCATTGACGAGTTTCTCATTGACCTTGCGTGAGCGCAGCGTCGTGACGCTCTCACCATCGAAGACGATGTCGATGGCATCCTCACCGGCCAGACGTGCACCACCCTTGACGACGACGTTCTTCGCACCCTGGCCGTGGATGATCTCCGCGGCCTCGACCATGCCCTCAACCGAATCGATCGGGTCGAGTCCGGCCAACGTGGCGGCCTCTTCGAGGTTCGGGGTGATGACGGTGGCCAAAGGCACGAGGTTGTCGACGAAGAGATCCTTGAGGTCGACCATTGTGCCCGCACCCTTGCACACGAGGACGGGGTCGAAGACATAGGGCAGCTCATTGGTCTTCAGCTTCTGAGCCAGAACGAGAGCGTTCTCCACGGACCCGAGCATGCCCGACTTGATCGCATCGAACTTGTGCACGGCCAGCGTCGATTCGAGCTGCCTGGTCACAACCTCGGGGTCGATGAATTCGATGACGTGGCTGAAGCCGTCATTCGGGTCGAAGGTGACGATGCAGGTTACAGCGGCGGTGCCGAATGCGCCGTATTCTTCGAACATCTTCAGATCGGCTTCGAGTCCTGCTCCGCCGGAGACGTCGGAACCGGCGATCGTGAGCACTTTGGAGGTCATGGTGGTCCTTTCGGGAATTGCTGTCGGGCAGAAGTCTACGCGCGTTCAGGCGCCGGTGTATCCCTGCTGCCGCCACGCCTCGTAGATCGCGATCGACGCGGAATTGGCAAGATTGAGCGACCTCCTCGACGGCAGCATCGGGATGCGCACGGACAGATCCACGTGGTCATCGTCGACGACGGAATCGGGCAGCCCCGTCGACTCCTGACCGAACAGGAGGACATCACCGTCACGGTAGTCCACCTCGGCGAAGGACTGATCCGTGTGGGTCGTGAACGCGATGACCCGACGCTCGCCGAGGTGGTTCCACAGATCCGTCAGAGACGCATGGACCGTGACGTGGGCCAGGTCGTGGTAGTCCAGTCCCGCGCGACGCAGCTTGGCATCGGTGAGGTCGAAGCCCAAGGGCTCGACGAGGTGGAGGTGGGCACCCGTGACCGCGGCCAGGCGGATGGCGTTGCCGGTGTTGCCGGGAATCTCGGGTGTGTGGAAGACGATGTCGATGTTCATATGACACCCATTTTGTCACTGATCGCCCGCTTGCCGGTCCATGAGCTTTGCTACTGCGAGTCCGAGGCTGTGGTCCCGAGGCGAACGAGCAGATAGCCCTGACGGGTCGACTCGGGGAACTGGCCGGATTGATCGGGTTCTCGTTCGAGACGGGCCACGGGCGTGAACCCATGGTCTTCGGCGATCGTGAGAACCTGTTCGATCGACCGGCGGTGGAAGTCGAGATCGACGTCGAAGCCGGCGGCCTGGCCCTGATGGTCGACGCGGTCGCCGAGCTGGAAGGCCAGCTGGAACCACCCTCCCGGACGCAGCACTCGTGCCGCCTCGGCGAATACGGTGTGCAGGGACTCATCGGGAACATGGATGATGGAATACCAGGCGACGAGTCCGGAGACGCTGTTGTCGAGGTTGGGCAGCGCGGTCATCGACCCGGTGGTGAACTCAAGATTCGGGTAGAGCCGAGATGCCTGGGCGATCATCGCGGGGGAGAGGTCGAGGCCCGAGGAGCTCAGCCCCAGGGCGGCAAGGAAGGCCGTGATCCGTCCCGGGCCGCATCCGATCTCAAGGGTCTCGGAATGTCCCGTGGAGAGCACGAGTTCGGAGAAGGCGCCGAGGACCGCACGATCATGCGGCTTCGCCGTGAGTTCGGCAGAGATCCAGTCCGTGTACGTCTCCGCGATCGCATCATAGGAGGCCCGGGTCGCTGACTCTCTGGCTGCCGCCTCGGCCTGATTCCGCGAGCCTGTCCGAGCCGGGCGTGTGGTCTCGTTGGTCCCATCGCTCATGCGCTCAGCCTACCGCCGAGGCGGTCCGGGTCGAGCGCGGAGCGTCCCCGCGGGGACGCCTGTGTGCGTGAGATTCCAATCATATCGAACTGGGATATTTAGCAGACGAAACAAAATAGAATGAAGTGGATTGAAAGTCTTCTCTCGCACATGATGATTCCGATCACGTGTCAGTGGCTCCTCGTATGATGAAGGCACGGTTCGAGGTCAGGGGGACTCCCGGACCGAACGGCGGTGAAGGCCGAAGAAGAAGGGCGAGAACCATGATGAAGAAGACGCCTGCCGATCCGTTTGAGGCGGAATGGCGACACGCCCGGGCGGACAATACGGCCGCGTAGATCTTGCCTATTTAGAACACTAGTTCGATAATGGATGTCATGTCTGCAGTGCCACTCGTTGAACAGCTCAGCCGGGAGATGGGTATCTCCACGGCTGCTGCTCTGTTCGATGGGCTCGCCCCTCGTCCCGTGGACCCGGTGCTGGCGCCGATGTTCCGCCGAGGTGGTCTTCCCCGAGGCGAGATCGTGACACTGACCGGAGGCCAATCCCTCAGCTGCGCCCTGGCCACGATCGCCGTGGCAACCCAAGAACAGAAATGGTGCGCCGGCATCGGACTCGGTGAACCGGCCGTGTCATCCATCGCCGACTTGGGTGTCGACCTCGACCACTTCGTCAACCTCGTCACCCCGGCCGAAGACTGGCTGCGTGTGGCCTCCATCCTCATCGAATCCTTCGACGTCCTCGTCGTCGATCCAGGATTTCTGCCCAGTGCCGGCGAACGCGCCCGGCTGCTGGCGAAGGTGCGCGAACGCAAGATCAGCTTCATCAGCCTGACCTCGATGCCCGGGAGCACGGAGCAGATCACCATCATCGACACGCAGTGGTCGGGCACGGAACACGGTCATGGACGTCTCCGGTCCTGCCTTGTGCAAGCCCGATCCCAGACCGGCGTCCACCGGTTCCTGCTGCCCGGACCGGACGGAACTCCCAGCGAAGCACCACCACGCACCTCGGCTGAGGGCACATTCGAACGGCCGGTGATCCGCAGTGTCAGCTGAAGCCGCACCAGGGCGGAAGAGCCCCACAGCGGTGCGCAGCGGCCCAGCAGCTGGGAACAGCGTGCCTGCCGCCGCGAACGCCGAGGGTCGTCGCACGCTCGTTCTCACCGTTCCCGATTGGTCCGCCGTGGCAGCCGCGACCGAGCACGAGTTCAGCCCGCGCACTCCGGTGGCGGTGCTCAGCGGGGGCAAGGTGGTAGCGGCCAACGCGCCTGCTCGTGCCGCCGGAATCGCGTTGGGCAACAACAAACGCGCGGTCGGATATCGCTGTCCCGAAGCCCAAGCGGTGGCCTGGGACGAGGAGGCAGACAACCGACATTTCTCCGCAGGAGTCGGAGCGCTCGAGGAACTCGTGGCACGGTTCACTCTGCTCAGTCCCGGCACGCTCGCCATTCCCCTCGACTCGCTCAAGCACGGCTATGCCGATGAGCCCAGCGCTGTTGAGGCTCTGATCTCCGCGCTGGTGTCGGCCACCGGATGGGAGTTCTTCCCCGGCATCGCCGACACCGTCTTCGCTGCAGTCCTCGCCGCGGGGCAGGCGCGGCGAGTCGAGCCGGGGGAGACCGCAGAGTTCTTGGCCGCCCAGCCGATCAGCACCCTCGAATATGCGGGGGCGGGCGCAACCGAACTCATCGACACCTTCACCCAGCTGGGCCTGCGTACCTTGGGAGATCTGGCCGGAATCGACGTGCGGGCGGTGAACTCACGTTTCGGGGCGCTGGGCAAACACGCTCACGATCTGGCCACAGGCGTCGAATGGGCACCCTTGAGCGATCATGTCCGGGAGGAGCGACTCACCGTCGAACTCGGTCTGGACGAGCCGACGACCCGCAGTGACACCTTGGGATTCCTGACCCGCCAGCTCGCCGCCGACCTGCTGAGTACGGTGCGCCGCCGAGGACTCGTGTGCACACAGATCACGATCGAGCTCATCGCCGTCTCGGGGCAGTCCTCGAAGCGGACCTGGCGGATCGAGGACATGAACGAGAACACCATCGCCGATCGTCTGCGGTGGCAGGCAGAAGGATGGTTGGCCGGAAGCACTCGAAAAGGCCCGGCCTCCCCTCAGCAGGGTTCAGCCCCTTCCCGCAAGAACCGCAAAGACAGCAAGAGCAGCCAGGACAGGGAGACGCCGGCTCCCGACGAGCCCGGCCCCGACCCGGAGGACTTCTCCGAGGAGGGCATCATCGCTCTGAGCCTTGTGGCCGCGGAGCTGACCACCCCCATCGGGGCAACGAAGAGTCTGTTCGATGAGAACACCGGGCAGGTCACTCACACGCTGGAGCGGCTGCAGGGACTGTTCGGCCCCGACGCGGTTCTGGTCCCAGGACTGCAGGGCGGATGGGATCCGGCCGAAACGAACCTGTGGACGCCGTGGCAGCAGGCGGCATCACCGGTGCGCAGCCCCGGGGCACCCTGGCCGGGGGCACTGCACGCACCCCGACCGACGACGGTTGAGAACCTGCCCGTCGATGTGCTTGCCGTGGGAGGTCGCTCGGTGGGGGCTCGCCCCGCAGGCCTGGAATCGGCACCGTATGCGATCCGCTTTCCGACCGGAGCCACCGAGACAATCGTTGACTATTCGGGCTCCTGGCCTGTGGAATCCGGTTGGTGGGATCCGGCGAAAGCCACCTATCGGACCCGTCTGCAGGTCGTCACCGATTCGGGGCAGGCACTGCTGCTGAGCAAAGAGAACGGCCAGTGGTACATCACCGGCCGGTACCGCTGATGAGGGAGCTGAACCGCTGATGGGCTTTTCGAATCCGCGCACCCCCTGGTCCCAGCTGGCCCAGCGGCTGGAGAGCAAACAGGCCAAGCGCAAACAGGTCACCGACAGGCAGACGGTCAACAGGCAATCGGTTGACGAACACGCCGACGGATCCGACGCGCCCGCCTTCTCCCGCCCCGACCGGCATCAGGTCTCAGTGGGACCCGGCGGCTCCGACGGTGCCAGTCGCTATTCGGGGCCGGGTCAAGGCCCCATCCTGCGTACCTCGAGCGTCGAGTGGGCGGAGCTGCACGTGCATTCCCAGTTCAGCTTCCTCGATGGAGCCTCCGACCCCGAAGACCTCGTGGCCGCAGGCGCGGCCGCGGGGCTGACGTCTTTGGCGCTGACCGATCACAACGGTCTCTACGGTGCGGTGCGGTTCGCCCATGCCGCCGCCGAGGTGGGCCTGCCCACCGTCTTCGGTGCTGAGCTGTCCGTGGGCTTGGAGGAGAAGATCCCCGGCCAGACCGATCCCGATGCCACCCACCTTCTGATCCTTGCCCGTGGAGTCGAGGGATACCACCGACTCTCGATGGCCATCACCGAGGCCAACTTAGCGGGGGAGAAGAACCGACCGGTGTTCGGCCTCGAAGAACTGGCGGCGATGAGCGGGGACTGGATGATTCTCACCGGCTGCCGCAAAGGCCCTCTGCGTCGAGCCCTGAATGATCCCGACGGGGGACTCGGTGCCCTGCACAGACTCATCGCGCTCTTCGGAGCCGATCGTCTCGCAGTTGAACTCAGCCGGGATGGGACTCCGGATGACGATGAACGGCTGCGCCACCTCGGCGAACTCGCTCAGCGCACCCACCTGCCGATCGTGGCCAGCAACAGCGTCCACTTCGCCACCCGGGCGCAGTGGAAGTCAGCCCAGGTGCGGGCCTCGGTGAGGTCTCGGCTGTCCCTCGACGAGCTGGCCGGGTGGCTGCCGGCGACGGCGAACGCTCGGATCCACACGGGGGAGGAGATGGCGGCACGCTTCCCGCGCCAGGCGTTGGAGAACGCGGTGGCCATCGGCCGGGAATGCTCCTTCGTCCTGAACTCCGCCCGCCCGGATCTGCCGCGCGCACCGATGCCCGATGACCGTGGGGCCGAGGAATACCTGCGTGAGCTCATCGAAGATCGCGGCGCCAGGCGCTACGGGACCCGAGCAGAGAACCCGAAGGCCTGGGCCCAGCTGGATCGGGAGATGAACATGATCGCAGAACTGGGATTCTGCGGATACTTCCTCATCGTCTACGACATCACCGAGTTCTGCCATCGGCTGGCCATCTTCTGCCAGGGGAGAGGCTCGGCGGCGAACTCCGCAGTCTGCTATGTCCTCGATATCACCGCCGTCGACGCGGTCAAGCACGAACTCCTCTTCGACCGCTTCCTCTCACCGGATCGCAAGGGCTATCCGGACATCGACATCGACATCGAATCGGGCAGGCGCGAAGAGGTCATCCAATACGTCTACGACCATTTCGGCCGCGAGCGGGCTGCCCAGGTCGCCAACGTCATCACCTACCGGGCGAAATCGGCCATCCGTGACGCGGCCTTCAGCCTCGGCTACGAACCGGGTCAGCAGGATGCGTTCTCAAAGGCCAGCAACCGTTGGTCGACCCTGCCCGAGGCTGAGGATTCCCCGGTCCCCGCGCCTGTGCTCAGGATCGCGGACGACCTGCTTGGCTCACCCCGTCACCTGGGCATCCACTCCGGTGGCATGATCCTCGCCGATCGTCCCATCGGTGAGGTCGTTCCGATCGAGAAGGCCACGATGGGCCATCGCACCGTCGTCCAATGGGACAAGGACGACTGTGCCGCCATGGACCTGGTGAAGTTCGACCTGTTGGGGCTGGGCATGCTCACCGCACTCCACGAGATGGTCGACCAGGTCCACCGGCACACAGGCGAGCTCATCGAACGCGCCCACATCGACGACGAGGACGAAGCCGTCTACACGATGCTGCAGAAGGCCGATGCGGTGGGCGTCTTCCAGGTCGAATCACGGGCTCAGCTGGCGACCCTGCCCCGCCTGCGCCCGGAGACGTTCTATGATCTCGCCGTCCAGGTCGCCCTCATTCGGCCCGGCCCCATCCAGGGCGGTTCCGTCCACCCCTACATCCGCAGACGGCAGGGCCTGGACAAGGTCGAGTACCTTCACCCGCTGCTGCGCAAATCCCTGGCCAAGACCTACGGGGTGCCGCTGTTCCAGGAGCAGCTGATGCAGATGGCCATCGACGTCGGCGGCTTCACCGGGGCTGATGCCGACCAGCTGCGGCAGGCGATGGGATCGCGACGGTCAGAGAAGCGGATGGCCGAGCTGGCCCAGAAGTTCCAGGCCGGTGCCGCCGCCAACGGAGTCGACGAGGAGACCGCGGAGTCCATCTTCTCCACGATCGCCGCGTTCGCGAACTACGGGTTCCCCGAATCCCACGCGATCAGCTTCGCCAACCTCGTCTACCAGTCGGCCTGGTTCAAATACCACCACCATGCGGCATTCACCGTCGGCCTGCTGCGCAGCCAGCCGATGGGCTTCTACTCGCCGCAGTCACTCGTCGCCGACGCCCGCCGACACGGGGTGAGAATCCTGCCCGTGGACATCCGCCACTCGATGGCCGGCAGCGACCTGGAACGACTCGGCCCCGATGGCACCGGAGACTTCGGCGAGTTCGGTATCCGGCTGGGATTGGACTCGGTGTCTCATGTCGGTTCCTTCGCCGAGGTGATCGTGACCGAACGCGCGAAGGCACCATTCACCTCGGTGACGGACTTAGCCGAGCGCACCGGGATCGGCAAACAGGGCCTCGAGGGACTCGCGACCGCGGGGGCGCTGAGCTGCTTCGACCTCGATCGCAGGCAGGCGCTGTGGCTGGCCGGTGGCGTCGCGGGAGCACACCCGGGTGTGTTGCCGGGAACCGCCACGATCTCCTCGGCGCCGACCCTGCCGACCATGGATGCCTTCGATACGACCCTGGCAGAACTCTTCTCCACTGGGATCACCGTCGACGGATACCCGACCGAGATCCTGCGAGCGTCCCTGATCGAACGCGGCTATGCCTCGACTGCTGATGCCGCTGCGGCCGCGGACGGGACTCGGATGACGGTGGCCGCCATCGTCACCCACCGACAGCGCCCGGCCACCGCTTCGGGAATCACATTCATCAACCTCGAGGACGAGTTCGGGATGCTCAATGTCGTGGCCACGGCTGGGCTGATGAAGAGGTTCAGGCCGATCGCGACCTCACGCAACGCACTCGTGGTCACCGGGCTGATCCAACGCGGAGGAGAGGTCGTGAGCCTCTACGCGCACAAGCTCATCCCGCTCGAGGTGCAGCTGCCGACCAAGGCCCGCAACTTCCGCTGAGGAGCCCAGCGGTGTGACCGCTGCGAAAACTGGTGGTGTGACGAAACATGACGCCAGGTGACATGAACATGACAAGATCGCATGCTCGGCGACTGAGAGTCGAAGACAGTAGTGACATCACCACAAACAATCGCGCGGACCACCACGGGCGAATCAGCCGTAACCGAAGGAGACATCATGACCCAGTCATTCGAAACTCGTCAGATCCATGCTGGCCAGACACCGGACCCGGCCACGGGCTCCCGCGCACTGCCCATCCACCAGACCACCTCATTCGTCTTCGACAGCAATGAGACGGCCGCGAACCGCTTCGCCCTGGCCGAGCTCGGCCCCATCTACACCCGCATCACCAACCCGACCACCGAGGTTGTGGAGAACCGCATCGCCGACCTCGAAGGCGGCGTCCACGCCGTGCTCACGGCCTCAGGTCAGTCGGCAGCACTGCTGGCGATCACGAACATCGCCGAGGCCGGTGACCACATCGTCGCCAGCTCCAGCCTCTACGGCGGAACCTACAACCTGCTTCACGTGACCCTGCGCAAGCTGGGCATCGAGACCACCTTCGTCGACGTCGACGACCTTGCCGCCTGGAAGTCAGCAGCGCAGGACAACACCAAGCTCTTCTTTGCCGAGGTTGTCTCTAACCCCCGCTCCGATGTCCTCGACATTGCCGCTGTGGCTGACATCGCCCACGAGGCCGGTGTTCCGCTCTTTGCAGACAACACCCTGGCCACCCCCTACCTGGTGCGCCCGATCGAGCACGGAGCCGACGTCGTCCTCCACTCGGCCACCAAGTACCTCGGCGGACACGGCAACTCAATTGCCGGTGTCGTCGTCGACAGCGGAAACTTCGACTATGGCACACAGCCGGAGAAGTTCCCCGGCTTCAACACCCCGGATGAGTCCTACAACGGTCTGGTCTACGCTCGCGACCTCGGCGCGGACTCCGCCTTCGGCGCAAACGTCTCCTTCGGCCTCAAGGCCCGTGTGCAGGGTCTGCGCGATCTCGGACCGGCCGTCAGCCCGTTCAATGCATTCCTCATCGCCCAGGGAATCGAAACCCTGAGCCTGCGCATCGACCGCCACGTCGAGAACGCGAACACGGTCGCCTCCTACCTCGAGAACCACGAACAGGTCAGCCGGGTCGCCTTCGCCGGACTCGAGTCCAGCCCCTGGCACGACAACGCCAAGAAGTACCTGCCCAATGGTGTCGGATCGGTCCTCGGCTTCGACATCGCCGGAGGCTTCGACGCCGCCGTGGCATTCGTCGATGCGCTTGAACTGCACTCCCACGTGGCCAATATCGGCGACGTCCGCTCGCTGGTCATCCACCCTGCCTCGACGACCCATGCCCAGCTGAATGAAGAGGCACAGGCCGCCGCTGGCGTGAACCCCGCCTTCGTGCGTCTGTCCGTGGGCCTCGAAGGCAGCGACGACATCATCGCCGACCTCGACAAGGGCTTCGCCGCTGCCGCAACGATCGCATCGGCCGCCGCCTGACATGACCACCCAGAGCACTTCCGTCGAGCGAATCCTGGGCTTCGTCACAGAATCCGGACACACGTTCGGAACTGTCGAAGTCGCCTATGAGACCTTCGGCACACTCAACTCGGACCGCAGCAATGCGATCCTGATCGAACACGCCCTGACCGGCGACACCAGCGTCACCGAATGGTGGGCAGGGATCGTCGGTCCGGGCGAGGCGATCGACACCGAGAAATACTTCGTAGTGTGTGCGAATTCGCTCGGCGGATGCTCGGGAACCACCGGACCGCAGTCTGTCTATGATGACGGACTGCCCTATGGATCCAGATTTCCTCAGGTCACCATCCGCGATATGGCCCGCCTGGAACACAATCTCACTCAGATCCTCGGCATCGACTCCTGGCATGCCGTCATCGGCGGTTCGATGGGCGGAGCCAGAGCCCTCGAATTCGCACTCCTTGACAGACGCAAGGTGAAGAAGTGCGCAATCATCGCAGCACCGGCCTTCTGCGAAGCCGATCAGATCGCCTGGGCGATGATGCAGGAACGCGCGATCGAGCTTGACCCCGACTACTACTCCGGTGACTACACCGCGGTCGGTGCCTTCCCCGCACAGGGGCTGGGTCTGGCACGCCAGATCGCCCACCTGACGTACCGCAACGATGTCGACCTCAACAACCGATTCTCCCGGCGCCGTCGATCGCCTGACTACTACGAAGTCACCTCGTACCTCGACCACCAGGCGAAGAAGCTCACCGCCCGGTTCGACCCGCACAGCTACGTCGTGCTCTCCCGTGCACTGCGAGACCACGATGTGCGCATAGGTCGCTCCCACGACCTGACGACTGCACTGGCCGAAAGCTGCACCGACAACCTCGTCGTCTCGGTCTCCTCGGATCGACTGTTCCCGCCCGCGCAGGTCGAACTCCTCGCGCAGAGCCTGCCCGGAAACGTGACCCATCACGTCATCGACTCCGGCGTCGGCCATGACGGCTTTCTCACTGAAACTGAGGCAGTCTCGACGACACTCAGGAACTTCCTCAACGCCTGACTGCTCAGACACTGATAGCTGCCCCGGGCACGACACGCCGGGCACAACACATATGAGAGGGCCGTGCGGCTGATTCGCCGCACGGCCCTCTCACTGACTTTCCGGACTCACTGCCTAACAGAACTCACTGGCAGTGATGACTTCTATTTTCCAGCCTTCGCTTTGCGAGCATCCTTCTCGGCGGCTTTCTTCGCTGCCTTCTCGGCCTTACGCAGCTGCTTCTCCGGCACCGCATAGTCCTCCTGGGCACGGGAGTGACGGTAGTAGTCTGCGGCTTCGTCCTGTCGCTCGGCCTCAACGCCGGTCGAGATCGTGGCACGACGGTGATCATCGCCGTAGCCGAACGCGTCCACCAGATCCAGGGCATTGGCCGAGAGCTTCGCGCACAGGCGGTTGAGCGTCTCGTTGAGCTGACGGGCACGCAGCATCGGCAGGCGACCGTACATCAGGTGCCAGCCCACATGCTTCTCAATGAGGCTGAGACCGTACGTATCGCGCAGACGCCGGAACAGTTTGTTCTGGTCCGGGTCCTGCTGCTCCCTCATCGCTTCGTCGAGAGCCTTCCACTTCTCCAGCTCAACGTAGGCACGAGCCATCTCGATGAACTCATGCTGATTGGAGTTGAACAGGTCAGCGGCGTCTGCGGCCGACATCTTCATCGCCGGGCGCAGCGCCTGCGCGAGACCGGAGACCATGACTTCGAGCCTGGTCTCCAGCAGTGAACGCTGCAGACGTCCGGAGCGGATCCGCTTCTCGCCGAGGTTGGGGGTGAAGACATCGGAGATGGCCAGTCCCGCATTTGCCAGTCCGGTCCGGTAGAGCGTGTGCTCGGCTGCTTGGGTGCCGATGTAGCGGGCGGCCCCGCCGACGTCGATATTGGCGAATTCCTTCGCATAGTCGCCGAGGAGACGCTTGGCTGCCAGCTGCAGGAGCACGGTGTTGTCACCTTCGAACGTGGCATAGATGTCGAGGTCGGCGCGCAGTCCCACCAGACGGTTCTCGGCCATGTAACCGGCACCGCCGCACGCTTCCCGGCATTCCTGGATGACGTCGAGGGCCATCCAGGTCGTGTCGGCTTTGAATGCCGCGGCACGGGTTTCGAGCAGGGCCCGGTTCTCTTCACTCTCGTCGGCTCCTGAGAAGACCTCTTCAAACGAATTGAGCAGCTTCTCGTGGGCGAAGGCCGAGGCGTAGACAGAGGCGATGGCCGGCATGAGACGGCGCTGGTGCTGCTGGTAGTCCAGCAGGGTGGTCTCGTTGATGTCATCGACCGTGGTGAACTGCTTGCGTTCGAGCCCGTAGCGCACGGCGATGTCCAGTGCCAGCTTCGACGCCACGATGGCCGCTCCGTCGAGGGAGACACGACCCTGGACAAGGGTCCCCAGCATGGTGAAGAAGCGGCGTCCGGGGGAGTCGATGGGGGAGGTGTACTTCCCTGCAGCGTCCACGGCGCCGTAGCGATCGAGCAGATTGAAGCGAGGAATCCGGACCTGCTCGAAGACGATCCGCCCGTTGTCGACGCCTTTGAGGCCACCCTTGTAGCCGTCATCTTCGATGCTGATTCCCGGGAGGACGGTGCCATCTTCGTCGCGGATCGGGACGAAGAACGCGTGGACACCGTGGTTGACGCCATTGGTGATGAGCTGGGCGAAGACCACCGCGGCATGAGCATCACGAGCGGCGTTGCCGATGTATTCCTTCGTCGCGGCACGGAAGGGGGTGTCGATGACGAACTCGCCCTTCTCGACCTCGTAGGTCGCCGTGGTGCCGACCGCAGCCACATCTGAGCCGTGACCGATCTCGGTCATCGCGAACGATCCCAGCAGCTTGCCCGTCTGTGCGGCGACCAGCCACGCGTCGTGCTGTTCGGGATTGCCCAGGTGCAGGATCGCCCCGCCGAAGAGTCCGAACTGGACGCCGGCCTTGACCTGCAGGCTGGGTGAGGCTGTGACGGTCTCCTCGAAGCTGGCGATGTTGGTCGCATGTTGGTTGCGGCCGCCGAGTGATGGCGGCAACGCCACCATCGGCAGCCCGGTGTCGGCCATGAGTTCGACCCCGGCAAGCGTCTTCGCCCGCGTGGTCTCGAGATCATCGGCAGGATCTTCATGCGTGATCTCTTCGAGTGCCAGGGTCCTGCCCTGACGCCGAGCCTCCGCCCACTGGCCGTCGAGGGCGTTGTTGATCGCCTGTGGATCAAGGGAAAGCTTCATTCGTCTACTCCTAGTTTTGCGGGCAACGAGGCCCAGAGCCATTGACTGATTGCGGTGGCGAATTCATCGGGGCGGCTGGGATCGGCCAGCCAGCTTTCGGTCGCGGCACGCACGAATCCAATCGCACCTGCTGCCCAGAGGCGTCCCTGTGTACCTTCCAGGGATAGCCGATCGGCTAGGAGGCTGGCGATCGAGTTGAAGAACCCGCCAGTCTCCGTCGGTGCGAAACGGTTGACTGCCGTATCGCAGAATCGGTAGATATTCGGTGATTCTGCGGCGAGCGCAACAAAGGCATGGATCATCTTGGTGAGTGCATCCTGCGCCGAGGCTGCGGTGGCGTCATCGAGTGACTTGGCGATGACATCCATCGCCCATTCGCCCATTGCCGCCTGCAGTCCCGCTCGATCCGTGAAGTACCTGTAGAGCACGGACTTGGTGGTGCCCGAATGCTCTGAGATCTGCTCCATCGAGAGCTCGTCTCCGTGCTCGTCGACGACATGCCGGACGGCACGCAGCAGTTCTCGGCGCCTGAGGTCGCGATGCTGCTGCCACCGAGTGGACCGACCATCTGTGAGCGATTTCATGTGACAGACGGTATCAGGTACTGTCT